>CALEAW010000065.1 GCA_937943605.1 uncultured Sutterella sp. | reverse complement strand
GGTTGTATTTCCAGTGAAAGTAGGACATCGTCAGGCTCACAAATTAAAAACCCCTAGTTTCGAAAGAAGCTAGGGGTTTTTGCTATGCGTGAACGATATACCCAACTAAAGTAGTGATTTTTTCCCGACATCGGATACGTTTTCTAGGTCTAATTAAAGGGTTAATACTTAAATAAACGCTTCTCGTACAGTAAAACTGAACGATGTGTTTAGTTTATTCGAACGATAGAAATGGTCTATAATCATAAGGTTCGCAAATCGTTTTGTCCCCAGCTTGACGGTCTGTTGAACTGGACCATGACGACGCAAAGATCCGAAATCTATCTATAACGCGCGCTTGGCTCCATATAACAAAACAATGCCGCTCTTTGGGAATCCCTCTCTGAGCAGGTAATTGGGTCAAAAAATCCGAAAAAGTATTTAACGAATTTAGTGAGGAGAATCACTATGAAGATGACCGCCAAGCTTTGCGGCGTTGCCGCTGCGTTGGTCTTTTCTATGACCGCTGCTGTCGCTGCCGATAACGGCACGCAGACCATCACGGATGCCGATCAGTGCCATACGTGCGATATGTGGATCACGAAGTATCCTGGCCCCAAGGCTGAAATCGTGATGAAGAGCGGCAATGTCTACAAGTTCTGCAGCACGAAGTGCATGGCCTGCACGTTGCTCCGCCTCGGTGAATCTGCCGATATGGCTGGCATTTGGGTCAACGACATGGACAACGACAATTGGGAACACCCCGACAACACATTCATTGATGCGAAGACGGCCTGGTATGTCCAGGGTTCTAGCCGTAAGGCCACGATGGGCAAGTCGCTTGCTCCGTTCAGCACCAAGGAAGCTGCTCTCGCTTTCCAGAAGCAGTTCGGAGGCAATCTTTATCAGTGGAAGGATTTGACGAAGGAAATCCTCGGCTGCAAGGTGCCTAAGAAGGCCGTTGTTCCAATGAAGTAATCGTTAAGTCGATTGAATGAATGTAAAAGGCTCGCGTGATGCGGGCCTTTTGCATTTGGCGCTTGAACGATATTATGCTCAAAGCATTCTTTCTTTGGCCATTTTTCGAGAACCATTGGTTTACGACATAGCTGTCTGTCTATGGGCGTTCGAATATCGCTATCATCAGAGGTGTGGTGGTTGAGGGGTCAATGTAAACGCTTGCTGGAGGCGTTTAGAGCGGCTCGAAAAGCGCTCGACTTGTCGTATCTAGATCGTTGACAGGAAAAACATGACAAAACCGATCCGATTCGCATTAATTGCTTCACTTTTGTCTCTGCCTCTCATAACACAGGCTCGCGTCTGCGTTGTTCAGGACTTTGATACGAGTGCTTGTACTGTGGGTGATGAGTTGATGTTTGTGCCGCACACCTTTGGTAACGCGCAGTATCCGATCCAATTTGTGGGTCAAAAGTGCGACTTAAACCGCTCCATCACGATGAATACGGGTGGTGTGGTTTGCTTCTATGCTGGCGAAAAAGCCTTGTTCAATGGAACCGAAGAAGTGCAAAAAATCCCTTATGCCGCGAAGTACCAGGCCGTGTCGCAGAATCCGGAAGGGTGGATAAAGCGCGATGACGAATACTGGCGTGTTCTGCCTGAGAAGGGCGCTTTAGAGGATCCGCGATCTGTTCATGGTGACATTAAGGCGGGTGACTACGTTAGCATGTTTACATCGGTTTGCCAACACGATAAGCATGGCGTTGAAACGCGTGAGGGCTTTGTTAATACTGCTCAATATCGCGTCGCTACGGACGACTTTTTGTTGTCGCTTGGTTCTTTACAAAGCGGGACGATTTTAGAAGTCGTAGCCCCAACCTATCACCGTTTCGAGCGCATCGAAAAGATCGGTTGATCGTTTGATGTGCTAACAACTACCGACAAAGCTTATGACGAATCCCACTTCACAGCCTAATGGCCAACCCAAGGATCAGCTCAGTGGTCTTGTCGAGCGCGTTACCTATCACAATGAGCAAAATGGCTATTGCGTGCTCAGAATCAAGGTAAAAGGCGAACGAGACCTTGTGACACTCCTCGGGCATGCGCCTTCGGTGACGCCAGGCGAATACGCGACGGCTTCAGGCATGTGGGTGATGGATAAAGAATATGGGCGGCAGTTTCGTGCACAGTTTTTGAAGATTCACGCGCCAACGACACTCCATGGCATCGAGAAGTACCTGGGGTCTGGTATGGTGAAGGGTATCGGTCCCTTCTGCGCAAAGACGCTCGTCAAGGCGTTTGGTACTGAAGTCTTCAATGTCATTGAACATGCGCCTGAGCGCTTAAAAGGGCTTCGTGGCATTGGTCCAAAGCGCATTCAAAAGATTACCTCAGGATGGGCAGATCAAAAAATCATTCGTGAGATCATGGTCTTTTTGCATAGCCACGGTGTGAGTACTTCAAAGTCCGTGCGCATCTTCAAGCAATACGGGCAGGATGCCGTCAAGGTCGTGAAGGAAAATCCTTATCGGCTCGCCAAAGATATTCGAGGCATCGGCTTTAAGTCCGCTGATACCATTGCGCAAAATATCGGCATTGAACCCGCTTCACCCATACGTGCTCGTGCCGGTGTGGCTTATACCTTGGCTGAAGCCTCAGGTAACCAAGGACACTGCGCCTTAACTAGACAGGCGCTACTCAAAGAAGCGTCGGTGCTTTTAGATATCCCGGTCGATGTGATTTCAAGTGCGATCGACCATGAGATCGATGAAGGTGAGTTGATCGAAGCGGATTTCCCTGAAAAAGGTAGTATCTATCTGGCGTCACTTTATTATTCGGAGATGAGCATCGGTCGGAACCTCAAGGCCTTGACTCAAACGCAGCCACCCTGGCCAAAAATCGATGCTGATAAAGCTATTCCTTGGGTCGAAAAGAAACTCAATTTGACCCTTGCCACGAGTCAGCGCGAAGCTGTGGCAGCAGCGCTTAAGTCCAAAGTGATGGTGATCACGGGCGGGCCTGGCGTCGGTAAAACCACGATTGTACGCGCCATTCTGACAATTCTTCGTGCCAAAGGCGTCAATATGATGCTGTGTGCCCCGACGGGACGCGCAGCCAAGCGACTGTCTGAGTCGTCTGGCATCGAAGCCAAAACCATTCATCGTCTACTCGAAATCGATCCGTCGACGATGGACTTTCAACGTAACGAAGAGAATCCATTAGATTGCGACCTCTTGATTGCTGACGAATGTTCGATGATCGATATACCGTTAGCCAATCATCTCATTAAGGCGCTTTCAGCGAGAACCGCTGTGATTTTTGTGGGTGACGTTGATCAGTTGCCGTCAGTGGGACCAGGCGCCTTTTTGTCGGACGTCATTACGTCCAAAGCGGTACCCGTTATTCGTTTAACTGAAGTTTTCCGTCAGGCTGCGACCTCTTGGATTATTAAGGCCGCTCATCAGATTAATGCTGGCTTCATGCCGCCCTTTCCTACTAAGGCCGAAAAGGGCGATTGTTATTTTGTGGCTGTTGAAGAAAACGAGGAGATGCCTGCGGTACTTACCAACTTGGTTCAGCATCGTCTTCCGAAAGCCTATCAAGTTGACCCTATCAAGGATATTCAAGTCCTCTGTCCAATGAATCGCGGGAGCGCTGGTGCGCGCTCGCTTAACGAAGTATTGCAACTCGCGCTCAATCCGCCGACTGAAGCCTCAGTACTCAAATTCGGAACCAAGTTCTCTGTCGGTGACAAGGTCATGCAGATTGAGAACAACTACGACCGCGAAGTCTTCAACGGCGATATTGGCTTTGTGACGAAGCTCGATGCTGAAGAGGACGAACTCACTGTTGATTTTGATGGGCGAGAAGTGGTCTATCCATATGCTGAACTCGATGAGCTGGTGCTCTGCTATGCCACAACGATTCACAAGTCGCAAGGGAGCGAATATCCGATCGTGGTACTGCCTGTGACGGTGCAACACTTCATGATGCTAAAGCGCAATCTCATTTATACGGGTGTGACACGCGGTAAGCGTTTGGTGGTGATCGTGGGTCAGAAGAGGGCGTTGGCGATGGCGGTCAGAGGTCGGCAGACGCTCACGCGAAATACCGGATTGAGGTTTTGGCTACAGACAAGTGAAGAGGTTGATGCTCAGTACGATCAGTGCCTGCCTTTGCTGATGACGTCTGAAGATGCTTTAGAGAGCTAGCGTGCCGTGGAGTATGTAAGTGTGTGTCAAAAAAAGCCTCAGCGTCCCGACCACATCCGATCATTGTGCTGAGGCTTGATTTTGGCTTGTTGGTTTAAGTTAATCCATCGGCCAAGGGTGCTTTTCGAGGTACTGCAGAACCCAGGCGCCATTCACAAGCAATGGACTTCCAGTGAGCGTCATGCGAGCCTTGACGGCTTGATAGGTCGAGCGCTTGAAAGACACTTCAGCCACGGTACGACTACTACGATCCAAGAAGACAAAATAACCTTCACCAGCACGACGATAGAACATCACACGTTCAAAGCCTTCGTTAGGCTTTAATTCGCGGCGCTTCTTAGCGGCGGCAAACTTCATCATTTCCACGACACGATCGTCAAGCCCAGACTTCAACATGATGAGCTTTTCGCGTAGGTCATCAAAGTGCATGACGAGGCGATATTGATGGTTTGTAGTGGCCTCGGCGTCTTTCATCTTAGTGAGCAACGCTTCGACCGTACGTTGCACCACGATCGGATCGGTGGTGGCCGTCAATTCAATGGTGGTATGGTGCTCAGCATCAATCACCGTCAACGGTGTGTCGGCATAGAAAGCGGTCCCGCAATGCGGACACGTCGTTTCGCCATATGTGCCATCAAGAATCAGACGAAGACGATCGCCTTCGCGTAGCGCGTCAATTTCGCTTTCTACAGTGGTTTCAAACGGCTGGTGACAGTGCGGACATGTGAGCGTTGCAGTGTAAGGCTTGGACATGGATGGTGATGTCGAAAAACAAAAACAGAAAGATGGCGTGCAACTTCCGCTACACGCCTCAAAAGAGAAGTTTAATTGTACTCTGCTTAACGGGTTTGACCTTGATAGCGGCCGCGTGCGTCGTAGCGCCGACCGTTGTGGTCTTCACGACCAAGGTAGCGCCCCATATGGTCGTATGAACGACCGTTCTCGTCAGTACGACCAACATAGCGACCTCGCTCGTCATAGTGACGGCCATTGTCGTCTTCTCGGCCTACATAGCGACCACGGTCGTCATAACGACGTCCGTTTTCGTCTTGACGACCAAGGTAGCGCCCTCGATCGTCATACATGCGGCCATTGGCTTCCATGCGTCCTTGATAGCGTCCTTGCGCATCATAAACGCGACCTGGTTCCGTAAATTCGACCGCTTGTGCGCTTTGTAGCCCTAAACCTAAAAAGAAGCTGAGGGCTAAAAAACACAGGGATATCAACCGTTTCATGCGTCACTCTCGTCTCAGACAATCGGCGCTTTGACGAGATCCGTGATCGTGGTGTAGTGCTTCAGTACCGCGAGCCAACCATCAATCAAAGGCGAGTCGTCAAGCTCAACGCTAAAGGCAAAGAGGCCGTTATCCAAGGCTTCAATCTTTTGCGTCTGGTTAAAGGGCGTTTCAGACAATTGGCGTGCCGTGACAGAATTGTCAAACTTGAAAGTGAGCATCACTTTGCGAGTCTCGCCGTCGGTGTAATTAAACTGACGAGAGGTGATGTACTCGTCCAAACTAAAGGCACGCGGGCGCTGTCCGATCCATTCGGTGACCGTAGCTTTCTTGATGCGATGAAGCGCTAAGTGACGAACGTCTTGATACCCATCGAAGGTACAGACCAAATAGAGGCGAACGTCTTGCTGCACGAGCCCCAAGGGGTTCACGAGACTCTTGGAGGTGTGTCCTTGACCGTTTTCATATTCGATTTCGAGTTTGACTTCACGAAAGAGTGCTTCACTCACATTGTCAAAGACGTGCGTACGGTATTTGGGCGGCTGCATGGGCAGGGTGTTACCGACTACAGCTACCTTTTTCAGCCAGGCTTTTTCAGCTTTTTTGTTGGAGTCTTCGTGGAACTTCTGCTGTGCAACGTCAAAAAGAGGCGAGAGCGACTTGGAGAGCTGGTTCGGAATCATAAAGCGCATATGTTCTTGCGCTAAACGTAGGAGCAAACACTCGTGTACCGAAACTTGGTGCGAGAGCGTGGCCATACCGTTGACACCTTGCTTATATCCATAGGGACGCGCACGTTGGTCGCACTCGATCCCTAGAGCTGGCGTTTCGGTAATGGCCTTTAGATAGCGCTGGAGCGTACGGGTACGTAGTTCAATGCCAGAGGCCGCAAGTCCTTCTTGAATCTCGGACAAGGTGACCTTACGATGCTTGGGGATTCGCTGAAGAATCTCAATAATCGTAATGGCTTCATCTAGTGCGGAAGTGCTGCGTGCCATAGGAAACGCTCTCCAAAGTTACGGTTAAAGGCCAGGAACGCCAAGCCACTTAATAAAGAAGTCGTCCAAGATGTCGGACGGGACTTCCGTTTTTTCATCCATCGGCGGCTGCGTTTCAAGAAGCGTCTGTTCAATAAAAGCGAGCATCGCCGGGAAAAGCTGCTTGGGTCCCACTTCGCCTTCGTGACTATCGCGTCGTTGAATATTGAGCAAGGTCTCAATTTCGGCTCGTAAATTTTCGTCAGTGACCATGCCTTCGACTAACTGTTCAAAGACAACGGGTGGCATGGTACGGCGTTCGGCAACCCAATTCATTGCCAAAAGACCTTGAATAATGTAGAGGAATCGCTTATAGGCGATCGTCTCGTGACCCATGAGGTAGTTCGTGATGTGCGCCTGCGCCATCGAACGATATGCCCAATAAAGACGGGGTAGGGGTGACCCATGGTCAAGGAGCTTACGCAGCTCAGCCAAAAAGAGCGGGTGGTTGCGATAAACGATCGGGCTATAGAGCCACTGCGCCACCGAGACATTGCCTTTTTTGAGTAGGTGTAGGCATTTGCGCAGATCCCACCCCTGAATGTCCCAAAGTTCATCTTGGGGCAAGGTGATGCTGTCTGGCATGGGTGTTAAACGTAAGTACGACTTTAAGGGCGAGACGTAAATGAATCGAATATCGTAGTCAGACGAGGGCGAGGGAAAGCCCCAGCTACGGCTACCTGCTTCGCAAGCATAAAGGATACGTATGCCATGCACGGCTTCAATGCGGCGAAGGCGAGCTTTGGCTTCATCAAAGAGTTCTTCTGCGATGTTGTTCATTGCTTGAATTTGTAATTTCGTAGCGCGTTGAAACGTTGATAAGTTTGAGGTTTGGTCTCGAACTGTCGCTTTTGTACGAGTTTAAACTCGACGACTGATAGTTGTTCGATTGCAAAAGGATATCTCATGAGGGGAAGATACCGACTTTAGAGCATTATCGCATGAGTCTCTAAAGCCGTGTGCAATTGCTTAAAAACGTATGATTAAGAAACAACACTTGCGCCGATTGATGTCGTTTTAGTTGAGGGTAGAGTTTTCGTTCGTGATACCTATCACGTAGTCTGAGAGCCGCCAGTCTTCAAAAAGGGACTGCGTGATGGGTTCACCACGATAGGTGGGCCAGGCTTTGAGGAGATAGTCGCGTAATGCCTTGTGGCCTTCAATGTCCATCGCTTCGACGCGGTGGTACCAGGCACCAGCCAAATAAATGACGCGGCGCATGAATGGGGCGTCGCTTGGTTGGCCGTTAGGCAAAGGGGCGCTCAAAATGGCTTCACGTTCATGAAGCGCTTCGATGTCCTCTTGGATGGGTCGAATCGTTTGAATCAAAAATAGCGCTGCACGATGACGAGCTTCGTTTTCAAGGTCACCCTGAAGAACGGGGGGATAGGGCGCATGCGCGTCCGAAAAATTTGCCGGGACGGGGCAGCCATCAGGAATACGATCCATGAGGTCAGAAACGTGCCACTGATAGTAGGCACGAACTAATGACTCATAAGAAGGTTCATTGGTGAGTTTAATAAGCCACTCCTCACGCGAAAAGTGAAAGCCAAACGTTTCGTTCAGTTCTTTGACTTCTCGTTCTGTGATTTCAATTTGTGGCTTCTTAATCATCCTCAATACCCAAACCAAATAAAGATCAACAAACTCTATTTTAAGACGAATGAGAACTCAGTGGCTCTTGTCGACGTTTGGGTGAATACTTACTCAAGACGGCTTAGTCGTGCCTTTCAGTGAACGTGACGAGTTTAGGCGTAGCACCGTCGAAACACACATAGCCGCCACGCTGTGGCTTATCGCCCACAAAGTGCCAGTCAGGCAGCACGATACGGGTCACGGTGTCGGTCATGGCTTCAATGGTCGGTCGATGGGTATGCCCATGAATAATGAGTTTGGCTTGCGCTTGAGTGGCTGCATCCAAGACGACCTCTGGCGTGACGTCCGTAAGGTAAGCAGCTTTTGTGGATTTGCGACTCAAACTTTTGGCGCGCGCATTTTCGGCAATCGAGAGGCGCTTTTTTAAGGGAAGTCGCATGACGAGCCACTGCCACCAAATGCTACGTACACGACGACGAACGGCTTGATAATCATGGTCACGCGTACACCAGGCATCGCCATGCGAAAGGAGTAGCGTTTGTTGCCCTACTTTGGCGATCGTCGGGTCTTTAAGTAAGGTGGCACCAATCTCTTTAGCAAAGCGCTCACCCATCATGAAGTCACGATTGCCATGCATGATGTAAAGCGCATGGGTCTTTGCATATTGACGCAACGCATCGACCACGACCTGCATCGTAAAAGACGCGTCGTCACCAATCCAATAGTCGAAGAAGTCACCCAAAATCAAAAGTTCACGGTGTTGATCAGCGTCAGACTTAAGAAACCGCAAAAATGCATGGAGTGTATCGGGTTCGGCGTGACTTAAGTGAAGGTCAGAAATAAAGATAGGGTCCGTGAGGGTCACGGGACCCGCTGAGCCTTCGAGAGTAGGGCAAGAAAACGGTGAAAGCATGTCGAGGTCGAAATAATCAATCACCGTATTGTACAAGAAGCACCAATAGAAACGCCCGTGCTTATGCAGAAACACGGGCGAGAAAAAGGCCAGATGGAAGGTGGTCTTTTTTTACTGGGCGGCAGCAGGCTGCTGAGCCTGTGCGGCGGGCTGAGCCTGGTTAGCGTCAGCAGGTTGAGCGTCAACGTTGACGGCTTCGGACTGGGTGGCTTCAGCCGGCTTATCGCCAAACAAAGCATTACCAATCGCGGAACCAGCGACGGCACCCACAGCGGCCCCCATCATGTTAGAGACGAAACCACCACCAGCGTTTTGCTGCTGGGCGGCGGCCTGCGGCGGCATCTGGTTGGCTGGAGCGGCGTTCTGAGCCGGTGCAGCATTCTGGGCCGGAGCAGCGTTTTGCGTCGGAGCGGCATTCTGAGCCGGAGCCGTCTGGGTGGCAGGCTTAGCAGCCTGAGCCGGCTGAGCAGCGGCCGGACGACCCGGAACCGGATTCGTCACAGGCGCGGGCGCAGGGGCACGCTGCATCTGCGTCGGAGCCGGACGAGAGAAAGACGGCTTGGAACGTTTGACCTTGGCGGCTTCAGCACCGGAGGTGACGGCGAGCAGCGTAGCGGCGGTGAGAAGGACGAGCTTGGTCTTATTCATGGTTTTTGATTTCCGTAGTAGAAAAAAAGGATGGGACTATTATATGGGAGGCTATTTAAAGCTATGCCTATCGAAAATCTTTATTACAACTCTCAAAGTTTGCCTGAAATTTTACCAATTTTGAAACTCTGATTGGTAGATTGCTCTCTCCAAGAGCATGGTTTGATGTTTTGACGCAGTTGATGTGCGTTTTGAGGCGGTTGCCCGTTAGCGTGCGCCAAAAAGCTTTGCCCAAAAACTGGGTCTCGCTTCGCTCACGGAACAGGTTCCTGTTTTGTAGCCCGTTTCGTGAATGGCTTTTTTAAGGACGCGTTCGTCAAGCGGCTGGTCTGTCACCATCTCGACTAAGTTTTTGCGGTGTGAGGCACGAAGCGTCTTAAAGTGGGTTCCAGGAAACGCATCACGAATCGTTTCGACCATATGGGCTTCACACATTTCACAAGCCATGCCTGTGACTTCAAGTTCTGTTTTGAGCATCAGTTCAGAGTGAGGGTGGTTTAAGAGAATGAGAACCATTCTATATTAATGACATAAAAAACGGGCAACCCATGATGGTTTGCCCGTTCGAAATCACGCTTAACCGATCTTTAATCGAGGTTACGCAAAGCGTCAACCAAAGCGGTCTTAGAAGCGGTCTTTTCGTCCTTCATTTTGATGATGCGACCCGGGTTACCAACGACCACAGCGCCAGCGGGGACGTCCGAGATCACCACTGCACCCGCACCAATGACGGCACCCTTGCCGACACGCACGCCTTCGATCACGACGGCGTTGGCGCCAATCATGACATCATCTTCGATGATGACAGGCGTCGCAGAGGCAGGTTCGACAACCCCAGCGAGCACGGTACCTGCGCCAATATGACAACGGTTACCGACGATAGCACGGCCGCCCAACACGGCGCCCATGTCAATCATCGTGCCTTCACCGATGACGGCACCGATATTAATGACAGCGCCCATCATAATGACGGCACCCTCACCAATTTCAACCTTTTCACGGATGATGGCACCCGGTTCAATACGGGCACGAATGTTCTTCGTATCAAGAAGCGGAACACCAGAGTTACGGCGATCGTTTTCGATCACGATGTCCGTGATACGGCTTGCGTTGGCAGCAATGACAGGCTCAAGATCAGCCCAGTTGCCAAAAATCGTGAGGCTTAAGCCTTCACCGAACACCTTAGCCCCGGCAACTTTAAAGTCCACGGGTTCCGTGAGGTTCACATAAACCTTGACGGGCGTCTTCTTAGGGGCGGTCGCAATGTAGTCGATGATTTCTTGAGCGTTCATGATATGTGTTTTTAGTTAACAGAATGAGTTACGAAAAGAGGATGTCGTCGAGCGTATAAAGGCCAGGTGCACGCTGATAGAGTGCACGGGCAGCTTTATGGGCGCCGTTGACAAAAATACGACGGCTCGTGGCACGATGCGTGAATTCGAGCTCTTCGTCAGGTCCAAAGTAGTGTACCGTGTGGGTGCCTGCGACCGTACCGCCACGCAAGGCATGAATGCCGATTTCGTTAGGGGTACGCGCGCCGCACTGACCTTCACGACCGTAGACAGGCGTCAAGTCATGCTTCGGGTCTAATGCGTCAACCAGAAGCTTGGCGGTGCCGCTTGGTGCGTCGACCTTACGGTTGTGGTGTGTTTCGGTGACTTCAATATCAAAGTCAGGGCGTAGCGCGCCCGTTACCAAACGAAGGGCCTTAGCGAGCACGGCGATGCCAAGCGAATAGTTGGCGCTCCATAAGACTGGAGCCACGTCACGCAAGGCTTCAAGGGTTGCCTTCTCTTGAGGTGTAAACCCTGTCGTGCCAGACAATAGAGCCGTACCCGTGCGACGCACATAGTCAACGACGTGCGGAAGCGCAGCGGGACTCGAAAAGTCAATCACAACGTCAGCATCGTGGTTGGCCGAGGCAAGGGCGTCAATATTGTTGGCATCATAAGCGGCCACGATCGTGTCACCCGCTTCGGCGGCTACTTCTTTCATGAGCAGACCCATGCGGCCAGTGCCAATCAAAAGGATTTTCATTTTGTTTTTACTCCGAAATCAACCCGACGTTCACCAGTTCGGCACGCAATATCGCGGCATTTTCAGGCGCCATGTCGCAAAGCGGCAAACGCATTGGACCCGCGTTCAAGCCCATCATATTGAGGGCGGCCTTGACTGGGATGGGGTTCACTTCAATAAATAAACGGTTCATCAGGTTGAGGCGGTTCAACTGTTCGGCGCGTGCTTCGTCGTGACGACCAGCGAGCCAGTCTGCGCACATCTTGTGGCAAGAGGCTGGGTCGACGTTTGCATAGACAGAAATCACGCCAGAGCCACCCACAGCCATGATCGGAAGCGTGATGTCGTCGTTACCAGACCACATCTGGAAGTCGGGGCTCAAAAAGCGTGCGACTTCCATGGCGTAACTCATGTTACCTGAAGCTTCCTTAATACCGCAGATGTTGGGGTGCTTAGCTAAGCGTTCAACGACCGAGACAGGGATCGAGCAGCCCGTACGACCTGGCACGTTATAAAGAATGCAAGGGACGCTCACCGCATCAGCCGTATCAGCAAAGTGACGATACATGCCTTCGGCATTGGCCTTGTTGTAATAAGGGGCAATGATCAAGAGGGCATCGGCCCCCATCGCTTCGTAGCGACGACTCATTTCGATCTGGGTGGCTGTGCAGTTGGAGCCTGAGCCCACGATTACAGGCACGCGACCAGCGACCGTGTCAATCGTGTGACGCACCACGGCGGCGTCTTCTTCGTGAGTCATGGTGGAATATTCACCCGTTGTGCCGAGCGTCAAAATGGCATCGGTGCCACCGGCAATCTGGCGTTCAATGAGCGCAGTTAAGGCTTCAAAATTCACACTGCCGTCAGCGTGAAACGGGGTGATCATGGCGACGATGGAGCCGCAAACGTGGTCGAACTTCATCAAAGGTCTCCTCAGAACTTTTTCAAACAATAAAAAAAGTCGGTAGAGTTGACGCCTCTGCCGACAGGAAAGGGTGCTGTTAGGGTGCACCGAAGTCTGAGGGCTGATAGCGCAACCGTTCGAAGATGAACGGACAGTCCGTCGGATCTTTTCCGACGACCCATTGTTAAGCCGTGCCCGTCTTAACAATTCGGCGGATTTGCCTCATTCTGGATCATCGCTTGCCAGCTTCCCAGAGGTCTTCGTACCCGCGCCTCTATCTACTAGCTTTTAAACTTACCACGAAGCGAGCGTTTTTTGTGGGACTAAATGCGCTTAAGGGCGATTATCGCAAGTGATCTAAGTAAGAGAGCGTAATCTCAACACCTTAGATAGCGTGTTTTTAGTGGTTTCTCTACCCCGACAAGTAAATCGCTGTGCTATAAATCATTTCACATGATAAGTTTTGTAACGCTAGAACGTTGTCAAGCTAATAATAAACAAGACTCGTCAAACGACGAGCATCGATCCAACAAGAACAAAAAGGATTTCTCTCCCTATGACTAGCGATGCCATTACGCACCGTCGAGCGCTTCATCAGATTCCTGAATTGGATGATGAGTTACCAGAGACGCTGGCTTATGTCACGCGTGCGCTCGAACCACTCGGCGCAGCACTCACGCACCCGATCAAGGGTAGCGTTTGTGCGTACTTTGACGTGGGTGCGAAAGAAACGGTCGCTTTTCGTGCGGATATGGACGCCTTGCCTGTCACTGAATGTACGGGGCTCTTTTTCGCGTCGGGCAAACCCGGTCGCATGCACGCCTGTGGTCATGATGGCCATACGGCGATTGCTTTGGGGCTTGCTGCCGAAACAGCACGTCTCTTAAGAGAAGGTGTGCAGCTGCCGCGTAATGTCCTTTTTGTCTTTCAGCCTGCCGAAGAGACGACAGGCGGTGCAGAACGTCTGGTGAATGCCGGTATTTTTGAAAAATATGGCGTCACACGTATCTTCGGCTTACATCTTTGGCCGAATCTCCCCGAAGGCACCGTCTGGTCTCGTCCTGGCCCCTTGATGGCACGCTCCAATGAAGTCACGTTGACGGTGATTGGTAAGAGCGTCCATGTCTCGCGTGCTGCTGAAGGGCATGATGCCTTGCGTGCGGCTTTAGCTTGGACCCAAGCGACTTATGACTATGTCGAAGGGTTGCCCACGAACGTGCGTCGCACTTTGCAGTTTGGTCGTATGGTTTCGGGTACTGTCCGTAATGCTGTGGCGGGTGAAGCCCGCGTCGAAGGCACGTTACGTTCCTACGAAGAAGAGACGGCGCAAACTATTCGCGAAACGCTCGTAGCCAACGCTAAGACGGTCGCTGAGGCAACAGGTTGTGCGCTTGATGTTACTTATAGCACGGGTTATCCGGCCGTCTGGAATCATGAAGCGCTTTTTGAAAGGGTTCAGGCGGACTTGGGTGAGAGCCGAGTGGGCGTTCTTGAAGAACCAGTGTTAGCCGCTGAAGACTTTTCGTTCTATCAACGTCGCGTGCCAGGTGTCTTTTTCTTCTTAGGTGTTGGCGCGACAGCAGAACTTCACTCACCCCACTTTTGTTGGAATGATGAAGTCGTGATTCCGGCTGGCATTGCCTTCATGAAGAAGATGATGTTCTTGCCGTAAACCAAAAAAATTCTTTGCCTTCGTCGTGTTTTGTTGTTTGTGACGAAGACAAATCCCAAATAACTATAACTATAAATCGTAGGCCGATAACAAAGGCCGCACGCTGAGCGAACATAAACCGGCGTGTTCTTTATTCATCCATTGACTCTAAGACAACAAAATGGAATTTTTAAATCAACTCGTAAATGACGTTAACAGCGTGCTGTGGGGCGTCTTCTTCTTGATTCCGCTTTTGTGCGGAACCGGGATTTTCTATACGTTCAAGTTGCGTTTCGTTCAGATTCGCAAATTTGGTTTAGCGGCTCGCTTCCTTTTAGGTGGCGCTTCGCTCTTTGGTAAGCGTGCCGACAAATCTGGGATGAGCTCTTTCCAGGCTTTGGCCACGGCGGTGGCTGCGCAGGTCGGTACAGGTAACGTTGCGGGTACTGCCACAGCTTTGGTTGCTGGGGGTCCTGGTGCGCTCTTTTGGCTTTGGGTCGCCGCCTTCTTCGGGATGGCTACGATCTTTGCTGAAGCTGTGCTCGCACAGATCTATCGTACGAAGGATAGCCATGGCCATACGGTCGGTGGCCCTGCTTACTACATCACGCTCGGTATGGGTGAAAAGTGGCGTCCGTTAGCGGTCTTCTTCTCGGTCGCGATCATCATCGCGCTCGGCTGTATCGGCAACATGGTTCAGTCCAACTCGATTGCTAATGCCATGCAGACGGCTTTTAGCATGCCGGCCTTCGTGACGGGCGGTATCTGTGCCTTGCTCGCGGGTGTGGTCTTCTTTGGTGGCGTGGGTCGCATTGCGAGCGTCACTGAAAAGATCGTTCCCTTCATGGCTGCCGTCTATTTGATCGGTGGTTGCTATGTGATCGGTACCCACCTCGGTGAAGTCATCCCAGCCTTTAAACTCATCTTCCAGGCTGCTTTTGATCCGGAATCCGTGATGGGTGGTGCCTTGGGCTTGACGGTCGCTAAGGCCATGCAGTTCGGTGTCGCTCGCGGTCTCTTTTCGAACGAAGCCGGTATGGGTTCGACGCCGCACGCCCACGCTGTGGCTCGTGTGGAACACCCGGCTGAACAGGGTCTCGTGGCCATGTTTGGTGTCTTTACGACGGTGGTGATCGTGACCTTCACGGGTATCGTGATTCTCGTGACGGGCGTACTCGACTTCAAGACCACGGGTATTGCCTTGACGCAGCAGGCCTACACGGTGGGCTTGGGTAATGTCGGTATGAGCTTCGTGGCCGTGTGTCTGTTCTTCTTCGCGTTCTCGACCATCATCGGTTGGTACTTCTTTGGTGAACAGAACGTTCGCTTCCTCTTTAAGGGGCGCGGTGTGATGGGCTATCGCTTGCTCGTCTGCGGCTTCATCGTCTTGGGTGCGACGCTCAAGGTGGACCTTGTCTGGGCTTTGGCCGACATGTTCAATGCCTTGATGGCTATCCCCAACTTGATCGCTTTGATCGCGCTTCATAAGGTAGTGGGTAATACGCTCGACGACTTCGAAACGAAGCTCGATGCTTATGAGGCCTCTCAGCACAAATAAACCGTTGGTCTAAACCAACCATTTACGCAAGCCAGGTTTGCCCGGTCTCACGACCGAATGCGCCTGGCTTGTGCCATACTTAGAGCTAGCGATTTTTTTGGAAGGACGCCATGGCTAAAGATGATGAAATTGTGATTAATCCCGAACGCAAGTTTCAAGGGAAGTTTAGTTCGAGCCTTGCCGCTCGCGCAGAGCTTTTCTATGCCATGCGCCAAATGTCAGACGAAGACTATTTTGCTGGCCGTCGTGTCACGGTCAACTGCCGTTACCGTGAAGGGATTGAACTCGTCTATAAGCTCGCAAGCTACCGTATTGGTGGGCAACCCCGTAAGGCGCGCACTTGGGAAGTGATGAGTGAAGAAATCGCCAAGGCAATCAAATCGGCGTAAACACGTCGTCAACGAAGATACCTATCAAGCACTGTCTATGCGGGCGGTGCTTTTTGCTTTCGTGTTAGGCCTCAATGGGTCTCTGGGATACCAGCCGCTTTGAGCGTTGCACTACGATGTTGTTTGGCATAGGTCGACGAACGAGCATCATGGAGTCACAAAAGGCCAAGCTATCCATATCGTGCTAGTTCCAACTGGTGAAATGTCAAAGCTTTCCACGCCTCTGATGTCCATGATGGCACTGTGGCAGAGTTCGAGAGATCATTGATGCAGGACAGGCAACGTGAAGCAATGACTATGGCAAAGGCAAAAGACGTCTGTAAAGGAAGCCCTCGTTCTGTAACTGATGAGCAGATAAAAGATCGAGGTAGGAGTTCCTTTAGCAGTAGCGGCTAGGGATGTTGGAATTAGTCGTGCTTCTGAATATCGGTATTTATAAGGCAATGAATAAAATGAGTAGTGAAAGGAAGAAGACTGGGGCGACATTTACTCCGAAAATTTTGTCTGATTTTGTTTCGATCAACGTATTAAATGAATCGAGTGACATCCTAAAAAAGGATGTTGTCAGAATTCTTGAACCTTCAATCGGGGAAGGAGAGCTGATATGTTCAATCTTGGAGAATGTTGAAGAGAAGAACTTAAAAAAGATTGAAGTTTATGGGTTCGATACCAATATAAAATCTGTTGGTGTGTCTGAATGTCGTTTAAAAAATAACTTTCCATCTTTAAAGAAAGTTGATATTAGACATGCAGATTTTCTTCAATTTTTTGTTGACGGCTACGGTGGACCTTTTTCAGAAGAAAAGTTTGATTTGATAATAGCTAATCCTCCTTACGTTAGAACACAAGTAATGGGGACAGAATTATCTAGACAAATCGCTTCAGTATTCAAATTAACAGGACGTGTAGACTTGTATCAGGCATTTGTGGTGGCGATGTTGGAGTCACTGTCGCCTGATGGAACGATGGGAGTCATCGTATCCAATCGTTTTATGAGCGTTAAGAATGGGGAGATTGTACGTCAAGCGTTTCTTGATAAATCGCATGTCTCTCATGTTTGGGATTTGGGAGATACAAAATTATTTGATGCAGCGGTATTACCAGCAGTAATCATCACGAAAGGTCTATCCATCAGTGTGCCTAAGGCTACATTTACGTCGATATATGAAACAACGCAAGCGGCAAGTTTTTCTGCATCTAACCCCATTGAGGCGTTGAATCATACTGGTAATGTTCGGGTCGGCAAACAAGTATTTCAAGTACAAAAAGGGAACTTGGACACATCTCGAGATGGCTGGAGATTGTCAAACGTTGAGGTTGAGAATTGGATTAAAACAGTTGAATCCAAGACATGGAAAACGTTCGGGGATATCGGAAAGATACGAGTAGGGGTAAAGACGTGTGCCGATAAAGTGTTTATTAGAAAGGATTGGGGTACTGTTCCAACCTCAGAATTACCTGAATTGTTGAGACCGTTAACGACACATTTTATTGCTCGAAGATTTAAAGCAGATAAAACGAAAGCAGATTATCGAATCGTATACCCTCATAAGGTAGATGATGGAAAGCGTAAAGTCATCGATCTAGAAGGATATCCTAATACATTACGATATTTGACGGAAAGAAAAGAAATTCTTCAATCTCGTAAATATGTTGAAGAAGCGGGACGAAATTGGTATGAAATTTGGGTTCCACAAGATCCAGGCTTATGGAGTAGGAAAAAGATTGTATTTAGAGATATTTCAAAAGAACCAATATTTTGGTTGGATGATGAAGGCACAGTAATCAATGGTGATTGCTATTGGTTTGTTGCGGAAGATGAAAAAAATGATGACCTTTTGTGGTTAGCAATGGCAGTCGCAAACTCTCCGTTTATAGAAAAATTTTACGATATTAAATTTAATAATAAACTTTATTCTGGGAGACGTCGTTTTGTCACACAGTATGTAGAGAAATTCCCTCTGCCAAATCCTAGTCTTGAACAATCGAAAAAGATAATTGCTCTGTCTAAAAAAGCATTCAATGAAGTAGATGGAGAAGACTTTTTTAAAATAAAGCAAGCAATTGATGACTTGGTCTGGCAGAGTTTTTCTTGAAATTGAGATTAATGCGCTGGAGCGAAGATAGATCCTGTCACAAGGCCCTTTACAGTGCCGACAGCAGCGGCAGCCCATACGGCAAACGTCATTAACGTGAGGACGATGGCGATATAGGGCAGGATTTGGACTTCAAGCATGATAGCCAAGCGGAAGGAGAGCACGGCCGCCGCGCCAATCGGGAAAACGAAGGCCCACCACGAGAGGGCAAATGGCAACTTACCCTGACGCATATTGCGAACCGTCATGCTGATTGCTAAAACGAGCCACCAAAGCGCAGCACCCAAGAAGGCGGACGCAACGAGCATACCGTAGCGAACGATAGATTCGTCAGCCGTGGTGTGTAAAAGTGCGAGCATCGAGAGCGGAATGACGCTCAATGGTGCCAAGTGCACCCACAAGGTCGGCGTCATCTTGCCTTCAACAGGGCTACCCAAGAAGTGGCGAGCCATCGTCAAGGCCAAAAGGCCTACATACATAAAGACACCAGCGCCAAAGCCCATCATGTTGATGCCAAAGTAGATTTCACGAAGGACGCCCGTGGCAGCGCCTGCAAGCGAGGCGCCAGCGACTGGAATCACAACAAGACCCACCGCTGGAATAAAGTGCGCAGGCGTTACCATCGTGAGTTTCAACTTTTCATCCGTAAATAAAATAA
This sequence comes from uncultured Sutterella sp., assembly GCA_937943605.1. Lineage (GTDB taxonomy): Bacteria > Pseudomonadota > Gammaproteobacteria > Burkholderiales > Burkholderiaceae_F > Sutterella. The sequence goes on along the minus strand of CALEAW010000065.1, from coordinate 31,295 downwards.
AAAGCACGAAGTAGCTTACTAACAAGGTGCCAAAGGCACCGACCCACCACAAGGGGGCAATCGCGGCACTGGACACGCCGTAAACCGTCCACTCGGCAGCCATCACCAGCATGGCGAGTGGGAAAGTCACATAAAAACTTCCTTCGACTGGGTGACGAATGGTGGCGAGCACGGCGTCCGGATAACGCACCACACGAATGAGCGCAGCCACACCAAGGATGGCCATCAACACAATGGCTAAATAGTGAAAGAGATCAGCCGCAAGACCGGCAAGCGCAAAAGAGGGCGCAGCCTTGGCCATTAACGTAAAAGCCAAACTCGTGACGGCGGTACCCATCACGGCAGCAAACCAGCCTGGGGCCATCGGACGAATGAATCGTTCCATGAAAAAACTCCGTAATTAAACCGTGGTTCAGTCGCACCAAGTGGATGAATACATACTCTGAAATGGATGCGAAAGAACGTTCTAAAATTTATTAGAACGAATGTTAACGAAGTTGATCTCATTCGTCAAATTTTTAGAACGTTTATTGAAGTCCTGTTGTCTTTTGTTGTCGTGTCGTAGTACGGAGAATCGCTAGTGTGTATCGCTTTCAGGAGAAACATAGGGTGATAAACTTATCTTTTATAGATTGACAAACGTTATTAAAACGAATTTGACGATAGAATCTAACGAACTTCGTCAAAAAATTTGTCGACCACGTCTCCAACAATGACGTCTTGCGCCGCTTGCCATGGTAAGACTGGTCAGTTGCGTCCTTAGCCAATAAAGGAAAGTCGCTCGAAGAAGGTTTAAACGCTATCTCGAGAGGCTTTTTCGTTCTGGTGATGGATACTGCGTATAAACCTTGAGGCGACTTTAGGCGCTTATGTTTAGACTTTTGTGAGTTTAGGTTTGCATTCTTAAGGAGACAACGATGCCTCGTTTGGCCATCATTGGGTGTGGTGCTTTGGGCACGATTTTGGTGAATCATCTCGCGAAAGCAGGCGACTGGACGCTTACAGGCGTCATGGCGCGCACGCTTCAGCATGCCCAAACCTTGGCTAATGTCGGGCACTGCAAAGCGACAACGGATTTAGAGGTGCTCTTAGCTGACCAGCCTGACGTGGTGGTTGAAATCGCTGGGATTGGGGCCGCGAAAGCCTATGGCGCGGCTGTGCTTGAGGCGGGCTGCGACTTGGTGGTTGTTTCAGCGGGCGCTTTTGCAGACCCCGTATGGCGAGACATGATGGTATCTAAGGCCACCACCTTAGGACGACGCATTCATGTGGCCTCTGGCGCCATTGGTGGATTTGATGTGCTACGTACGGCCGCTTTGATGGGCGTCGACGAAGTGACGATTGCAAGCACGAAGTCGCCTAAGAGCCTCGCAGGGGCGCCAGGATTGGGCGATCGGACGCTTTCGAGCACCGAAGAAGAAATTGCCTTTGAAGGGTCTGTCGAAGACGCGGTCAGAGGCTTTCCGAAGAACGTGAACGTGGCCGCTGCGACGGCATTAGCGACGGCGTGTGACGACTTGGTGGTTCGTGTTGTCAGTCAACCAGGGCTCACCGAAAACACGCATCGCATTACGCTTAAAGCCGGCACGATGCGCACCGACTTAACCTTTGCGTCGAGTTTTGATGCCGCCAACCCACGTTCGAGCGTTTCGACGGCGTGGAGTGTGTTGGCGCTCCTTAAGAACCTACGTAGTCCGCTTTCGTTCTTTTAAAGGGTGGCTTTTTGGCTAGAAAGTAAAAGAAAAACGGTGCTGAGTAAAAGTGACTCAACACCGTTTGTTGTCTCTGACCTATGAGTGGTCAACGAATGAAATTACTTCAAGAGCAATTCATTCATGAGCTTCACAAAGGCAGCGGGATCCTTCACGGAACCCTGGTCTGCGAGCGAAGCCTGACCTAACATAAGGTCGCACCACTTGCCAAAGCGAGCATCGTCCTTTTCAGCTGCAGCCTTGACGAGTAACGGGTGAGACGGATTGATTTCGAGCGTGACGCGGTCTTCAGGGACTTCCTGACCGGCCGCTTCGAGCATACGGCGCATCTGCGGCGTCAAGCGCTTATCGTTGTCGCAGACCACGCAGCTCGGGCTATCGACCAAGCGTGAAGAAACGCGAACACCTTCAACGCGTTCACCCAAGGCCTTCTTGATACGGTCAACAAGACCCGTGGATTCACGAACGGTTTCTTCGTGCTTCTTTTCTTCTTCGCTGTCAGCAAGGTCGCCAAGCTTCAAGTCAGAAGCCGTGACTGGGATAAATTCACGACCGTCGAATTCGTTAATGCCCTGCATCAACCATTCGTCGATACGCTGCGTCATGAGAAGGACTTCAACACCCTTACGACGGAAGGTTTCGAGGTACGGCGAATTGATGGCCGTTTCGAAGTTGCCGGCGGTGAGGTAGTAGATGTGCTTCTGCTTTTCAGGCATGCGAGCAACGTAGTCCGTGAGGCTCACGTTTTCTTCAGGCGTACCCGTCTTCGTTGAAGCAAAGCGAAGGAGCTTCAAGACAGCTTCACGGTTCGAGAAGTCTTCAACGGGGCCTTCCTTGAGGACAGCACCGAAATTCTTCCAGAAAGCGGCATACTTTTCTTGATCGTCAGCGAGCTTGGCAATCATATCCAAGGCACGCTTCGTCAAGGCACGCTTTAACTTCTGGGTGACGCGGCTTTCCTGCAAGAGTTCACGGGAAACGTTGAGCGGCAAATCGGCCGTGTCAACGAGACCACGGATAAAGCGGAGATAGTTCGGGAGGAACTGTTCGGCGTCATCCATGATGAACACACGCTGGACGAAAAGCTTCAGACCATGTTGCTTTTCACGGGTATAGAGATCCCACGGGGCTTCACTCGGTACGTAGAGAAGGGACGTATATTCGAGTTCGCCTTCCACGCGGTTGTGTGCCCACGTGGCTGGGTCGCTATAGTCGTGCGTCAAATGACGATAGAAAGCCTTGTACTGGTCTTCAGTCACGTCCTTCGGTGGAAGGGTCCAAAGGGCGCGAGCATCGTTAACCTGTTCCCAAGCAAAGGTCGGTTCTGCCTTTTCGTCCTCGGCGGGCTTCTTTTCCCAAAGGAAAACAGGCGTCGAGATATGGTCAGAATACTTCGTGATGGCATCACGCAAGCGCCACTGACCCAAGAATTCCTTTTCTTCAGGCTTGAGGTGAAGAATGATTTCGGTACCGCGAGCTTCGCGGGTAACGTTACCCGAGGTGAACGTGCCGTTGCCTTCAGATTCCCACTGAACGGCTTCTTCAGGCTTAGCACCGGCCTTACGAGAGATCACCGTGACGCGGTCAGCCACGATAAAGGCGGAGTAAAAGCCCACGCCGAACTGGCCGATTAACTGAGAGTCCTTCTTTTCTTCGCCCGTGAGGCTAGCCATAAAGGCTTCGGTGCCGGACTTGGCGATCGTGCCGAGATGTTCGTTGGCTTCGGCGAGCGTCATGCCAATACCGTTATCGATCACGGTGAGGGTACCGGCTTCTTCGTCCGCACGAACGCGAATGCTGAAGATAGGATCGTCAGCCGTCAATTCAGAGTTCGTAAGCGAAAGAAAGCGCAACTTGTCCACCGCGTCAGAAGCGTTGGAAACGAGTTCACGAAGGAAAACTTCCTTGTTCGAATAAAGGGACTTGGCGAGAAGACTGAGGAGCTTCGTCACTTCAGTCTGAAAACCATGGACTTCCTGTGCCATTTCTAATTTTTCTCCGAGTGTAGGTCACGCATTGGACCCGATAAAACCTTATATGGAGACGAATAGCAAAATTTCAAGGCGAGCGGTCTTTAAATCAACAGAACGCATCCGACGACTGAGTTGCCATAGGAGGCTAATCGTCTTCTTCAGTCTCAAGTTGGTCTTCGTTAAGCAAAGCCATGCCATTAATTTCGAGCCAGTCCATCGCTTCTTGAGGAATTTTTAGGGCAAACTTTTTCCGAAAGTTTTTCGATAGTCGTCCTTGTTCCAGGTAGACCTGAATCATTTGGAAACGTAAAGCTTGCGGTAGATCGAAAACATCATTTACAGCTCGTTCTAGCTTGTCAAAGCGAACGAGAAAGTTAACCTCTTCCTGCAAGTGAACGTCAAGCGCCTCTGAGGCCATTTTGTAGAGGAATTCCACCTGGCGAGTAGCATCCCAGTAGCGATAGAGTGATTCATGGCCATTGAAAATGCATTCGCAAGGCGGTGTGCCTCCAGTCCAAATGACTTGCCAGGCTTGACGGACAGGTTTTGAGAAAGTCTCAAGCGTTCGCAAATATTCCAACTCGTGCTTTTTCATGGCAACAGAGACCGGCAGGATTTGGTCAATGCCTAGCTGACCAGAAGCAGCAAGCTGTTGATGAATCAAAAATCGACTCAGACGCCCGTTGCCGTCCATGAACGGATGCAGATAAACAAAGCCAAAAGAGATAATCGCTGCTGCGGCAATCGGATCCGTTTCTTTTGGAAGTCTTTCAGCTGCCGCCTGCCAGGCGCACATTAAGCGATCAATGTCATCTGGCGATGGTGGCACGTACGTTACGGCGCTTGCACCTGGGCCATTCGCTAACCAGTTTTGTTCGGTTCGGTAAGAATAAGCTTCGACGAAAGGATTGCTCACGATTTCGTTTTGTAGCTCACATAAATACGTTTCGGTGAGTTGTCGAGCTTCAGGTGCGTGTCTTAAGAGTCGAGCAAAACGTTCAGCTTTGCTAGCGCTGACAGATTCATTCTCGAGCTCGTAGGAGTCATGCGTTTTTTTGTCGAAAAATTTTCTTTTTCGATGAATCTACCGAAATTTTTTCTCTTTGACTTATGGCCGGCCGCCAATGAAGCCAACCATCGTAGCAAATCAGTGCCAACACGTCGCCATGAGTTCACGCTCTTTAGAGCGGCCAGTCAAATGTTTGGACGATCTTCAAAAAAGCGAAGGATTCTCTGGCAACGAGCATAAATTTGATATCAGTCATTTGACTGAGGCAAAAGTGCTGAACTTTACGGTATAGTGTTTGAACTAGATTTTTATGGATGCATCGAGATGTTGCCTTCCCGACTTCTACCTTTAATGATGGTCACTGCTTTTGTGGCAGCTGGGTGTTCGACCACGCCGCCAACTGGTGAAGCCCTTGACCGTCTGCAGGCGCCAGATAGTAGCGCAAGTCGCGCGAAAAACCTGATGAAGGCGTTTGACTTCAATGTTTATGACCGTGAAGCTCAAGGGCGTGGCCACGCCGTGACTACGGACGAGATCACTGAAGACAATCCCTTCGGTAAGGATCTCACCAAAGAAGGTTGGGGGATGCCTAGCGTCAGTCGTGTGCTTGATGCCAGTGTGTTGGCGCAAGACCCTCTAAAGACCGTTCACTATTTTGGCTATTTGCCCGTCGACTTGGCTCTGGATGAACGCGCTGTCGTGCGTCGTAGTGCCGCCTTGGCGGTCGAAAAGGTCGCTCGTGTGATGAAGGCCGAAGGCTGGCGCTTTGCCTGGACGCGTCCGAAGTCTCAGCAAATGAGTTTGGGTTATTCAGTGACCCAGGACGTCTTCTTCGAAAAAGATGGTACCACTTGCAAGATTCCAGAGAATATTGAAACCTTGCAGCCTGGCGCCGCTAAGGGGTGCGTGGTTCGCGTGGCCATCCGTAGCCAGGACATCAATAAAGGTAAGCATCCTGACGCCACGGGCTTTGAACCCGTGCCCCGTTGGATTGACGACAAGACGCCGCCCGCTTGGCGAATCCGCAATATTGCGCTCTTTTCAAATACGCCCGAAGGAAAGCCATTCTTGACGACAGAGCGTCAACAGGCGTTGGCACTGGCAACAGGTCGTTGGGCAGGCTTTTATGGCTTTGACGAGCAGGGGATCCCGTACCTCGGATGGGAAGGTCAGATCCTTCGCTTTGAAGCGAGTGACGAAGTGCGCCAAGCTGTCGCCAACAAAAAAGCAGAACAAACGATCTCAACCACTGACAAAGTCATGCACGAAATCGGGTCTTGGTGGCCGTTCTAATTGCGACATATTGTGACGCGCCAAAAAGCCGGCACGAACTAAGGTTCGGAGCCGGTTTTTTGTTGTCTAGACGAATTGATTTGAGAAGTGAAAACTAGGCAAAAGTCTCTATTTGCCTCTCTAAGAAGGCTAATTGCCGACAATATACAAACCAATTTTTCGTTTGATCTGAATCAGATTGGGTAGGTCGTTACCTACCCCGATCGTCGAAAAAGCGCTGATAGAATGAATCCACCTTAAGACGAAATGCACACAAAACAGTGTGGACGTCTAACTCAAATTAACCCGAACACTTTATTACTCGTTCGCCTTACCTCGGAGACTATCAAAATGATGAAGAAAGCCCTTGCTGCTGTCGTTCTTGGCGCCATGATGATTGGCGGCGTCGCTCAGGCAAAGGATCTCCGTGTTGCTAGTAACACGACCTTCCCGCCCTTTGAATTCGTTAACTCTCAGACGAAGGAAATCACTGGCTTTGAAATGGATCTGATCCGCGCCATGGGTAAGGTGGCTGGTTACGATGTCAAGATTGTGAATATGGGCTTTGACGGCATTATACCGGCCATTCTGTCTGGTTCTGTGGACGTGGGTGCTTCGGGCTTCTCTGTGAGTGAAGAACGCAAGAAGCGCGTCCTCTTTACGGATCCGTTCTACAAGTCTGGTCTCACAATCCTTGTGAATAAGGGTTCTGAAGAGACGATCAAGGGCTTTGCCGACTTGAAGGGAAAGAAGCTTGCTGTCCAGATTGGTACCACCGCTGCCACGAAGGCTAAGTCCATCGAAGGCGCTCAGGTAAAGACCTTTAATAATGCTGGCGAAGCCATCCTTGAACTCGGTATGGGTGGTGTAGATGCAGTGATCAATGATAAGCCGGTGACGGCCTACATCTTGACGCAGCAGCCGAAGTTGGCCAAGCAGACGGTTCACCTTCCTGAAATGTTGACGGCTGACGACTTCGCCATGGTGGTCGCCAAGAACCGTCCGGAACTCGCCGCTGAATTGAATGAAGCTTTGAAGACCCTCAAAGCTAACGGCGAATACGACAAGTTGTTGACGAAGTGGTTCGGTGATGTGAAGTAAGGCGCACAGTCACTGACGACTTCAGGCAAATGCGACGTGAGCCTGTGAACACGTCGCCCGAAAGGCCGATCCTCTCCCTGTTTTGGGAAAGGGTCGGTTTTTTGGTTTGTAGACTGATGATTTAAAGTTGCCAAAAATTAACTTCTTATCAAGAAGGCTATACAATAAGAGTTCCTTTCAATAAAAAGCCTTTTGCCATGTCTAATGAGATTGTCATTCATGAAATCACACTGCCCTTTGGTCCGATGCGCCTCGGAAGCCTGGGTGATGATTTGTGTTTGGCGACGTGGCTCACCGGCGCTAAGCCTAATCGTCCGCTCTCAAGAATGGTCGCGGAATGTCATGCGCAGGTTCGCGAAGGAGTCTCGCCCGTGATCATGCGTGCCATTGATCAATTAGAAATGTGGTGTGCGGGTGAGAGTCGAACGTTCGATTTGCCGCTCTATATTCATGGGACCGACTTTCAAAAAGAGGTTTGGACAGGCTTACAAAAGATCAATTATGCGGAGATGCTCACGTACACCGTTTTGAGTGTGCGTATTGGTCGGCGCAATGCTTTGCGTGCGGTGGCTGGCGCTTGTGGTGCCAATCCGCTTCACGTCATCATTCCTTGCCATCGAGTGATTAGTAAAGGGGATTTAGGAGGCTTTGCTGGCGGTAAAGATTTGAAGTTACGTCTCCTTCGTCATGAGTACGAAGTCGATCAAAAACCGTCAGGATTGCCGATTTTTTGAGTGTCACTGACACAACTTGGAAGCCTATCGTGACAAACGAGACCGATCCGCGCCTGGCGCGCCTCACGACTGATCCTCAGCTTAAAGAAGACGCTGATACGTTGACCGCTATGGTGTCTGCGTATTGCCAACATCATCACGGGACACAAGATGTGTTGTGTCCTAAGTGCGCTGACTTTTTGCGTTACGCCTTAAAGCGATTAGCTTGCTGTCCCTATGGCGCTGATAAACCTGTGTGTGCCAAGTGTAAGATTCACTGTTATCGTGCGCATGAAAAAGCCTTGGCGAAGGAAGTGATGCGCTGGGCTGGGCCGCGCCTTATGCTCTCGCATCCGATTTTGACGGCAAAGCATGTGATTAAAAGCTTGACGGTAACGCCGCCCGAGAAGCCGCGCAACAAAGGCCGTGGTTGAGAGCTGTTTGTAGGTAGACAAGGTGGCTGACGAGCATACAAATTCTCAAAAAAGGCGTTTCTCGTAGCGCAAAAGGAAAAAACACCTCACGCCGAACATGTCGAACGTCAGGTGTTTTTCCCAGGAGAGAACAGATTCAAATGGGCAATCGATTAATGATTGCGGACAAAGATTTGGCTGTGAATATGGTCAGCGGGGATTGTGCGGTACTGCAGAATCATCGATTGAACATCTTCAACAAAGGATTGAGAGCCACAAAGATAAACGTCAGCAGTTGGATCTAGGCAGGCCGTGCGAAGCGTCGCGGGCATCAATTTACCTGTGAATTGATAGTCTTGTCCCAAATGATCGTCAGGACGAGGATCGGTGTAACCAACTGCTAAACCGCTATCAGGAATCAAGTGCATCAATTGCTTGGTTTCATCACGAAGCGGGAATGTGTCGCCATTTTTTGTGACGTAGATCATGTGAACGCGACGAAGCGGATGATCCGTAGCAATACTACTTAACATGGCTACCATGGGCGTAATGCCAATGCCTTCGGCAATCATGACGACAGGCGTTTCGGCGTCCTTTAAAAGGAAACCACCAAAGGGTTCAGAGATATCAACATGTTCGCCAACATGAAGCGTACGGCAGATAAGTGACGACAATTCACCGCGATCGCCCTCGAACATCTTGATGCAAAGCCGATAAAAGCCTTCTTCATGCGTGCTGCAAAGGGTATAGGCACGTGGGTCAAGGCCAGGCAAACGCAAGGCAACACTTTGACCAGGACGAAATGGTGGCAAAGGAAGATCGTCGGCTGGCATCAATGTCAAAAGAATGGTGTTGGCACAAGCTTCTTGACGATGCATGACTTTGAAGGGACGCCAACCGGTCAACGTTGGCATGTCGTCGCTATGGGTGACTTGTGGTTCTACTGGCTTACTTTCGAAAAATCCAAACATAACGCTGATCCTTTTTTCTGGTCTTTTGTATGAACGATTGGTCCTGCGTTCACAAAACCAGTCTAGACCTCTCAAAAGGAATTAGGTCGAATGAGTGATTAATCTTTGACCAATAGCACGTTAGGGGTAGAAATTAACAATCGAGTGCCACTATTGATATAAGAAAAAACCCGTAACGATGTGATGGCGAGATCCAACAAAACGACAAAAGCGCACAAAACACCTCAGAAACCGGAAAAAAAAACGCCGAAGACAAGGTGGTCCTCGGCTTGGGCTGACGCAATGTGGCGTCAATCGTCTTTATGCGCGCTCGTCGTCGGCGTGATTCAACCAACGAGTGGCTTTCTTGATACCCTTGAGGTCAAACTCGAAAGTTTGCTCGAATAGGCCAAAGATCGGGAGACGAATATAGAATTTCTTGGCGTCGCGAGCGGCTTTCCAGAGGTCTTTGTTATCCAAGTAGACGGCATGGCCATTCCAAACGGTGCGTAGTGGTAACGCCTTGGCCGGATGGTCATCAAATTGAATCAAAACACGATCGTTAAACCCTTCGATCGTGCCTGGATTCACGTCAACAAAGAGACGAATGGCTTCACCGCGCTCTTTGGCAAGTACTAATTGTGGTTGGATGCGCTCATGAAAAAAGGTGTTGATAACTGTGGTACTTTTGAGTTCAGCCGTACGAATGGCTTTGCCTTCGGGGGCGTCAGGGCGCTCTTTAAGCTGCCAGCCTTCAATCGTAGGGATTTGGCCAGGTTTCGTGGCGCCTGGTTGATTGGGCTTCATGGGTTTTAAACCAATGGCAGGCGGATCAGATTCAATACGGTCAAGGTCACTGAGGCAGTCGTAGAGACACGTCACGAAGCTCGCATCATTTTTGGCTTTACGGCACTTTAAACACGATTCAGGAATGGCTTCAATGGCCGCGACGTTGCTAACATAAGCACAAAGGCACGCAGGAATTAAAGTAGAAAGTAGGCGGTGACGCATAGTGAATCCTCAAAAACTTTGCGCGTATTGTAGGCGAAATCGTAGAGTGAGTCGCTCCGCTGTAACGAATCCTGACATGAGTGGCGAGGTCGTAACAATCTTCTAGCTCACGCTCACTGTGTCAGAAACGAGACAAAAACGCCTCACACAACAAAAGGCCTGATGCCTACAGATAAAATTCATTTAGAATTTGAATGAATTTGGTCCACTTTGCGCCTTAACACCGAGAACAAGAAAATGACAACGCTCCATGAAGCCGCTATTCGCACAGCGACGCGCAGTCCTTTATATATACAAGTAAGAGATATCTTGGTTGAACGCCTCCGTGAAGGTGAATGGAAGCCGGGCGACCGCTTACCTACCGAAACGGAATTGGCTGAAGAAACAGGGGTTTCTTTGGGCACCTTACGTCGTGCTGTGGAGTTACTCGTTGAAGAAGGTGCCTTGATTCGTCATCAGGGGTCAGGTACTTATGCGGCCACGCTCAAAAACACGGCCGAAGGTAATCGCTTTCAACCCTTTGAATCGTTAGATGGGAGTACTCGTTTTGATTATCGTCGACTTATTTCGGTGACGCGTGAACCAGCGCCAGTTGAAGCGGCTGCGGGCTTAGGGATTCATGAAGGGCAAGAGATCATTCATGTCGTGAGGCATATGATGAAAAAGACGCCCGACGGAGACAAGATTGCGGCCTCTGATGAACTCTTTTTGTTGCCTAGTGTCTTTGCAGAATTTACTGCAGAGCGCTACAACCAATGCTGCCGGCCTGAAGATTCGATCTATAAGTTCTATGCGCGAGAATTAGGCGTCGTGATTACGAGCCAACACTGCGCTGTCCGCTATGAATGCGTCACGGGGACGCTCGCAGCAATGCTACACGTCCCCGATCCAATGCCCGTTTTAAGATTTGCGCGTATTTCCATGGCCTACGGGCATCAGCCTGTGGAATATCGAATTTATCGATTAAACGCTGAGAACTCTCAAATTTGCTTTGATCTTCGTTGACCGATCAAGCATTTTGATTTTGTTCGACGGCCTGCTGGGCGGCCTTTTGTTGAGCTTTTTGTTGGGCTTTTTGCGCAGCACGCAACTGGCGCCGAGAAGGCTTTTTGGGTGGCAAGGTTTTGCTACCGAGCTTCTTGGCGCGTTCTGCGGGCGAATTACCAAAGACGTAGAGGGAGCAACTCACACCTACGAGCAGGATGCTAAAGCCAATCACCATCGAAGTGGTCGGATACTCACCGCGCCAAATCAAGGCATAGATCACCGCTGAAATACTTTCAAAGACGATCAACTGTCCACCTAAACCCGAAGGCAAACGCTGGCTCATCTGGTTCCAGAACAGCATCGCGACCCAGCTACACAAAACCCCAATCATGAGAGCCACTAAGAGGAAGCGGACGGGCGTTTCGCCGAGTAGGCTCACCGACGTATCCATCCAGCCAAAGCCCCAAGCGAGGATGGCAAAGGCGACAAGGACGACCGGCAAGACTGTGACCCCTTGAAGGGCAGTCCATGCAGCAGAACTATGTTTGGGGTGCGCCAGGAGCCATTCGCCATTCATGATCGAGAACCAAGTCCAAGAAATCACGGCGGCAATCCCAAAGCCCACACCAATCCAGAATTCAAGCCCACTTGAGCCCGAAGACGTGATGTATTGGAATTCAGTCCAGTTGGCCATCACAAGGCCAAAGAAAATAATGAAGAGTGGGGGAGTAATGGCGCTCCAAGGCAGGCCGCGTCCTTCTCGCTGATAGCGAACGTTCGCCACAATGGCGACAAGCACGGGAATCACAGCCATGAACATCCCGGCTAATGGCGCACCGGCCATACGAATGCAAACTGTGATCAAACTATAGAAGATGACGTTACCGAAAAACGGTAAACGGAAGGACTCTATGATGTCGGGTTTTTTGAATTGTTTCAGTTCTTCACGTAGTACGTACATGAAGGGCAAAGAAACCAGCCCGAAAGCGATAAAACGGCCCAGTGCAACTAACACGGGGTTGTACTGCGGTAGAAGGAGGGGCGCAATATAAATGAGCCCCCAAAGAGCACCCGCAGCAATGCCTAGCAAGACGCCTATAAACATGTGAGGTTGTTGACTATTTATGTGTTCGTCTTTCACCCGAACACGACCCGGAACGAACGACTGTTGTGAAAGGGAAGGCGTCGCTCGTGCTCACCCTTCAATGGTTGGTTGAGGGGCTGCCGGGAATTTGTCATGTTCCCAGCGGGCCAAAAAAGACGTGCGAGAGCGCGAATTTTTTGAACGTCTTCATGCTAACAAACTTGTGGAAAATACGCGATAGCGGATAGGGGAAGTCCTTAGCTCGAGAGGTTTTGGCTATAAAAGATCACAAGTGAGCCATTTTTATGAATTTTTAAGAAATTGGAGTACGTATATATACGGAAGATTTGATTTTTAGATGGTGGGTGACTGAATTGCGTTATTATTCGTCGACTTGTGATCATGAAAAATTTTGTGCTAAAAAAGTGATCAACAAAGTCGTTGCCATGTCAAGATGGCGCCTCTAAGGTTTAACGAGAGGTTGTCTATCAGGTTAATAGTTTCCCTTGACTTTACTGATTAGGGTGATCGGCGTAAACTATCGACAATAATAATCATCGCGGACTAGGTTGGGCGTAGATAGCGAGCTACGTTTAAGCCTCTCTGTTCGTTGTCCGCCTCACAAGCAAATCGTCGAAAAAAAATGAACATCCCCGCACACGATGTAAAAACAGTGGAAGAAATCCACGAAGCTTTGGATCGCATCACTCAAGCCGCTACGAGCCTTTTTAATGATTGGCAGCACGCAAGATCATTTTTACCGAGTGGTTGTCGACCACTCATGGAGATGCTGACGCAAGAACAAACGCTCTGGTTGGAGCGCTTTGATAAAGAATTGCAAACGGGTAACGCCAAAACATTGGTGGCGAGCTTTGAACGCTTCTCTCAAGCTGTGCATCGTCGCATTGAGGCGCACGCTGCAAGTCCTTTGGCATTAGTGGGTGAAGTCTTTGAAAATGACGAAGAAGAGCGTCTTTTCTTTCGTCGTTGGAAGGCCTTTCTTGATGCTGGCATCGGCACAATTGCACGCACCTTTCAGGTCGATGACGTGATTTTTGCTGCTCAGATTGTCGCGAGCTATCAATTGGTGGGCGCTTTACGCGAAATAACCTCGGTGTGGACGCATTTGTCGCCCTCTGTTCGTCACGAGATTGCACTTCAGTTTAGAGAGAATGCGCAAGCCTTGAGTGACGCTTATGGCACAGCGTCGAGCGCAGACTTTATTTTGATGAAAGAGCGCTTTGCAGAGCGCCTGCGTGCGTCTTACCAGACGGCACTCTCTGAGGAAACCTTTGACGTCGAAGAGGGCGATCGTGATTTAACGCTCTTTAGAGCAGCAGCCGATCGCTTTACGCGTGGTGTGGTGTCAACCGTCAAGAGCGCTATCGTGAATGGCGAGCGCGGCGGTGATGAGGCTATCAAGAACTTTCGTTATACCTTAGAGGCGGGCGCAATTTTCTTACGTTTACCAGGCGGCGACGAGCAGACCGACTACTACCGTCGATCCCTTTTGCCGCGATTAGAGGTGTTACTCGCTTCGTAATGTAAGAGTATTCACTCTGATAAAAACGCCTGTAAGCGAAAGTGCTAACGGGCGTTTGTTGTCTCTATGACCTCAATATGGGTGCCTGACTTCGACGACATCTTTAATCACAGCGGCACGCGATAGGTTGCTTCTAAACGTCACTACGCTTAACACCGCGGATCATAATACGGCGCATTGTAAGATTGCGGATTAGAATACGCTCGAATTCAATCAACTATGCGGACAGAAGAACATGAGTAACTTCGATTTCTTTGGACGAACTGGCGAACTAGAAACTCTCCAAGATGCGTACGAGAGTCCGAGGGCTGAGCTATTATTTACGGCCGCCGACGCATCGGAAAAACAGCGCTGATCCAGAAATTTTGCGAAGGAAAGCCCGTGTTTTTCTACACGGCAAGAGCCTGGAAGGATGCTTTTCAACTCGAAGCGTTTTCAGAGGCTGTCGGCACATTCAGCCACAATGCTCAGCAACGTTTCCTCGACTGGCCCGCAGCATTACGAGCGCTAACCAGTCTACCTTGCGACTCTCGTCTAGTCATCGTTATTGATGAGTTTCAATACATAGCGAAAGAGCGTCCGAGCGTGCTTTCGGAACTTCAGGTTCTTTGGATGAAGAACTCTCTCGCAAAAACATTTTTCTCATCCTTTGCGGCAGCGCAGTGTCCTTTATTGCAAAGGAAGTCTTTGGAGAGAAGAATCCGTTGTATGGACGGGCTAGAACGATCATGAAAGTTCGCCCACTTCCTTTCCAGATTACGGCCCAATTCGTCCCACACAGCAAAGCCGATGATGTTTTCCGCGGTTATGCTGTTTTAGGAGGTATTCCGTATTTTTGGCAAGATATAAATCCTCAACGTTCTCTCACCGAAAACCTTGCATCCAATCTCCTAAGAGAAAGTGGCTTTCTTAATGATGAGGCGCAATCCGTTTTAAGGCAGGAGTTTCGGGATCCTTCAACCTATAACGCTATTCTCCAAGCCATCGCTTTTGGTGCAACTTCGCGACATGAAATCGCCCAAAAGAGTTTGGCCGATACTCGGAATCTGTCGAAGTACCTCACAGTGCTTGAAGACATGGATTTAATCGAAAGAGAATTTTCTGTTTTTTCCGGTGCAGGAGACTTAAGTAATGCCTCAAGAGGACTTTACCGCATCTCGGATCACTACCTGAAGTTTTGGTTTCGTTTTCTGTCGAAGAATCCTGCGCCCATCATGACGCGTGCCGAAGCGTTAGCTGAATGGCATGCATTGGTTGAACCTTTTTTTGCAGAGTTTGCTACCTGGGCATTCGAGGAAGTTTGCCGACAATACCTGGTTCGCCGTCGAAATGCTGGGCAACTCCATTTTAGGCCGACAGAAATGGGGCGTTGGTGGGCAAAGAATGTAGAAATTGATATCGTCGGTACTGACCATGAACGCCGTCACTGTTTGGTAGGTGAGTGTAAGTATCGAAATGAGAAAGTCACACTGAAAGTTTTGCGTTCGTTACAGGCAAAATCTGCTCACCTCCCAGTTCGAGATGAAACCGTTTTCGATTACTGGCTATTCTCTCGTAGTGGTTTTGATGATGCGCTCAAAGCGCTCGCCGAACGCGATCCTTACTTGCATCTGGTTGAGATGGACGAGTTGCTCGAATAACATGGTACAAGACAAAAATACGCCCGTAAGCGTTGATGCCTACGGGCGTTAGGGTCTCTATGGTCGTCAGGTTTATTTGGCTTTCTTCACGGCCTTATCTTCAGTCTTGACTTCGGCGACATCTTCAATCGAATGCGTCGCGCGATAGGTTGCTAAGAAGTCTGCAATACGAGCGATGGCTTCACGCAACTGGGTTTCATGCGGCAAGAAGACCACACGGAAGTGGTCTGGATGGGGCCAGTTAAAACCAGTCCCTTGCACTAACAAGACGCGTGTCTCTTCTAAGAGCTGCTTAAAGAACTCACGGTCATCCTCAATGGGGTACATCTTCGGATCAAGACGCGGGAACATATAGAGTGACCCCTGCGGCTTCACACAGGTGACACCAGGGATCTGTGTGAGAAGCTCCCAAGCAAGGTCACGCTGTACGCGCAAGCGCCCGCCTTCGGCTACTAAGTCATTAATGGACTGATAGCCACCTAAGGCTGTTTGAATGGCCCACTGCCCCGGCACGTTGGCGCAGAGCTTCATGTTGGCCAGCATATTGAGACCTGCAATGTAGTCCTTGGCAAGCAGCTTGTTGCCCGAGATGATCATCCAGCCAGCACGATAGCCACAGGCACGGTAGGCCTTCGAGAGCGAATTAAACGTGATCGTGAGGACGTCGGTCGAAAGACTAGCGATGGCCGTATGCTTGATGTCATCGTAAATAATTTTGTCGTAGACCTCGTCAGAGAAGATGATGAGGTCATGCTCGCGAGCAATCTGAATGATCTTTAGGAGCGTTTCTTTGGGGTAGACGGCACCCGTCGGGTTATTGGGGTTGATGATGACAATGCCACGGGTATGCTCGTTAATCTTGCTACGAATGTCATCGAGGTCGGGCTGCCAACCGTTAGATTCGTCGCAAAGGTAGTGCACAGGCTTACCGCCAGAGAGGCTCGTGGTTGCCGTCCAAAGTGGATAGTCGGGCATCGGAATGAGGAGTTCATCGCCTTCATCTAAGAGTGCGTTCGTCGCTAAAGCGATGAGGTCGGAAGCCCCATTACCTAAATAAATATCGTCGAGTGTGACACCCTTGATGCCCAACTGTTGCGTGTAGTGCATGACAGCCTTACGGGCTGCGAAGATGCCTTTACTATCAGAGTAGCCAGCAGAATTCGGAAGATTCAAAATCATGTCGCGCTGAACTTCTTCAGGGACATCAAAACCGAAGGGGGCTGTGTTACCAATATTCAATTTGATGAGTTGCTGCCCCTGTGCTTCCATTTCTTTGGCGCGATCTACGATCGGGCCGCGAATGTCATAAAGCACATTGTCTAATTTCTTCGATTTTTTAATAGGTTTCATGGCGCTCTCTTTATATTGAATCAGTGCTATGAGTCTTGGTGAGTTCGATTGAAATCACCTTTTTATAGACGTGATCTATTGAGTTTACGCGCTGAAGTCTGAAATAGAAAGCAAAGCGACATAAAAAATGCCCGCCTAAGTATTATGTATTAGACGGGCGATCGTAGACTGTCGGATTGTGATGATGGTCAGTCGTTTTAACGGGATTCTTTTTCGCGAATCCAGGCCTGAAGGTCGCTGATCGTGATGAATGTCATGTTGTGCTTTTGGGCAAAAGCCATGAGTTCTGGAGTACGCATCATGGTGCCATCGTCAGCCATGATTTCGCAGCAAAGCCCACAAGGGGCGAGACCCGCCAAGCGGCAAAGATCAACGGTGGCTTCTGTGTGGCCGTTACGCTCTAAGACGCCACCTGCTTTGGCGCGTAAAGGGAACATGTGGCCCGGACGACGGAAGTCTTCAGGTCGCGTTTCAGGACGAATGGCAGCCAAGGCCGTCACGGACCGCTCAAAGGCCGAAATGCCAGTTGTGGTGTCGACATGGTCAATCGAGACCGTAAAGGCCGTTTCGTGGTTATCGGTGTTCTTTGCAACCATCGGCGCAAGGTCAAAGCGATCGCACATTTCACCCGTCATGGGCATACAGATGAGGCCTTTGCCGTAGGTCGCCATGAAGTTGATATTGGCTGGCGTAGCAAACTGCGCAGCACAAATAAAGTCCCCTTCGTTTTCGCGATCAGGGTCATCGGTAACCAAAATGATTTTGCCGTCACGAAGGTCAGCAAGCGCTTGGTCAATGGTGTCGAACTTTTGGATCATGAACTTCTCCAGCACGATTTTTGTCGAGCGTTATTGGGGGCCAGCGCGCATATAAAAACGCCCTAAACCCGGGTCAAACCGAAAGTTCAGGGCATATTGAGGCCACACAAAAGAGACGAAGCCACCTGTGGTACGTCAAACTCATGCGCCAAATTCAAATCTTCTTTCATCCGGACTATACCGTCGGCCTCGGAATTTCACCGAATCATGCGTTGGCTAAGTGACTAGGTAACGCTCGCGGGCTATACCGCCGGTGGGGAGTTACACCCCGCCCTGAAGATCAAGACACATTTATACAGGTGAGTACAGATGGTTGTCAATACGAGACATGAAAAAGGGCGCCTTCTTTTTGAAGACGCCCTTTCAGGTCACTTAAAGTTGAACTTGGTCAAAGTATCAACATTAGAGGACGATGCCAGCCATCATGAAGCCGAACGGAACGGCAGCGAGAAGGCCAACGAGACCCGGGATAAAGAACGGGTGGTTAATGACGAAGGAGCCAGACCACTTACCCATGTAGGAACCCGTGTCGTCGCAAGAGATAGCGAAAGCAGAGGTCGGGTAAACGTTCGTGATGTAAAGAGCGGAGCAAGCCACGAAGGAAGCAAGGATCGTAGCAGCGTCGCAACCGAGGGAAGCAGCAACCGGGACGAGCAGAGCGGAGGTCGAACCCTGGGAGAAGAGGAGGGCGGACACAGCGAAGAACGCACCAGCGAGGAGCCACGGATACTGACCGAGCATTTCGGTAGCCTGGGTCTTAATTTCGGGGATGTACGGCATGATGATCGTGGAGGAAAGCCACACGATACCAAGAATCACGATGAGGGATTCATAACCACCAGCGAAGATGGAGGAGTCCTTGATCTTCGTGAGCGGAACCTTACAGCACCAAACCATGATCAAGCCAGCCATGAGCATCGTGATAACGATGATGTCACGGGAACCGAGCGTATGACCGATCTGCGGCTTGAAGAGAAGCATGAGAACGATGAAGACCACGGAGAGAAGGAAGATGATCACAGAGGTCTTAGCACCAGCCGGAAGCGGCTTTTCCTTATCTTCAGCGGAAGACATCTTGACGAGACCCTGAGCCATGCGTTCCTGGAAGATCGGATCCTTAGCGAGTTCAACACCCTGGAAGGAGGAAATCAAGGCAGCAACAGCAGAGCCGAAGAAAGCGGCAGGCATGATGACCATAAGAGCCTGGCCAAAGGAAACGCCCATCGTTTCAACGACAACCCACATAGCGGCCGTAGCAGCGGAAATCGGGGAAGCCGTAATAGCGATCTGGGAAGCGATCACAGCACCGGTCAACGGCTGGGACGGACGAACGCCGTTCTGCTTAGCAACTTCCTGGATAACGTTAAGAACGGACATGGCGGTGTAGCCAGTACCAGAGAGAACGGTCAACACGAACGTGACGAGCGGAGCAAGCACGTTGATGTATTTCGGATTGCGGCGAAGCAAGCTACCGGAAACACGAACGAGGTAATCCATACCACCAGCGATGTGCATCACGGAGCAAGCGAAGATCACGGTCATGATGATAAGGATCACGTCGACCGGGATAAAACCAGGCTTCATGCCGAAACCGAAGACGGCAATAGCCATACCGAGACCGCCGGCCATACCGACGCCAATGCCGCCGAGCTTAGCAGCATAAATAATGCACGCGAAGAGCAGTGCGAAATGTACCCATACCATAACGGGAACTCCTTTGGTCACAAAATTAGGCTCTCGCTCAAAAGAGTGTAAGCCCTTGTAAATAAAAGTTTTATGTCTGCACCATAAAGGAGACATGATTTTTAGTCAACTTTACTTAGGGATATTGCTCATGGGTTTTGAGGGGGTTGCAGGGAAAACCCCATGGTGGGTTGTTGCGGATGGGGTTCCCTATAGTAAGTATGAAAACGATTGTGTGAGAGTTTAAAGGGCGGTTTTTTGAGAGGGGTGTTAAATGATTTAAAAAAGGAGGTCGGGAGAACCCTTACGGGTTTGAAAAGTGGCGCGAGCTTTTCGATGTAAACGAAGAAAAAGAGGGTATTTCGAAAGGGTTTCTGTGACCTTTTTACATCGGAATTGTAAAAAGCTTGTTACAGCTTGATTTGCAAGAAGTGACCGTATGGCGTACAAGACGAGCGCATTCAAAACTTCAGTATTTATGACTAAGTTTATAAAAGACTAAGTATAAGTACGCAACTTCTCTCACTTCGTGCTTATCCTTTAAATGCGATTTGTAACAAGCTTGTTACAAATCGACGAAAAAATAGGCACGTTCGAGGCTGAACGTGCCGTAGTTAATTTAACGGAGCGCCTAAATAGGCGACGGGAATCATTCGGGTTGATGCATCGGCCACTTGGTTTTGAGCCAGGTACACATAATGTCGGCAACGCGCTTTGATTCTGATTCGATGTCTTCGTCAGTGGGCTTGAAGTCCAATTGACAGAGTGCCTTCATAAAGAGGGGGCCGCGCAACATTTCAATATAGTGGGCAGCTGCATCTTCTAATTCAGGCAACGGAGCATCGAGATGGTTTTCAAGCACCTTGGCAAAGCCTTCGTAGGTCTTGGCAATTCCTTCACGGTAGAACCACACGCCAATCTCTGGCATCTGAGGTGTTTCAGCAATGATGAGGCGCGTCGCACCGATGGCGCGTTCTGAGAGCATGCCTTTTAAATAAATTCGACCAAAAACTTCAAACTCCGCTTCAAGGGATCGCCCATGACGATAGTCCTTCATATAAGACTGGTAGATCTCATCAGCGAGATTTTGAAGCGCGGATTTAAAGAGCCCCTGCTTGTTGCCATACACCTGATAAATCGTGGTTCGAGAGCCACCGACCTTAGAAATGATGCGATCTAGTGAAGTTCGCGTATAGCCGAACTCAATAAATGTGTCAATCGCACAGTTCAAAAGATCATTAGCGCGTTGTCGGCCACGTTCAGTCGGAGGCAAGTAGTCGGTCATGGTGTCTTGATGGTTGGTTGAAGTCCACAGTTAACTGTACACGCTCTGAGCGAGAGTTGCGAAACTTAAGCGCATACTGTACGATACGGTACGATTAGAATGTACCGTACAATATTGTTTGTCTTCGGTGTATTTCACTCAAAAAACATAAACACAGCCAATGTGACGCACGAGGTGGTGAAATGGCGATGCAAAGAAGAGAGTGGCTAGCGCTCATGGGCGCAATGGCAACGATGGGATGGCCAAGCGTATCGGCTTTGGCTTCGTCGACACCGATGACGGTTGTGGTGCCGTTTCCACCAGGCGGTGGTGGCGACACGTTGGCGCGTGCTGCGCTTGAACCGGTCGCTAAGGTCTTAGGTGAAAAGGTTGTGGTCGTCAATCGACCAGGCGCGGGCGGCAATATCGGTACGAGTCAAGTCGTGCGTGCTGCGGCCGATGGTCACACCTTTGGTTATGTCACCAATGGGATTTATTGTGTGAATCCCCATCTCTATGGCACGAAGACCTTTGATCCGATGACGGACTTGATGCCCGTGGGTCAGCTCTCTGTCATTAGCCTCGTGATGGTCTTAAATCCGAAGGCCATGGCAGGCGTCACCGACTTTGCGTCTTTATTAGAGAAGGCTCGTCTGGCACCAGGCACCGTGCCCTTTGCGTCTGCGGGTGTCGGTACAACGAGCCATATGGCCGGCGCTCTCTTGAGTGAACGCACCGGCATTGAATTTCAACATATTCCGCACGCGGGTGGCGCCGCTGCCATTACCGAAGTCTTGGCTGGTCGCATCCCCTTCATGATCGACGTGATGCCAAACGTCATGCCGCATATTCAGGCCGGGTCTTTGAAGCCGCTGGCCGTGACGACGCCAGAACGCAGTCCCTTATTGCCCGAGGTGCCCGTCTTTGCTGAACTTGGTGTCAAAGACTGCACGCTCTTTGCTTGGGACGGCTTTGTGGCACCCAAGGGGACACCAGTTGCAACAATTGAACGCTTTAGCCAGGCCCTGAATCAAGCCTTGGCTGATCCCGCCGTTGCGCAACGTTTCAAGAGCCGTGGTGCCATCACCATTCAAGATACGCCCGAACAGTTTGCCGCCTTTGTCAAAGACGAAGCTCCACGTTGGGAAGCACTCGTCAAGACCGTTCGTGGCTCCAAATAAGTTTTTATTTTTTGAATCAGTTTTAAGGAAACCTCATCATGCAACCGATGCTCGATACGTCGAATCTGCCTGCGATCCCTGAATGGAAGGCATGCGGTGAATTCACCGATATTAAGTACGAAAAGTGCGAAGAAGGGATTGCTAAGATCACAATTAACCGTCCTGAAGTACGTAATGCTTTCCGTCCTCAAACGGTCGCTGAAATGAGCCGTGCTTTGGCGGATGCTCGCTCTGATGACGGTATTGGTGTCATCATTCTCACGGGTGAAGGCGACTTGGCTTTCTGCTCGGGTGGCGACCAGAAGGTGCGTGGCACTGGTGGCTACGTGGGTGACGACGGTGTGCCTCGTTTGAATGTGCTTGACCTTCAGCGTGAAATTCGTACCTGCCCGAAGCCCGTGGTGGCCATGGTGGCTGGTTGGTGCGTAGGTGGTGGCCATGTGCTTCATATGGTTTGTGACCTCACGATCGCAGCTGAGAATGCACGATTTGGTCAGACGGGTCCTCGCGTTGGCTCCTTTGACGGCGGTTGGGGCGCTTCTTATATGGCTCGCATCGTGGGTCAGAAGAAGGCTCGCGAAATTTGGTTCCTTTGCCGCTTCTATAGCGCCCAGGAAGCCCTCGATATGGGCCTCGTGAATACGGTGGTGCCGCTTGAACGCCTTGAAGCCGAAACGGTTCAGTGGTGCCGCGAAATGTTGGCGAATTCGCCGCTTGCGCTTCGTTGCTTGAAGGCTGCTTTGAATGCTGACTGTGACGGTCAGGCTGGCTTACAAGAGCTCGCTGGTAATGCCACGCTGCTCTACTACATGACCGAAGAAGGTCGTGAAGGTAAGAATGCCTTCCTTGAAAAGCGTCGTCCTGACTTCTCGAAATTCCGTCGCTTGCCGTAAGTCGAGGCCATCCATGTGTAACGGGATCGATACGATAGATGGCGCGCTCTCGGTTGTGACCGCAGCTAAAGAGCGCCCTCAAGGTTTAGCCATTCGGTCAGGTAACGAGACCTACACCTGGGCGGATGTGGCGCAAAAGGTGATTGAACGCCTTGAGACGATGGAGCGTCCAGCGCCAGGGCGTCCCATGCCCTTCGTTGCTGAAGCGGACGTTGAGCGTTTGATTACGCTCTTAGCGGCCTTTGAAGCGAAGATCCCGTTACTCCTAATTTCGCCCAAACTGACGCAACCTGAGCGTGAGGCGGTGATTCGTATGGCTGATGCCATTGAGGTGCCGTTACCTCACGATGCCGCTGTGGTGATTTTTACTTCCGGTACCACGGGAAGTCCTAAGCCCGTGGTTCTCACGCGCCATGGGCTTTATGAGAGTGCTCGCCGCGTGGCTGATGCACTTCATATGACGCACGACGACGTCTTTCAGTTGTCTTTGTCGCCCGCACGTGTGGGTGGCTTAGGGATTGTGATGCGCTCTTTGGTGATGCGTAGCACCATGTCGCTTGCGGGGCGCTTTAAGGCCGAAACCTTTATGGCTAATTTGGCACGAGACGGCGTGACTTTGGCATCGGTCGTGCCCGCCATGCTCTCCGAAATCATAGATAAGACGCCCGATTTATCGGTGCCAAAAACGCTCCGAACCTTGATGGTCGGGGGTGCTGCGGCATCGATGGCTTTACGTCAACGAGCAGCCGATGCTGGTATTCCGATCGTGACCACCTACGGCATGACAGAAGCCGGAAGTACTGTCGCCGTGACGCCCTACGAAGAACGTTTTACGCCTCAAATCTATGCGGGTCGCGTGCTTGAAGGGTTGGACGTAAAGCTCGTTAACGACATCATTACGTTGCGTGGTCCCATGCTCTCGACCGACTATTGGGGGCGCGGCAGTACCTTACAAAACGGTTGGTATCTGACAGGCGATATCGGAAGCCTCACAGAAGACAACCGCATTCGTGTGAGCGCACGTCACGCGGAACTTATTATTACGGGTGGTGAAAACGTGGCACCTCGTGAGGTCGAAGAAGTGCTCGAAAGTATTCCGGGTGTCAAGGCGGCCTTAGTCTTAGGTCAACCCGACGAAAAGTGGGGGGCTTTGGTGACGGCTTTGTTGGTGCCAGAAACAGGTAAGGCATTGCCTTCAGACAACGAGATCGTAGGCTTTTTACGTCCTCGTTTAGCTCGCTGGAAGTCCCCACGTCGATTTGCGTGGGTAAAGACCTTGCCCCTTACGGCGGGCGGCAAGCCCTGTCGACAGCCTGACGTCTTGGAAGGGATGACACTACAGCCCCTTCATTACGCGACGCATTGATAGCTAGCTACAGTGTTGGAAGGTAAGGTGACGAGATTGAATACTACGCTAGACATAGTTGGACATGGATGGTTGGTGCTCGTCCGACCTTCTAATCCTTACCTTGTCTGCATAGGTTGAAAGAGGTCGTGCATCCTTGTGCGGCCTTTTTGAATGGGGTTGTATGCCCTGAAGCTGCCAGTCAAATCGCACAGCTTGTTCATATAGGTCCTTTTGCCCATGCTGATGCGCCACCAGAATTCGGAGTCCGTCCACTGTCGCATGACGAAAGGTTTTCAAGGTATTAGGTATATAACTCGCCCATTCGTCGGTCACGCCTGCCAAAGTGAACGAACACCCCTGATATTGCAATTGCACCGAATCATTGCGTAGCATTCGTATGCCGAGCTTTTTGTGCTGCGTAATGCGGGGTTCGTAGTCATCGACATAATGCTCATGGTTGCCCTCACAGCCATAAACACCAAGCGTTGCTTGGAGATTTACTAATGGCGATAGATCATCGTACCGAACAGGGATGACGCCTCAGCTATGTCACCTGTTATCAGTATCAAATAGGCCCTTCAAGCATTGACTTTCTTAACGATCGAGGCGATATGTGCTTTGGGTATGAGTGTTGAAGCGTGAATGTCTGAGAGTTGGATAATCGTCATGCCTTCGAGTGCGTTTGGTAACGATTCAAACATGGCATCCATTTGCGCAATGTCTGGGATGAGCAAACCGTTGTGCATGCCTAAGCTAGTCGTAGTTCGTAATGCTCGTTGCTGTTGAGCAACGAGAAGACATGTCATTTAATCCGACTTCCAATGCTTTGAAAACACGTCCTATTGACGCATTGAGTGCGATTTATAGGGGTGATTAGATTCTTTTTTCAATATTGTGTTGTTTGTACGGAAGTAACAAAATTTTTAATATTGCTGATATCGATCTTGAGTAAATCGTGATCAATACTTCATCTGTTTAAGGCGCGGCGTGTATCGCATACAACCCTCGCGAACTGATTACGCCACATTGTCGATTTCTGTTATTTGGTAACCATGAATAATATCTATCGTGTCATTTGGTCTGCGCTCAAGCAGACATACGTTGCTGTGAATGAAAAGACAGGAACGGCCCAATCCCGTGGAAAGGGAGTTAAAGCTGTTGTAACGGCAGCTTTGATGACGACCGCACTTGGGGCAGATGCGTCGACGGTTTTGGATACGGGAACGGCTGTTGCGGCGTACTACGATAACCCTGTTGTGAAGTTGTTTTTCGAGGGCGTTTATCCTGAAAATGGTAAGGTGCTGACTGGTGATATGGCGGTTAGCGCTATAACTGGCTCGGCTCAAACATTAGCTATTGGTGGCCATACATTCCGATTGGTTGGCGACCAAGTAGATCTCGGTAATGTTACGGATGTATTTGTTATTGGCTCCAGAAATGAAGATCATGGTCTTCATATTGGTGAAACAGGTACAGGAGTTCATACCACATTAAAGAACACCATCCAAAATCTATACTTTAATTCGACGAAAGACGGAAAAGATGTTGTAGATATCGCACATGGCGTAGTGTCGTTCGAGAACGCAACTGCGAGTGTTAAGAATTTTTATTTGGATGGGACAGTCAACATCGATAAAGATTCGGTTGTAACAATCGAAAATCTAAACGCTATTAATCAATCGAATTTTAAGCGATTCACAAATGACGGGCACTTAACCATTACCACAGTTCAGAATCAGGTTAAGAAAGGCGTAGGCTTCTTTGTCAATCGTGGGACTGCGGACATCAGCTCTTATGATGCTTTCATGATCGTTGAAAACTCTGGAGAGTTGAATGCTGGCTCCGTGACTTTGCGTGGTGGTGACTGGAAGCAGGGTAAGTTCAATGTTAATAAGACCGATGCTACGTGGAATGTTGCAAAGGAATTGAACTTAGAAGCTAAGTCGACTTGGGGAAATGGGGCTTATCAGAATGGTACGTTAACCAATCAAGGTCAGTTGACCGTAGGTAAGGCCAATGATGCTGGGGTTGTCAATAATCATGGTTACATCGACAACCAAGGCTCGATGACCGTTCATGGCGTGCTGAATGTTGGTACGTCTGATAAGCAGTACGGAACGCTCGTCAATACAAAGACCTTAACAGCGACTAATGGTAAGGTCTACGGTCATTTTGATAATCAGCGAGGTGCGGTTGCTGACTTTGATAAGTTGGAAATCTTGGGCGCGGGTTCTCATCCAGAAGGGATGCCCTTCCCACAGAAGCAGAGCCAGAATCGTGGCACGATTAATGTTGCTGATTTGACCGTTAGCTCGACGATGCCTAATGATGGCGTGATCGCAGGTAAGGGTAATGCGTCCAAACTGACCATCAATGTGAAGGACTTCAATAATGGCGCTGATGCTGTTATCAAGAACTTCAATACGATGGATATTACTCAAGGAACGACCAACTTCTTGAACTTTGGCCGTATTGAAAATATCGGTACGCTCAATATCGCTGGCGAACTCGATAATGCAAATGCCAACGACACGCGGAATGGCTTTATCTCTGCGAACGTCATGAATGTTCAGACGGGCGGTAAGCTTCATGTCGTCGGTGACGTCCAGGTTGGTCAATTGAATGTCCAAGGTACGGTGGATGAAAAGTCTCTGACTCAAGGTAAACCTGGGACATTGACGGTGACTGGCGGTGTGACCGTTAACGGTGGTTCCTTGGACTTGACGAATCTTTCCGTAGGTAAGCTTGAGTTAGCTCAGGGCGGTAATGGCACGATCCAGGTTGATAATCTGACGCTGACGGGTCAGGGTAGCTCTTTTGGAACGGATGCTACGTTCACAAACCTCGCTTTGAAGGACGGCAGTAATCTGACATTGACGGGCGGCACGCTCACGACGACTGATGCGACGATTGGCGGAACCTTGACTTTGGGTAACGGAAGTTTGGTTGCTCAAAATCTTGGATTCGAAAAGGGTGGCGCTTTAGCTGTTACTGGTCAGGGTTCTACGATTGCCAATCTTACGGGTGAAAACGGCAAGATTGATTTGGCCAATGGTTCTAAGCTGACGGTCAATGGCGGTAGCCTCACGGGTTCGCATATTGTCTATAACGGCACTGGTGATCTTGCCTTCAACGGTAAGATTGAAGGTGCGAAGCTTGAATATAAGAACCACAATAAGACCTTCACGGGAGCTGATCAGGGCTTTGGAGCGAATTCCGTCATTCTTGATAATAGTAATGTGACGTTTGAAGGTGGCGCTACGCTGAAGAACGATGCAACGATTACCTTGGGGGCAGGCAGTAAGATCACGGCGGACAAGATCGACTTTGGTACGGCAGGTCAAGGTCATCTTACGATGGCTGGTGGTACGCTTACGACGAACCTCGGTCAGATCTTTGCGTCTGTAGATGCATCGAATAAGCTTCCCGCTGTTGACGAAAATGGTCAGCAGGTCGAAGTTCCGATGAGTGGTATTACGAATGTTGGTGCTGTTAAGGACACGATCAAGAATGGCATTACCTATACGTCTGGTACGTTCGACTTTACGGATAATGGCTGGACGAATATGGCCGTTGATTCTGCGGTAACGAACCTTGGTGCTGCGTTTGGTAAGGACATCTCTAAGACGACCGTTGTTTTCTCTGGTACGGCTGATGCGACCGCAAAGTTTGATGTGGCCTTTATTCAGGGTATCCAGAACAATACGAATGGCTTGATCTTCTCTGATAAGGTGCTCGACGCTACGGGTAAGCAGACGTTGACCTTTGGTAAGAACGACATCAAGGGTAACTTCGGTTTCAAGGGTATCGATACGGTTGAATCCGTGACGGTTGCTGATGGCCAGAAGCTTTATCTTGTCGGTGGTACGGAAGGCACGTACGACCAGAGCAAGCTCCTTACGGGTAGCCAGAATGGCGGTACGGTCGACGCGACGACGGGTACGCTTGTGCTTGGTATGGCCGATAAGGCTACGCACGGCATGATTGACACCGTGAAGGGTACGGTTCAGGTTGCTGGTGGCGAGTTCTTGGTCAACACGCTTGATGGTCTCAAGACGGCTCAGGTGGCGGGTAATGCAACGCTTCACGTGGGCAATCTTGTCAATGCCGAAAACGGAAAGCTTGAAGTTCTGAAGAACGGCACGCTGAAGCTCGAAGGCCAGTCCGCTCAATCCGTTGGTGAACTCTTGAATGCGGGTACGACGGTTGCTCAGGCTGATTTGACTGTTAAGAAGGACTTCAATAATCAGGGCTCCTTCAAGGGCACGAGTTTGACGCTTGAAGATAAGGCTCAGAACAACGGTCAGATGACGTTGACGGGTGATTTGACGTCCAATAAGAACTTCATCAATACCGCCAAGCTCGAAGCGCAAAATGCGACGCTCGCTGGTCTGACGAATAGTGGCACGATGACTTTGACGGGCAATCTTACCCTGGGTGATTCGGGTCTCACGCAAACGGGTGGTTCGATCACTGTAGCTGACATCAAGACGACGGCCACTAAGGATGTTGTCTTTGATATTCAGGGTGGTAAGTTAGACGCTCAGTCTATTGACCTTAATGCGACGAACGGTGTTCAGACCTTGAAGGTAGGCGCTGATGCTATCGTCACGGCTAAGGGTGATTTCAAGGCTGATGTGGTCAATGTCTTGGGCTCCTTGACGGCTAAGAACTTGACCTCTGATGAGGTGAGTGTTTCTAATGCGCTGACGCTTTCTGGCGACCTGACGGTTACCAACGGTCTCACTATGACGGCTGGTAAGCTCGATGCTACTAATGTGACGGCCAAGGATGTGACGGTTAATGGCGGTGTCATGACCGTTGCTAAGGTAGACGCCCAGAACGCTTTGACGATTGCCGATAAGGCAACGGTGAAGGCTGGAGATGTTGCCTTTAAGACCTTGAAGAATGCTGGTACGCTCGAATTTACCAAGAAGACGGATTACACCATTACCGATCCTGCTACGTTTAAGAACGAAAAGACGGGGGTGATTAAGGGTCTGACGTCGCTCACGGTCAATGCTAACGGTACTAACAACGGTACGATTGAACTTGCTCAAGATGGTAAGCTCGCTGTTGGTGAAAAGTACACCTTTACGAATAGTGGCAAGGTTACCAACGTTGCAACGCTTGATCTGAACGGTAAGATCGTTAACAAGGGCGAACTCGCAGTCTCTGGTAAGACTACGATGGGGCAATTGGTTGCGATTGAACAGAGCGCAGATGCCGTCTTTGCAACGAAGGATCTTGAAGTCCAGGGTAATAGCTTTAATGGTATTGCTGGTACGCTCAAGGTTGAAAACGGTTTGACCTTTGCTAACGATGCGGTGATTGGCTTTGGCGCTGATGCTAAGGAAATGGTCTTTGGTGCTGAAAACCTCAATGGCAAGACCAAGATGACCTACAACGTCGACGAAGGCAAGGTACTTACCTTTGGTAAGGAACATGGTCTTGTAGATACGCTTGCCAAGGTTGAACCGACGCTTGCTAAGGTCAATGGTACGCTCGTCATTGGTAAGTCTCTGACGATGGGTGCGAACGGCACGGTTAACGTTGGTACTGCACCTGTCACAAAGGCTACGACTACGGCGAACCTTAACGCGCTCAAGGAATCTTTGACGGTGGTTGATGCCTCTGCGCTCACGGACAATGTTGCCGTGATTGGTGACGGTGCGACGGCTAAGATCGACAAGGGCGCTAAGGTTGCCATTACTCGTGTGACGAAGGATGGTGACATCACCTTGCTTCAGGGCTTTAAGTACGACGCTACGACCGTTGACGCTGACGGTAAGTGGATTGGTGGTTGGACGGGTGCTGATTCGATCTACGTGAACGATGGCTCTGGTCTTGACTATGAAGTGACCACGAAGCTCGATGCCGATAAGAACTTTGTTGCTACGCTCGAAATGGCTGATGTCTCCACGGTCTATACGGATCTTGCCATCAAGGATATTGCTAACGCAGCCTTGAAGCGCGGTCAGAAGGGTGGCGACGTCACCTTGATTCAGAGTGTTATTCGTAATGACAAGCTCTCTGTAGCCGAAAAGACCAAGATCATCAACTCCGTTGCTCAGATGGGCGCCACGCTCGGTACAACGGCCAACTTCTTCGCTGATACGACGAATTTGATGGCTGGTGTTGAAGAACGCGCTTCGCTTTCTGTACGTGAACAACTGGGGACTGGTCTTTGGGTTAAGGTCGAAGGTGGTAAGTATCAGCAGGATGGCTTGAAGCTTGTGGGTAATATGGAAGCGGGTTATGACACCAACACCTATGGCTTTACGTTCGGTGCTGATACGCAGGTTCAACCGAAGCTTCGCTTGGGCGCTGCTATCTCTTATCTTGACGGTAGTGCTGATGCTAAGGGTGATGCGCTCTCTGCATCCAACGACTACCAGACGTTTGGTATCCAGGGTTACGGTGCTTATGATCTGACCGATACGATGCGTCTTGTTGGGTCTATGGGCTGGTTCCACAGCAAGAATGACATGACTCAGACCATTGCTCGTGCAAATGTAGCCAAGGCCGAAGCTGAAAGTGATGCAGATGCGTTCACGATGAGCCTTCGTGCTGAAAAGGCATTTGATGTGAACGGCTTTGCTGTTACGCCTTATGCTGGTCTTCGTGCGGTTTACATGATGAATGATGACTACACGACGAAGGTTGATGGCGCTGACGCTTTCAAGAACGACCAGGACAACACCTTCACGGTTCAGATGCCGATTGGTGTGGCCGTTTCCATGGCGTTCGATACGCCCTCTGGTTGGACGCTCGCTCCGACGCTTGATGTTGCCATCGTTCCGCAGTTCGGTGATACGGACTACAACACGACGGTAACGGGGGCAGGTACGGGTGTTGCACAGACGCTTAATGCCGATATGGCTGGAGACGTCCTCGGCCAGGCCAAATTTGGTCTTCGTGCTATCAATAAGAAAACTGAACTGTCTGCTTCTTATGGCTTAACCGCTGGTGATGCAGGTCGTCAAGACCACGCCTTTACTTTGGGTGTGAGCTACAAGTTCTAATCGTCTGAGGTAACTTTCGAGGGGAGGCGCCAGCGCCTCCCTTTTTCCCGAACTCCGCAGTAAATCTACTATCTAGATAATGCGATCGGCTTAATAGCCCTGTTAGACAAGCAAAAAGTCCAGCATGGCTATTGTTTTTTTACAAAAACTAGAGTAAAATAAGATTAATAGATAGATTTTCACGGAGAGGCCGAGATGCTCAGTGGTCAAGAGATTCTTCAGCTTAAATTGATGTCCTATAAGAACAAAGGAAAGACGTATATCAGGGCATATCGAAATAAGTGGGTTCCGGCTACGCCAGAGGAAGCTGAGAAAGGAAGTAAGG
>CALEAW010000064.1 GCA_937943605.1 uncultured Sutterella sp. | reverse complement strand
TCAGATAAGGAATAGTTGGGGCAGTTATACCCCAACTAGACCGAGATTTTACGTTTTATGAGAGAGCGTAAAGTATAAAAGATCATGCTTTACGTCTGCTTTTAATTAGGAGGAATAAAATTGACTAATGTGAAGTTATTTTCTATTAGCTTGATTCTGTCGTCGATATTAATAAGTGGATGTGCTCCAGTTCTAGTAGGTGGGGCAGCGATAACTTCTGCTACTGTGATGACGGATCGTCGAAGTACAGGAAGTATTGTTGACGATGAGGTTTTAGAAAAACGTGTGCGTTATGAAATTGGTGAAGTGATTGGTCATGATAAGCATCATATTGCTGTCACTAGTTATGAGGGGAAAATCTTATTAACAGGTGAAGTCTTAACTTCTCAAGACAAAAATCGTGCCCAGGAGATCGCGACACAAAGTGTAGGTGTTAATGCGGTTATTAATGAACTTGCGGTAATGGATCCGTCATCCGTAACTACTTTACTATCCGATTCGATGCTTGCGACAAAGGTTCGTAGTGCGATTATCAGCACTGAACATATTTCTCTCAATCAAATGAAAGTAACAGTTCAAAGAGGGATTGTGTATTTAATGGGGATTGTTACTCCTGAGGAAGCAAAATTGGCATCAACTGTGGCAGCTAAGGTAAATGGTGTTCAACAGGTTGTTACATGCTTTAATGTAGAAACGAAATCTGCAATTGATAATCGGTTAAAGAATCTATCTAAAAATTAAACAAAAAAAGCCCTGGTTTTATCCAGGGCTTTTTGTTTACATCGAAAAAATTAAACTTAAAGAAAATAAGATCGAGTAGATAAGTTCGTATTTAACGCAAGAGAACATCGTCTTATTTAAATCTTTCCCTTTTAGAGTTTTTAGTTGATTTGTTAATGGTAAACAGAGTGGAATGCATAATAAAACTATTAAGCAAGGAATTAAATTACCTAGTATAGCCATTGCTACTGCTAATATGAAAGGGATATAAATTAGCAATCGGAATATTGTAAGAAAACTTTTGTCTCCTAGTACAACAGCTAAAGTCTGTCGACCGATACTCTTATCGTGCTCTCGATCACGCCAGTTGTTGACGCATAAAACAGATGATGCGATGGCACCTAGAGAAATGCTTAATAAAATAGCATTAAATGAAATAGTGTGGGTTTGTAAATAATAAGCTCCACAGACAGCAGTGAGACCGAAAAAAATCATCACAGTGATCTCTCCGAATGGAGTATATGCAATGGGTTTTGGTCCTCCCATGTATGTGAATGCTGCGATTACGGAAATTATTCCGATAATCAAAAACATCCAACCACCAAAATATACCAAAATAATAGTGTTAATTAGTGATAATGCAATTGTAAAAGAGATCGCTTTTTTAGCTAAGTCTACTGAAATCCAACCGAAGGAAGTTGCTCGTGGTAAGCCTTTTCGATTTCCTGTTTCTGCCTTTTTCTCTGTATATCCTAAGTCGTTTTTCATATTACTAACAATTTGCATAAGAAGTGCAATTGTTAAAGTAAAAAATGCAGTTTCCCAATGTAATTCATTGGTTTCATAAACAGATAGAGTTAAAGCTGCTAAAACTGGAGCTACGGCTACTCCCCAAGTTTTAGGGCGAGTAAAGGCTAGCCAAGCTTGAAGGCTACCTGGTTTAATTGAGTCTGCCGTCATTTTAGAGAGCAACCTTTACCATTGGATGTGACGTTAGGGCTCTATAGAAATCATCGAGTTGTTCTTTAGATTGAGCATTAACTACGATACTTAGTGCTTTGTACTTTTGCGTTCGCGATAAGTTAATAGTCATTGTTTTAGCGTCAAAGTCAGAAAAGTGGTTCGTAGCTAATTGGCAGATCGTAGCTGGAAAGTCTGGGGTATTAAGTCCCATGACCTTAATTGGGAACATCATGGGAAATTGCATGACTGGAGTGAGATCATCCGATTGCTTGAGGGATTTTGTATCGTTGTTGGTAGTCATAACTTATCCAAGTTTGCTAATGGGGAAATATTACTAAGCGTATTGTGTCACACAATCTATGAAGAAAGTTTCCAGTTTCAATTGGAATTTCAGCAAAGATAGGTGATGTTGCTAGCAATTGATTTTCCCATTGTATCGACAGTTGACCTAAAGGGGTTTCTGTATCAATTGGTGCAACTAGAGGTGTTTGGTGTGTGATAACGATGGATAGATCAGAAAGGTCATTAGGTTTAGGTAAGGTAATCAAAAGATCTTTGTGGATGACAAATCGGATATTGGAAGTATTTCCTTTGAACACTGGTGCCTGCCCGATAATTTGTCCTTTTCTAAAGACCGTATGTAGTTCGAAGTTCCAATGACCATGCTCTATCAGTTGAACACAATGTTTTAATAATTCAAGTTCATCAATGTAATTTACTAAAATAACAAGTAAATTTCTTGTATTTCCATTAATTGTTGGGTTTGTGGATAAGTAAACACCTAACCAATGATTATTTATTTTTTGGTGGCAAATAATTTTTGTTGTTTTACTTGTTAAAAAGTCACGCTCTTTTTTAGTTAATTGTTTAAGTACTTTTGAATCAATGGGATTGCTTTCTAAAAGTTTCCATTGTGTGATGGGAATGCTAGAGATAAAATTAAGCAGATCTTCTGATCTTTCTATAGATTGATTGACAGAGTCTTTCTTTAAAGGGGACGCTTTATTGAGACTTTCTTCTACCCAATGCGGTAAGGCTACCTTGTTGGTCTGCTGGTTCTGGATCAATATTTGTTGACTGTTTAGATCAATCAGGAAATAGGATTTATCTTCTGTTGCTTGTGCAAAAGGTGAAAATAACAAAATAAAAAAAAGTATAGATTTGAATACTTTCATATAAACGTAACTAAGTGATGTTTTAAGTTTATTGTAGCTTAGGCAGACTCAACTATAAAAAGCATGAAGAACATAACGACTTCAAACAAGACTAATATGGCTCAAATTTACCATATGGATGAGACAGGTTCGACCAATGAGGAACTAAAGTTGTTTGCACTTAAGCATAACGTGACTATACCTTATGCGTTGGTTGCAAAACGACAGTTTGCAGGTAAAGGCACACGAGGGAGAAAATGGGAATCTAGTGAAGGTGCCTTACTATTTTCGGTTATTCTTCCTTGGGATTATGTCAAACTAAAGACTTCATTGGTGCCTCTGGTTGTTGGTATGAGCATTTGTGACGTTTTGCGTTCCTTAGGATGTAAAGTGTCTTTAAAGTGGCCTAACGATATTTGGTTTCAACATGGAAAAGCTGGAGGGATACTTTGTGAACTCTCTACAGATGTCAGTAATCGTAAGGTAATTATTATTGGTGTCGGAATTAATAAATATCATTCAACAAAGAAAACTACGAATGGATGGTCTATTACGGGGATTGGAAATTATCTGAATTGTGATGTGGATTTTATTATCAATAAATTTATTTGTTCTTTGATCGAGTTATTTCAGTGCGAAAATGATAAAATTGTCCGGAAGTGGTCAGAGTATGATCATTTTTTAGGGTGTGAATTAAATTTCATAGTGGAGAATAATAAGGAATCTTTTATAGGTGTTGATTTGGGAATCAATGACTTGGGGCAGTTGATTCTTCAGACAAACCAAGGAATGATGACTTTTTACTCTGGAACGATTTCATATGACGACGCTATTAATTGATTTAGGAAATACGGCTTTAAAATGGACAACTTTAGAAGAGCCAGATAATCCTCATACTGTTGTTCATAAAGGGAGCACTCATTTCAAAGATGATCTTTATGAATTATGGTTAAATTTAAAGCCAAAAAAGATTATTGGCTGTACAGTAGCCGCTCCAGTAGTAGCTTTTTCACTTACTAAGTTCTTTAATGACCATGGGATTCAATGGAATTGGGTACGACCAAAATCTCTATTTAAAGGTCGCATTGTGCTAAATAATCGCTATGCTCGTCCAACTCAACTTGGCGCAGACCGATGGTATGCTGCTGTGGGGGCGACTGATGCAATGCGTGAAGAGAATCAGTCGTTATTAGTTGTTCATACTGGAACAGCTACAACCGTGGATTCTATTCTTAAGAAAGATGATGGGACTTATGATTTTTTAGGAGGACGAATTGCCCCAGGACCTAGCTTGATGAAAGATTGTTTAACGCGTGGTATTCCCTCTTTACCAGATAGTGCGGGGCAGTACAAAGTCTTTCCTGGAGGAACGAGCGAAGCAATTATTACTGGTATAGTGGATGCTCAAGTTGGTTTAATTGTCCGAGCTCAACATACCATGATTCAAAAAGGTATTCAACCTAAGGTTATCTTAGCTGGTGGAGCAGCAAAATTTATTGCACCTTATTTAAAAGAAGAAATTTCCGATTTAGTGGTCAAACATAATTTAGTGCTGCACGGTTTAGCTGCTCTTGCGTTAGCAGAAGAACAGTAGCGGTAATAAAGCTAACGAACCCACCAGCATTGCTGGTGGGAGTTTTTTTATCCAAATTTTGCCGTTAAGACATCCGCTAAATGTTTGTAAATTGCTTGTGTCTGTGCTTTACGCTCAGCAAAAAGCGTAGCAGGCATTACGCGTTGTTGGACTCCCCAAGGAGATTCGGGGAAGTGTGAGTCATTTTCCCAACGTGCAATGATGTGCCAATGTAGATGAGGAACAATGTTGCCAAATTGAGCTAAATTGATTTTTATGGGTTGTAATTTAGCAATTAGTTCGATTTCGATTGTATTTAAAATTTCCCAAAGTTCGTAGCGTTCTTCAGCTGTTAATTCAGACATCTCTGTGATATGTCGACAAGAGATCACTCTGAAAAAACAAGGGAACTCAGAATGATTTGCGTCAATCACATAAAAGCGGTGATTGCGCCAAATTTCTGTAGCACCGTTAGGTTGACATAAAGGACAAGACATATCGATCTCCATTAATCGATGAGGCGGATGATGCCAGCATCGTCTTCAACAATCTCATAATCCCATTTTTTATTGCCTAACATATCTTCAAGCCAGGCTGATTGCGGGATATCGAGTTCATCTAACATGGCATTAATGTATCGCTCTGCCTCAAAAGGTGTAGCGAAATTTTCCCATTCCCCATTGCCCCAATTGACAATGACTTGAGTAACACAGTCTCTTCTCATAAATCACATTTCTTAGGAATGTTTGCAATTAAGTCTGCAAAAATGCACGTTAATTTTATTGCATAGGGTAAATCTAAGCATTCGTTAGGTGCGTGAGCGTTACTTAAGGGGCCTAAGGCGCCTGTATTAACAAAGGGAGCTGTAGGGAAAGCTTGACTAAACATTGGTAAAGTACCAATAGATGCACCGCAGAATAAGTAACCTGGTTCCTTTCCAAAGTGAGTTTGGCTAGATTGATTTAAGCTCTCTAATAGCCATCCAGTTGGTAGCGGAGCCACAAATCCTGAAGCTGCTTCGCTATCCAAAATTTCAACTTTCGCGTTGTAGGGTACATCGTGAGTGAGAACTTGTATTAGTGTGGCTAATGCCTTTTGTGCGTCGATTGTAGGCGGAGTACGTATAGACAGTTTTAAAGCAGTGCTAGTTCTGAGAACATTACCAGCTTGATTACAAGGAGGAAGCCCATCAGCACCAGTAACACATAAGGATGGCTTCCAGGTGTTTTGTAGAAGTGCTTCAAAGGACGAATTACCTACAGCGGTGGTTTCGCTAGCCCAGTTAAATTTGGTACGAACATCAGCAACGAGAGCCAATTTTTCAATACAGTCCAGGATATTTTGGGGGATATCGGTATTTAATTCTGGTAACAAAAGCTCGCCTGTCTCTGCATTTTCAATACGATCTAGTAATGAACGCATGATGCGGAAAGAGCTAGGGACGATGCCACTAGCCATACCAGAATGAGCTGGAGAATTTAGGACTGACACTCGAATAGTAAGAGCGATAGATCCTCTTAACGATTGAGTTAACCATATCCTAGATTGATCTAAAGCATCAAGATCCGCGATAGCAATGAAGGCAGGGGAACCAATTTCTGGTGCCATATCGTTGACGTAGGCCGCGAGGTCTCTTGAACCAGACTCTTCATCTGTTTCAAAAAGGGCGAAAATTTCTGGGTGAGAGATTCCATGTTCTTCAAGTGCTTTAATCGCGGTTAAACACAAAAAGAAGTTATAGCCATCATCTACAGAACCTCGTCCGTAAAGAAGATTTTCTTTAATGACGGGTTGCCATGGTCCCAATCCTTTAGCCCACTCGCCTGCTTCAGGTTGTTTATCAAGATGACCATAAAGGAAGGCGGGTTGGCCATTATGATTTTGAAAAGCTGGGATATAAATTTTTAAAGCAGGTGGAATTTTTGGTGATTCCAAAATTTCAAATGTAGCTTGAGGGAGTTGTTTTTTCCCCCATTCCATTGCCATAAGAAGTGTTTGCTTTAAGATGCCATTGGATTCCCAATCAGGATCGAATGATCGAGAGAGTGCGGGAAGGCGAATAAAATCCTGCAGGCCGATCAAGGTTTCGTTTTTCCATAAGTTTTGTATGGTTTCGTAAACTTCTGACTTTAATAACATATTGTGTTCTCCGCACTTATTTGGCTATAGCGAAAGCGTCGGTTCCTAGAATGCTTTTCAATTGAGCTGCCATATTCCTAGCTTGATTTAAATTTAATCGTTCCCCTACAATGACTCGATAACTAGAATCATCTTTTACTATTCTCACTGTCTTAGGTGTGCCGTTTGAGGCTAATACAGCTTCCGCATGAGCTCCATACGTCAGTGCATTGGTGTGTTCTGTAAAGAAACCAATTTGTATCCCCCAGCCATTGGAGCTAGGCATTGTTTGCAAAGGGAGAGGTGGCTGGATATCAGTAGCTTCGGTTTGTGATTGTGGAGCTGTGGCAGGTAAGCTTTCAGAAGCTGTGCGCCATTGTCCTGTGCTGATCTCTTGATTGGTTAACCTAACGATTTCAACATTGGCTGTTCCTTTTTGTGCATAACCTAAAGCACTAGCTGCAGCGTAAGAGAGATCGATGACTCTATTGTGCAGGAATGGCCCCCGATCGTTTACTCGGACAATGATCGTTTTACCATTCTCGAGGTTTGTTACACGAGCATAGCTCGGCAATGGCATGGTGGGGTGTGCTGCTGACATGCGATGCATGTCATAAATTTCGCCAATAGCAGTTTTGTTTCCGTGAAATTGTTTGCCATACCAGGAGGCAACGCCTTTTTGTGTCATAGAAACATCAGTTTTTATGGGGATATATTGTTGTCCCATAACTGTGTACGGACGTAAGGAAGCAGGGTAAAAGGCTTCAACTTTTGGAGTCGCGCTTCGAGTGTCTAATTCAGTATTGTTTGTTGGAGGTCCATCGTGTTGATAGAACTTTCCACTTTGAGTTGAACAAGCACTTAAAAAAATAGTCAGCGACAGTGCGAAAAGCGCCTTGCGAACCTGAATCATGAAAGTAGTCCTTGTTAGTGTCTAGATTCTGCTGAAATAGATAATAGTATGCCGGTACAAATTCCAAGAATTAACAAGGCAGTACCACCATAACTCATAAAGGGAAGTGGGACGCCGACGACAGGTAAAATGCCACTAACCATCCCCATGTTGACAAAGGTATAGGTGAAGAAAATACAGCCAATTGCTCCTGCTAATAATCTACCAAAATAAGTTTCTGCAAAGGCTGCAATGTAAAAACTTCGACCAATCAATAGTGTATATAGAATTAGTAAAACTAAATTTCCAACGAAACCAAACTCTTCGCTGTAAACAGCAAATAAGAAGTCGCTAGTTCGTTCTGGGATGAAGTCAAGATGGGCTTGAGTGCCAGCCATCCACCCTTTACCCGAAAATCCCCCTGACCCAATAGCAATAAGAGCTTGTAATGTATGAAAGCCTTTTCCTAAAGGATCAGAGGTGGGATCTAAAAGCGTCATTACACGTTCACGTTGGTAGTCGTGAAGGAAATTCCAAATAATGGGTAAAGATGCTAAAAGTGAACAAAACGCACCAATAATGACACGCTTACTCAATCCTGCAAAAAAAATGACAGAAATACCGGCGATACTAACAAGAATAGAAGTACCAAGGTCGGGCTGTTTAAGGATTAAGGCTACGGGAAAAATTAGAAATATGAAGGCGAAGAAATGATCCCATGAATTGATGTTCTCACTTCGTTTTTGATAATACCAAGCTAGCATTAAGGGTAAAGCTAATTTCATTATTTCTGAAGGTTGAATGCGAATGCCAACATTCAACCAGCGAGTTGCGCCTTTGACGGTGATGCCAAAAAAGTGAGTTAACAACAATAGTACACAACCAAGAATGAAGATTGGTAAGGCAGTTTGCTGTAGAAGCTTCACAGGTAAACAAGCCACAAGGATCATAACAATACAAGCGATAGCAATGTTACGGATTTGACCTTCTATGCGCCAAGGGAAGCTATAACCTGCTGAAAATAAGGCGATAAAGCCAATCGTAGTTATTGTGACTACGATGGCGAGTAGCATGAAGTCTATCTTCATCAGACGATTAAATAAATATCTGAGAAGTGAAGAGCTTCGATGAGAAACACTATTAATCATATGTGTCGTCTAATTCTTTCAGCGATTGTGGTGTTTAAGAGTCAAATGCACCCCTTTAGGGGGAGGCAATGAAAGGTCATTTGCCCCTGTAAGCCAATAATCAATCATTTTTTTGGCAATAGGTGCAGCGGCTTGTGCGCCAAAGCCGCCGTTTTCTACGAGTACAGCTAGTGCAATCTTGGGTTTTTTTGCAGGAGCGAAAGCAATAAAAAGCGCATGGTCGTGGTGTTTTCTAGCTAACTTTTTTGCATCATACTTGTCATCCTGCCCAATAGTGATGACTTGTGCAGTACCCGTTTTACAAGCTACTGAGTAGGGAGAGCCTTTGAAAACGAAGCGTGCTGTACCTTTGGTTGCTACATCTGTCATGCCCGCAATAACAGCTTCAACATTTGTTTGCTTCAGAGGGATAGTTCGTATAGCTTTATCTTTGACTGAGGAACTTTCACCAGTGATAGGATTTATAATTTTTTTGACCAAATGAGGCGTCATAACAACACCGCGATTTGCCAAAATAGATGTTGCATTAGCTAATTGTAAAAGTGTAAAGGCGTTATATCCCTGCCCGATGCCAATAGAAGGTGTGTCACCAATGACCCAGGGTTGCTTTACTCTTTTTTCTTTCCATGCGCGATTAGGCAATATGCCAGTTTGTTCACCAATTAGATCGATCCCTGTTTTTTGGCCAAAACCCCATGGCACCATGAAGTCATGAATGGTATCGACGCCCATCTGGGTCGCTAACCAATAGAAATAGACATCAGACGATATGGCAATAGCTTTTCTAAGATCAAGCTTACCTTTGGCGATACCTGACATATCTCTGAATTTATGTTTGCCTAAAGTAAAGATCCCTGTATCGTTCAGGCTATAGTTGATCGTAGTTTTTCCTGTTTCTAAACCAGCCAAAGCAATAAATGGTTTATAGGTTGAGCCAATGGGGTATAAACCGCGCATAGCTCGGTTTAGTAGGGGTTTAGTTTCTGAGGTATTTAACGCCTTCCATGACTGAGGATCGATCCCGCCAGGGAATAGATTTGGATCATAGGTGGGCATGGAAACGAACGAGAGTATTTCGCCAGTCGATGGTTGGATAGCAATAACAGCGCCAACCTTTCCATTCATTGCATGTTCTGCGACACGTTGAAGGTTGCTATCAATTGTTAATTGAAGATTGTTTCCTGGTTGTGCTGGTTTTAACGCCAGAGAGCGCACGGCATGACCACCCGCGGTGATCTCTAAAGTTTCAAAACCCGGGATGCCATGTAAAATTTCTTCGTAACTTCGTTCAATACCAACCTTTCCGATTTCACGCTCCCCTTCGTAATCGTGAAGAGTTCCTTCTTTTTCCAAGCGTTTTTTATCAGATTGTGAAAGAGAGCCTATATAGCCTAAAAAGTGACTACCAGTTTTTCCTTGAGGATAGTATCGATATTCGCGTTGGTTAATTTCAACCCCTGGAAAACGCCATTGTTGTCCTGTAAAAATCGCGACTTCTTGATCAGTAAGTTCTTGTCGAATAGGAATGGAGTCGTAACGATTGAAATCTTCTTTTAAGCGATTAAAACGACGTCGATCAGCCTTAGTGATGGAAATAATTTCAGATAAAGAGTCAATCGTTTGGTCTAGATTTTCAACTTTATCAGGCGTGATTTCGAGAGAATAGGCCAAGATGTTTTTAGCTAAAACCTCTCCGTTGCGATCAAAGATGAGCCCTCGATTTCCTTGAGACACGACTGTGACCGTGCGATTCTTTTCGGCACGTTCCGTATATGCATTTTGGTTAATAATTTGCAACCAAGCAAAACGACCAAGAAGAATAAGGAATAACAGAGTTACCACACCGAAAGTAAACAGTAATCTACCTCTGAATGGTCCTAGATCCGTATTGTCTTTTTTGAAATCCAGTGCCACGCTGCTACATCCTGTTCATTAGATTGAGATGTTCTTTTGAGTTCTTCGCTCTGGGAGAGAAAGAATTATCGAGGCAAACGGCCATAAAATTGCCCCTGTAAAGCTTTGGAGAAACCATGGAAGACCAGGCCATAATCCGTCAAACCATAGACGGATAAGCAACACCACAATTTGTGAGATTAACAAAAGTGGAAAAATGTGCAACGCTTGCCCTACGAGTCCAAACCATGGAAGACGACGATGTAGTAAATAAGCAGAGTGAGACAAAATGACATATGCCAATGCCTGTTGGCCTAACACACTCCCATTTTGGATATCCATGAGCAATCCACAAATGAAAGCGATTGTCATACCTACGTGTCTTGGGTCGCGAAGGGTCCAGTAAATAAGCGTTAAAGCTAACGGGTCTGGCAACCATAAAATATCAGTGGTTGAGCTCGCCAAATTCAACAAGTAGCTGATAAAAAAAGTACTAATAATCCATAAAGGGTGAGTTTGGTCAGCTAATTGTTTCGTGCTTTGGTTATTAGATATGTTCAAACTACTATGTTTCATCGACCTGCTCTACGCCTGATTGGATTGGAGGCTTTTTCTTCTAAAGCATTTGCTACACTAGGATCGGTTAAGATTACCGTGGCGAATTGAATATCTTTTAATTCAACACTAGGCGTGACGGTAATTGCTTGGTATGTTTCACCAGGCTTGTAGTTCGTTTGGTGTACGATCCCAACGGGAATCTGACGAGGGAATAGTTTGTCTAGACCTGACGTCACTAAACGATCTCCTGGTTGAATATCCTCGTTTGGCAGAACAAATAATAGATCCATAACCTCTTCGCCAGTGCCTGCCAAGATAAAACGAGATCCAGTTCGCTCATTCATGACAGCAATGCGTTGTCGGTGATCAGTGATGAGTGTGATTTCAGCTTGTTTTGCGATCACTCTCGAGATTTGTCCTAGAGCACCAAAGGCTCCAATTACAGGCATCCCAACAAGTAGCCCATTTTCAGAGCCAAGGTTAATGTGCAGGCGGCGTGTAAATTGATCAGAAACCCTACCGAGTACTTCACCTGTCACGACCTTGTCTGCTGCTCTAGGAACAGCGTGTACAAGATGTCGAAGTCGATCATTTTCCTCTTTCATTTCTCGCAGGCGAGCGACTTCGACCGAAAGTTTTTGATTTTCTTCTGAAAGCAGGTCGTTAGCTTTTTTCAGTTTCGCTTTACTGATGAAGTACCCCTCCCCCTCTCCAAGTGCGGTAATTGGTAAAGTCGCCAATTGCACCATGGGTGTCGTTAGACTAACGGCAGCGCTTCTGAAATTGTCGAGTGAGCGAAGACGTCCATCAATCAAAATCAGAATAATGGAAATAAGGACAAAGAATATAAAACGAACTCTGGCAGATATTCCTTGTCGAAAAAGAGGGGGAGAGCCGTAATCCATAGTACGGAATTATCCTGCCGCAAATGCAGTGTGTAGTTTATCCATGTTTTCCAAGGCGATACCACACCCCTTGACGACGCAATTCAGTGGTTCCTCTGCAACATGGACAGGAAGACCGGTTTCTTCTTTAAGAAGCTGATCGAGGTCTCGTAACAGTGCGCCGCCACCTGTGAGCATGAGTCCGTGTTCAGCAATGTCTGCTCCAAGTTCTGGAGGAGTTTTTTCTAATGCATTTTTAACAGCGACGACAATTTGGTTAAGTGGTTCTGACAAGGCTTCCAATATTTCATTGGAATGTACGGTAAAGGTACGTGGGACACCCTCGGCAATGTTGCGACCTTTGACTTCGATTTCCAAGACCTCAGAGCCAGGGAATGCAGAACCAATTTTCTTCTTAATCATTTCGGCAGTTGGTTCGCCAATTAACATGCCAAAATTCCGGCGGATGTAGTTAATAATGGCTTGATCGAATTTGTCGCCGCCGACACGAACCGAGCCAGCGTAAACCATACCACCTAACGAAATCAAACCAACCTCGGTCGTGCCACCACCAATATCAACTACTAACGAACCAGCAGCTTCGTTGACAGGTAAACCTGCACCAATAGCAGCTGCCATGGGTTCTTCAATCAAATAAACATCAGAGGCTCCAGCAGCTAAAGCGCTTTCTTTAATTGCGCGTCGTTCGACTTGGGTCGAACCACAGGGAACGCAAATAATAATACGAGGAGAGGGAGCAAATAGACGTGATGGGTTGGCCATACGAATAAATTGCTTGAGCATCTGCTCTGTCACTGTAAAATCAGCAATCACCCCATCCTTCATTGGACGAATAGCATTAATGTTGCCTGGGACTCGGCCTAACATTTGCTTAGCTGTTTTACCAACAGCATGAATGGTGGTCTTCCCATTTGGACCACCTTCTTGGCGAATAGCTACAACGCTGGGTTCATTAAGAACAATGCCTTTCCCTCGCATGTAAATCAGAGTATTAGCAGTGCCGAGGTCGATGGCGAGGTCATTTGAGAAGTAATTACGGAAAAATCCAAACATGTTATTTGTAGCCTAAGCTAAGAAGGGCTACCGCTGAAATAGCGGTGTAGCAAGGGACTAAAACTATCGGGCACTATGGGACAAAGCGTGACCCAAATTAATCTGTTAATGATAAACTAACTGATCGTCCGCCGTAGTACGAAAAGGTTCTTTGAGCTCAATTCTCTTGTGTTGGAGTGTTTCAGAGTACGTAATAAGTACATCAGTGGCGAAAGATCCCCGTTCGTAGAAATTTACTTGCATTAGAGAAGCACGAATATGTCCCTAACGATGGATGATATTCGCCGTATTGCTGATCTTGGTCGCATCGACATCTCCGATGAGCAGGCTAAGGTAGTTCAGGGCGAGCTTAATGATATTTTCCAAATGATTGAACGAATTAGTTCTGTTGATACGACTGGCATTGCTCCTATGCCGAATCCGCACG
Source organism: uncultured Sutterella sp. (assembly GCA_937943605.1). Taxonomy (GTDB): domain Bacteria; phylum Pseudomonadota; class Gammaproteobacteria; order Burkholderiales; family Burkholderiaceae_F; genus Sutterella. The sequence goes on along the minus strand of CALEAW010000064.1, from coordinate 118,090 downwards.
ATGGTGTGCAACGTTTGCGTGAAGATATTGTCACTGAAGAAGTGAACCGTGCGGAAAATATGAAGAATGCACCAGAACAAGCAGAAGGCTGTTTCTTGGTTCCGCAGGTCATTGAATAAACCGAGATGAGTGAGAAATGGAAAAGAACATTACTTTTGCTTCAGTAGCTGATTTGTCTCGTATGTTGTCTGCACGTGAAGTGTCTGCAGTAGAACTTGCACAACATTATCTTGCGCGTATCGAGCAGCATAAAGAGTTAAATGCCTTTTTAGATGTGCGTCCAGAGGTAACACTGGCTCAAGCTCGTGCTGCTGATGAACGTATTGCAACAGGAACAGCAACTCCGTTAACTGGTATTCCTATCGCACACAAGGATATTTTTGTCACGAAGGACTGGGCTTCGACGGCGGCTAGCCGGATGTTGGAAGGTTACATGAGTCCGTTTGATGCGACTGTAGTGCGCCAGTTAGCTGCTGAAGGGATGGTTTGCTTAGGTAAACTGAATTGTGATGAGTTTGCCATGGGCTCAGGGAATGAAAACTCTGCTTTTGGCAAGGTTTTTAATCCGTGGGATAAGAATGCTGTGCCTGGTGGTTCTTCGGGTGGCTCGTCTGCTGCAGTAGCAGCTGGTTTAGCGCCGATTGTGACTGGTACTGATACTGGCGGCTCTATTCGTGAACCTGCCTGTTTTACAGGTGTCACGGGCATGAAGCCGACTTATGGTCGACCTTCCCGTTATGGCATGATTGCTTTTGCCTCTTCGCTTGATACAGCTGGTTTGGTAGCGCATTCAGCAGAAGATTGTGCTTTGGTTCTTGGTAGCATGGTAGGTTTTGACCGTGCAGATTCTACTTCTGTAAATAAGCCTCAAGAGGACTTCACTCGCTATCTCCAGGCGGGTGTGAAAGGGGTGCGTATTGGCGTCCCACGAAAGTGGCTTGGTGAAGGGCTTGATCCTGAATTAAAGCAGTCTTTGGACGGGGCTATTGAAACGTATCGTCGCATGGGTGCAGAAATTGTGGATATCGAGTTACCCATGGCGGAGTTAGGGGTGCCTGTCTATTATGTGGTTGCTTGTGCAGAAGCGAGCTCTAATTTATCTCGCTTTGACGGTGTTCGCTATGGTCATCGAGCGAAGGATTACACTGACATCTTGGACATGATAAAGAAGTCCCGTAATGAAGGATTTGGTGCCGAGCCGAAGCGTCGTATTATGATTGGTACTTACGTACTTTCTCATGGATACTACGATGCGTACTATCTAAAAGCTCAAAAAGTTCGTCGCTTGATTGCAAATGAATTCCATGAGACTTTTAAGAAGGTCGATGTGATCCTTAGCCCAGTCACAGCTGGAACTGCATATGATTTCGGAGCCAATGCAGATCCTGTTTCTGCTTATTTGTCCGACTTGTATACGGTCCCTGCTTCATTGGCGGGATTGCCTGGTGTCTCCGTGCCGTCTGGTATTCACTCCAATGGACGACCTTTGGGGTTCCAACTGTTAGGTGAAACCTTTAGCGAAGCTCGCTTGCTTGGTGTTGCTGCAGCTTGGCAAAGAGAAACGGATTGGCATTTACGCCATCCTGTTGGATACTAAGTCTCAGGAGAAAAACATGCAATGGGAAGTTGTTATTGGTCTTGAGACGCATGTGCAGCTCTCGACTAACTCGAAGATTTTTTCTGGAGCGGCTCGACACTTTGGTGACGATGCTAACGTCAATGCCTGTTATGTGGATTTGGCGCTTCCAGGGAGTTTGCCGGTTCTCAATTACAGCGCTGTTGAGAAGGCTATTCAATTTGGTCTTGCTATTGATGCAACGGTTGCCAATCATTCGGTTTTTGATCGCAAGAACTATTTTTATCCCGACCTTCCAAAAGGCTATCAAATTAGTCAGTTTGAGTTGCCAGTGGTTGTTGGTGGAAAATTATCCTTTCCAGTTCAACCTAAGAAAGGTGATCCGTACATCAAGACGATTAATTTAACCCGTGCGCATCTTGAAGAAGATGCGGGTAAGTCAGTGCATGGTTTAGTTCAAGGTTGTTCTGGTATTGATCTGAATAGAGCTGGTACACCCTTACTTGAGATTGTTACAGAGCCAGAAATGAGATCGGCGGCAGAGGCGGTCGGTTATGCTCGTGCTCTGCACGCACTCGTCGTTTGGTTGGGTATTTCTGACGGGAATATGCAGGAAGGGAATTTCCGTTGCGATGCGAATGTTTCTGTTCGACCTGTTGGACAAAAAGAGTTTGGTACCCGATGTGAAATAAAAAATCTGAACTCTTTCCGTTTCTTGCAAGAGGCCATTGATTACGAAATTCGTCGTCAAATCGAATTGATTGAAGATGGTGGTAAGGTCATTCAGGCAACGCGTCTTTACGATCCTGATAAAGGAGAAACCCGTCAGATGCGTACGAAAGAGGATTCTATGGATTATCGCTATTTTCCAGATCCTGATTTATTACCGCTCGAAATCAGCGATGAGTGGATTGAGGAAGTTCGCCATCAAATGCCTGAATTGCCTCAGCAATTGTGTCAGCGTTTGCAGCAAGAATTTAATTTGCCGCAGTATGACGCAACGATGCTGACGGCAGGACGTGATGTAGCAGATTATTATTTGGCTTTGGTTCAAAAGGTGACTGACTACAAGCTGGCGGCTAATTGGGTGATGGGAGAAGTATCAGCAGCTGTCAATCAGACCGAAGGTATGACTTTTGCAAAGGCGCCGGTATCCCCTGAACAGTTAGGAATCATTTTGTCGCGCGTTGTGGATGGGACGATCAATCAAAAAGGAGCAAAGGAACTTTTTGCTACGTTATGGAGTGGCGAAAAGGCTGATGTTGATGCCTTGATTGAAAGTAAAGGACTTAAGCAAATTTCTGATGTTGGAGCCTTGGAAGGCATTATCGATCAGGTATTAGCGACCAATCAGAAATCTGTCGATGAGTTCCGTGCAGGTAAGCAAAAAGCTTTCAATGCCTTGGTAGGTCAGTGTATGAAGGCTACTCGTGGTAAGGCTAATCCTGCCCAAGTTAACGAGCTTTTGCGTAAGAAGTTAACTAACTAATAAAAAGATAGAGAGTTCAAAACTCTCTATCTTTGAGTATCTAAAAGAAGTTGAAGAGGTTCATATCCTCTCAACTTCTTTTTTTTAGATTACGCGCCGTAACGTTCGCGGTAGGCTGCGACAGCAGCTTTATGAGAAGCAACGGATTTAGCCAAATCGGTTTCGCTATTCATGAAAGCCAAAAGATCATGTAAATTGATAATCGAGGCTACGTTGATGTTGAACGTTTTTTCGACATCTTGAACAGCAGAAGTTTCGGTCATCTCAATGGCGTTACCACCTTTTTCCATGCGATCTAAGGCGATTAAAACTCCAGACGGTGTAGCACCATTGGCTTGAATAATTTTGACTGATTCACGAACAGAAGTGCCTGCTGAGATAACGTCGTCAATAATGACAATTTTGCCTTGTAGGGGTGAACCGACGATGAGCCCGCCTTCACCATGGTCTTTAGCTTCTTTTCGATTGAATGCCCATGGAACATCGCAACCTAATCGAGCTAAATTCATAGCCACGGAAGCTGCTAGCGGAATACCTTTATACGCGGGACCGAAAATCATATCAAATTCAATTTTTCCTTCTTCCCTGGCGGTCAGTAAAGTTTGAGCATAGAAAGAGCCTAAACGATCTAGGAGTGCGCCAGTATTAAACAATCCAGCATTAAAGAAGTAAGGAGACAGACGACCTGCTTTTGTTTTAAATTCACCGAAACGAAGGACGTTTGCTTCAAGAGCAAATTCAATAAATTGTGCTTGAATAGGTTGCATGATGATTTCTCATGGTTGAGGACAGAGTCGCATGACTCTTTAAGCTTTTGTGGCATTGTACCGCTAAACCTGAGTATTCTTAGGGATTGATTAGTATTCTGAGGCAATCTATGGTTCGAGTTATGACGTTTAATGCTAACGGGATTCGTTCTGCCTTTAAAAAAGGCTTTTTTACCTGGTTTGACACACAAAATGTCGACGTATTATGCGTTCAGGAATTAAAGGCGCAATTACCAGACATTCCAGAGGAGATACTCAATTTGCCGGGGTACCACTCCTTTTTTCATTGTGCAGCAAAAAAGGGGTATTCAGGATGTGGTTTGTGGTGTCGTCGTGAGCCTGATCAAGTGATTTATGGCTTTGGGAATGAAGAGTTTGATACCGAGGGGCGCTATGTTGAGGCTAGATTTGGAAATCTGAGTGTTATTTCTTGTTATTTTCCATCTGGCTCCTCTTCAGAGGATAGGCAGCAGGCTAAGTACCGTTTTTTAAACGCTTTTAGTGTTCATTTAGATAATTTGGAAAAAAGTGGAAGAGAGATCATTCTTTGCGGCGATGTCAATATTGCCCATAAAGAGATCGATTTAAAAAATTGGAAAGGTAATTTAAAGAACTCTGGCTTTTTGCCAGAGGAACGTGAGTGGTTGACGACCTTATTTACTAAACACAATTGGGTTGATGTTTTTAGACGTTTGGATACTCGACCAGATCAATACACATGGTGGAGCCAACGCGGGCAAGCTCGTGCTAAAAATGTGGGTTGGCGTATTGATTATCATTTGGCTACTTCTTGCGTTGCTCAGTTAGCAAAGAGCACTTTTATTTATAAGGATGAAAAGTTTTCCGATCATGCTCCTTTGATTGTAGATTACGATCTTTTTTAAAAGGAAACGATTGTGTTATTAAAAGATATCTTGTTTTCTCAAGGATTTGGAACGCGTTATGATTGTCAGGCACTCGTTGCCTCTGGTGCAGTTCAAATTGAGAATGAGGTTCACGATAATCCTGAAGAAAATATCGAGCCTGAAGGTTTGATTTTTCAATGTCATGGGAAAAAGTGGCCTTATTTTGAAAAGGCTATTATTGCGTTAAATAAACCTTCTGGTTACGAATGCTCAATGAAACCTTCTGCCCACCCATCTGTTATGACTTTGTTGCCAAGCCCGTTAAGGCGCCGAAATATGCAACCTGTTGGTCGTTTGGATGTAGATACTACGGGCGTCTTGATTTTTACGGATGATGGAGCTTTACAGCATCGGCTAATTCACCCTAAAAGGCACGTCTCAAAGGTTTATGACGTTTATTGTCGTCATCCCATTGATCAAAAAATCAAAGAACAACTACTGTCAGGGGTTGTTTTAGATGATGATCCAAAACCGGTCTCTGCCAAAAAAGTTGAAATTTTAGATGATCATTGGCTTCGGATGACTTTAGTTCAAGGCAAATATCATCAAGTCAAACGAATGATTGCGGCTTGTTCGAATAGGTGTGATCAGTTGCATCGCTCCGCTTTTGGTTTTTATCAATTGCCAGAGACGTTAAAGCCAGGTGAATGGGTCTGGATCACGAGAGCTGATCTCATTTAGTGAGAATAGAGTGTATTTCTTAACGTAGAACGAAAACTATTAAAGGTTGTTAGCGTGCGATGCTCGAGTTTGTCAGTGTTTTTTAGACCGTGGCCTATAAGATTGTTTTTTTTGGGGTTTAGCTCGGGGTTGCCGTTGTTATTGGTTCTAGGGACACTAAGTTTTTGGTTGAGAGAGGCGGGGGTAGATTTAAAAACCATTGGCTTCTTGTCCTGGATAGGGCTTATTTACGGCTTTAAATGGTTGTGGGCTCCGGTAATCGATCGCTTGAAGATTCCTTTTTTGACTAGTTATTTAGGTAGGCGACGCGCTTGGTTATTGGTTGCTCAAATCGGTGTCATGCTTTCGTTGTTTGGGATGGCCTTTTCTGATCCTCAGCAAAGTCTTTGGGTGGTTGCGGTTTTTGCATTAAGTTGTGCCTTTTTTTCTGCTACGCAAGATATTACTGTTGATGCCTTTCGTATTGAAGCGACAGATTCACAATATCAAGCTATTCTGGCAGCCACTTATCAGACAGGTTATCGATTAGCCATGATATGGGCTGGTGCAGGCGCGTTGGCATTAGCGGCTTGGGGAGAGGATGCTCAAGGGGGATATCAGGCTCATGCTTGGTGTTTAGCTTATTGCCTTATGGCTATCTCGATGGGTGTGGGGATATTAACCGTATTGTGTTCGCCTGAACCTAAATCTAAGTTAGTTGTAAATTCAACTTCAGTACCATTGTCTAAAAGGATAGAAAGTTGTGTAAAAGATCCTTTTAAGGATTTTTTCTTTCGTTTTGGAAAGGGTGCGATTATTGTTTTATTGTTGATTGCAACTTATAGAATTTCAGATGTGGTGATGGGGGTTATGGCGAATCCTTTCTACTCTGATATGGGTTTTACTAAGGAAGAAGTCGCAACGGTATCCAAAGTGTTTGGGGTTGTAATGACTTTGGTGGGAGCCTTTCTTGGTGGCATTGTGACATTAAAGTTGGGGGGTTTAAAAACGATGGCTATCGGTGCCATCCTTGCTTCTATGACTAATTTATTGTTTGTAGCCTTGTATTACATTGGTCATAGCTTATCTTTCTTAATTTTTACTGTTTCAGCCGACAATTTGGCTGCAGGGCTTGCGAGCGCTGCTTTTATTGCATATCTATCAGGTTTAACGAATACTGCATACTCGGCAACTCAATATGCATTATTTAGTAGCCTGATGTTGCTATTACCTAAGTTTTTAGCTGGATTTTCTGGAGTGTGGGTTGAGATGTTTGGTTATGACGCTTTCTTTTTGATGACGGCGTCGATGGGGATTCCTGTCATTTTGCTGGTGTGGTTAGCGGAGCATAAAGTTAAAGACCGACCTGTTGACTAGGTCGGTCTTCATTAGGTTTAGCGATAATGGTGTTTGTGTCTGGCTTTAGATGGCGTTTTTTTCTTTGCGGATGGAGAGGGGGTCTTTTTAACGAAGCCACGAGTGGTTTCTACAATTTCCGCTACGCTTTCCGAGAGATCTTCTAGAGCTTGATCAAGATCTTCTATTGGGCTTTCCATGTCTAACTCTTCTTTAATGTCTTTCAGATCGCCGATGACATCATCAGGAAGATGGCGAAGAATGCCAAGTAACGCTCCGTTAATTTGGTCGGTATCACTATCTTTTAAGCCTTCCCAGCGATTGATCACCTCTGAAAAACCTAATGCAAAGGGAATGACTGCCGCAACACTACTTGCACCTTTGGTAATCGGATGCCCTCTGTTGTCTTCAATCTCATAAATGATGGGGTCGATAGGACGGCATTTTGCCAAAGTTAGATCAATCGAACGATACCGACGATAAATTAGCTCTTCAAGTCGGTCTTGTTCTGCGTCATTTGAGATTCTAGCTTCGGCTCTAGCTTGGGAGTCAAAAATAAAAGGCATCCATTCACTAGGGGAGGGCTCTTCGGGTAAACATAGTAACGCAGTAAGGAAACCGTCTAAGTAATCGGGTTCCATCGGTTCAAACGGCTCTGGAATGGAAGCGAGTAGTTCTCCCAGTTCTACAAATTCATTGGGTTTTAACGGTGTTTCGTAGCTGCTCATAATGAATCTTTAATTTAGGTGCGTAGGAATTTGAAAAGAGGCTTCAAGTATATTGAATGAATGATGTACTGATTTGATAGATCGTTTTCTTAAAACATTAGCCACAAAATTTTCAGCTTTTGCCCGGTCAGTTTTTAGGATACGCTGTTTAATCGAGGGTATTTGTGTGCTTGCCATGGATAAGCTAGTACAACCCAGACCGATGAAAAAGGGAACTAGTTCTTTTCTACCAGCCATTTCTCCGCAAACTGAAATGCTTTTGCCAGCGGCATGTACCTGTTTGATTGTTTTGGCAATCATTCTTAAGACGCTAGGATGTCTTTCATCATAGTAGTTAGATACAGTGGCGTTATTGCGGTCTACAGCAAGTGTGTATTGAACGAGGTCATTGGTACCAAGTGAAAAGAAGTCCAATACGGGAATTAATTCGCGTAGCATTAGAAAAGCGGCGGGAACTTCTATCATTCCTCCAAGAGGAATGTTTTCATCGAATTTGACTTTCTCTTCGGTTAATTGGGTCTTGGCTTTTGAAATGACCTGACGGACAGCCTCAACATCCTCAGGGGAGGTGATCATGGGCAATAGTATTTTGACATTGCTCGAACCAGAGAACGAGGCACGTAAAATGGCACGAATTTGCGTCAGGAAGAGTTGAGGGTAGGCAAATGAAAAGCGTAATGCTCTTAATCCAAGCGAAGGATTTTGTTCGTTAAGAACATCGCTTGAGCATTTAGCCAAGGCTTCAGAAGAGATAGTTTTGTCGCCACCTAAATCAGCAGTTCTAATAATGATAGGCTGTCCTTTCATTGAGCGAATTACACGGGAATAGACTTGGACTTGTTCTTCTTCAGATGGTAAATCCTTACGATTCATAAACAAGAATTCAGTTCGGAATAATCCAATCCCGTCTGCGCCAACGCGATGAACATCTTTAACATCTTCAGGAAGTGCGATATTAGCGTAGAGGCGGATAGCATGCCCGTCCAATGTAACAGCGTCGAAATTCTTTATTTTCCGTAATTGTCTTTTATCGGCTGCTAAAAATCTCATACGAGATCTAGCTTGCCGTTTCTGTTCAGCAGTTGGATATAGCTCGAGTACTTTTTCGTCCGTGTTTAAAAGTAGAGGCTGATCGTTGATGAGTAGCTCTTTAGCGTGTTTTACGCCAACTAACGTAGGAATTTCTAGTGATCTCGCTAAGATAGTTGTGTGACTAGTAATACTGCCTTCTTCTAGTACGATACCTGCAATGTCTAAGTCATCTCGATTGCGAAGTAATAACATATCGGCAGGGTCAAGTTGATCAGCAATTAAGATGATTGTGGTATCTACACCTTCAGCCTCTAATAGGCTATTTGTTGAACGCCTGCCAGTGAGAACACGTTGTACTCTAGCGAATACTTGATTGATGTCATTAATGCGTTCTCGAATATACTCATCTTCAATACTGTCAAACTCTCGACGTGTTTTTTCCAGCTGTAGCGATAACGCCCATTCGGCATTGACGAGTTTCTCTCTGATAATCTCAATCGTTTTATCAATGAGAATTTGATCTCGTACGATTGTTCGTTGAACATCGATAAAAGCTATAGCTTCAGAAGGAAGATCCTCATCTTCGGAAGTCATTAGTGTGGTAAGCTGTTTATCAACTGTTGCGATTGCTGCACGTAAACGTTGAATTTCTCCTCGAATTCTTGTTTTATCGATAGCAAATTGAGGAATCTCTAAGTCATTGGCCGAGAAGTGCTGACAGAGTCCAAAGGCTATCCCTGGGAAAACAGGGATGCCTGATAAACGAGTGATCTTGGGGGTGATGTCAAGATCGTGAGAGGCTAAGGGAGTGTCTGTCATGCGTTCCTCTTTCAATTGTCTTCACCAAATCGATTAGAGAAAAGTTCAGAAATATGTTCTAGAGCAGACACTTCATCAGCACCATCAGCCGTAATCGTAAAACGTCTTCCTTGAGGTAGAGCCATCGTCATCAAGCCGAGAATTGATTTGGCATCGACACTCCGAGCTCCTTCCGTCAAAGTAATGGTAGATTGAAAAAGAGAAGCGGTTTTGGCTAATAGAGCACAAGGCCTAGCGTGTAAGCCTAATTTATTAAGAACAGTTAGTTGTTTACTTTGCATATCGGCTATTCGCTTTGATGGGTTGTAGGCATGGTGGATGAGGTAATGCCGCTACGAGCAGCCCCTTCGGCTAATGCAGTAATGCTCGCTAGACTACCAGTTGGATGAGTGAGCGCGACTACAAGTGCGGGTAAATTGACTCCTGTTATTACTCGAACATTGGCTTGTGACAGTAATGTATGAGCAATGTTAGAAGGCGTGGCACCTAAAATATCAGTGAATATAAGTACGCCGTCATGGTGTTGTAGGAGAGGAACAACTAGCTCTTTTGCATAATTTTCTCCTGTTTCAACATCGACATTATTAGGGACGTCAAAACAAGCGATGTCATTGCAATCTGTATCTTTTGTGGAACTAAAGATATGCTGAACAGCACTTTTTAATGCACTAGCGAGCGGTTCGTGAGCAATGATACAAATACCTAAAGACACAGTAGAGCTCCAGTTTCTACGATAAAACTTGCCAATATATAATCCAAAGTAGTGTAACTCAAGGTTGTGATTGGGAGGTTTTTTCTTATGGCATTGCTATTGTTTTCTTGTCGCGCAACCGGGCCATTTATTATGTTTGAGGAAACGGCACGTCGAATTTTTGAGGTGGTTAACCAACCATGGATGGAGGAAGGTGCATTTCCTGTCGAGGATCTCCCTCGGATTCTGTCGATGTTAGAAGCAGCCTCTCAAAAAGATAAAGAGCATTTGGCCGAGGTTCGAGCAGCTCGTGAAAAAAAAATGCGAGAGGCTACATATGATGAGGAGCTGAAAATGTTGGAAGAGGACAAAATACACAGCGCTGAAAAGGTGTATTTTTTCCAGCGCATAGTACCACTTCAAGACATGATTCGCCGAGCTATTAAACATGGCGATCCCGTAGTTTGGGGTCGTCCGTAATGTCTGTGCTCTAGGGGACGTTTTTTTTAAATTCGCCAAAAGTTTCGTGTAAATAGGGCAAAAATCGTAAAAATTTCTAGACGTCCGATGAGCATTAAGAAGGAGCACGCCCATAGCTGAGCGGTAGAAAGCGAAGAATAGTTACCACTAGGTCCTACGCTTCCAAGTCCAGGACCTAGATTGGTTAACATAGCCCAAGCGGCGCTTATAGCTTCTGTTGTTGGGAGACCGCTTAGAAGCAGAAAAATCGCGCCGAAAATAAAGGAGAGGATCCAAACAACAGAATACACTAAAACGGCAAAACTAATTTTGTTATCAATACTAGATTTATTGAGCGTTAAAGGAAGCATAGCCTTTGGGTAGAGTAGCTTTGTCATTTCGCGCTTAATTAAGCCAAGAATGATCAACAATCTCACCATTTTCATTCCACCACCAGTGGATCCCGCGCAGGTTGCGACTGAAGCAGCTAACATTAAAAACACTGGTAACCCAAGTGGCCAGGTGGAATAGTCAGCGGTGGCATAGCCAGTGGTTGTAATGACCGATACAACAGAGAAAAGTGCATATCGAATCGTGTCAGCTTGGTCAGAATAGGTGTTTGTATCCGAGAGAATAATTATTGTGAGAGCAGATATTAGGGTAAAGCTTAAAATCCAACCACGAGCTTCCGCATCTTGAAAGTAAGCAAACGGATTTCGTTTTTTCCAAACGACGAAATGAAGGGAGAAATTAAATCCGCTAATGATCATAAAAATGACCGCGACCATGTCTATCGTAGGACTGTTCCAGTAGCCATAGCTTGCATCATGAGCGGCGATGCCAGACAGGCTGACGGTTGTCATCATATGCATAATGGCATCATCCCAACTCATTCCTGCGATATGATAAGAAATAGCACAAGCGATAGAAACGCCTAGATATATTATGTAAAGTGCTTTAGCGGTGTCAGCAATGCGCGGAGTTAAACGGTGTTCTTTGAGAGGGCCTGTGGTTTCTGCTTTGATGATCTGAGAACCACCTACGCCCAATAAAGGCAAAATAGCGACAGAAAGCACGATTAAACCCATGCCACCAATCCAAGAAAGGAAACATCGCCATCCATTTAATGAGAGTGGTAAATGGTCTAATCCTGAAATGACCGTGGCACCTGTTGTACTCAAGCATGACATCATTTCAAAATACAGCTGAGAAAAGCTTAAATGTGGTGTTTCTAGCAAGAAAGGTATCGTGCCAAACAGAGGTACTGACGTCCAAATTAACGTGACGAGTAAGAAACCATGACGAGCCGTTAGCTCTCGGCGCCAGCGACGGGTACCAAAGCTTAATAGTAATCCCGTGCCTAAAGTAATTAAAAAGCAACAAAGAAAACTATTTTGAGCTCCGTCCTGCTCTGTCACTGACAGAGTGAAAGGAATCAGAAGGGCGATTGCCAACCAAATAAAAACTGGACCAGATGCATTTAAGACTGGCAACAATAAATAACGTATTGTGTTGAGCATGCGAATCTGGCTTTTGTTAGAAGAAGCCTACGTTGACAGTAAAGAGTCGTTCGATTTTAGGAATAAGCTTTTTAGATGGTACAAAAACAATGACGTGATCTTCTGCTTCAATGACAGTGTCTTTGTTTCCCATTAAAACAAGTGCATCGTCGTCCGTGCCTCGAATGACGGCACCAATAGCACAGCCTTCAGGTAGTGAAATATTCCCAATGCGTCGACCAACAACTTTTGAACTATGTCTATCACCGTGAGCAACAATTTCGAGAGCTTCTGCAGCTCCTCGGCGTAAGCTATACGCGGCCGCAACGTCTCCTCGACGAACGTGACGAATCAGCTCACCTAGAGCAGCAGTAGTTGTAGATAGAGTGATATCGATTTGACTACCTTGCATGAGGTCGCCATAGACTTTTCGGTTAATGAGAGCTATGGTTTTGCCTGCACCTAGTTTCTTGGCCAAAAGGGCGCCTAAGATATTATTCTCATCATTTTCTGAGACAGCAATGAACAAGTCGCAAGTTTCAATGCCTGTGGCTTCTAAGACATCTTCGTCAGTGAAATCCCCTTCAATTAAGATAGCATGATCACCAAGTTCTCTAGACAATCGTTTCACCACAGAACGATCATTTTCTAAAATTCGTATGTTGTAGTCTTGCATCGCTTCACTATTTCTGCCGGATTTCAACATGCGTGCTAGATTAACAGTAAAGCTAGGTTTACCTGCTAAGACAATATTACGTACGGGCTTTTCTCGATGACGAAGTTCCGCCATAACTTGTCTTGCGTGTCGTGAGTCGCATAGACAAATCACTTCATCCCCAGCCTCAACAAGAGTGGATGCGCTGATTTCTAAACGTCTGTTTCGACGAAATATCGCGACAATACGAGCTGGAATGGAAGGTAGGTGCGTATACAAATCTCGAATAGGACGACCTACAAGTGGGCTACCAGCTTTTGCGCGTACGGCAATTAAACTAGCAAGGCCTTCTCCAAATTCTTGTACTTGTATGGCTTCTGGGAAATCAATCAATTTGATTAAATAGCTAACCAATGCTTGTTCTGGCCAAATAACAGAAGTGGCTTCAAACCCTTCTTCACCCAAAATGCGTGGATAGTCTCTAAGTTCGTTATTACGAACGCGGGCGATACGAGTAGGGATATTGAAAATACGAGCGCCTAACATCGTAATGACAAGGTTTGTCTCATCACTCGAAGTGACGGCTATCAACATATCTGTATCAGAAGCCCCTGCATCTGTGAGTACCTGAGGACTTGTAGCGTTGCCTACGACACCTCTAAGGTCAAACCGTGATTGCAGAGAGCTGATGCGCTCGGCGTCTTGATCTACAACGGTAATATCATTGGCTTCAGACACTAGGCTTTCAGCAACAGATGAGCCGATACGACCAGCTCCAACAATCAATATTTTCATGATCTAGAAGCAAATTATTTTAAAAAATTTCGTCTAATGGCTCGACCATTAGATAGTGGTTTCATCTCTGTCGCTTTGGCTTTTGCTTTGCTTAAATCCAATCCCAAGGCATGTAGTTTTCGATAAAGGTGAGTACGTTCTAGAGCGGCATGTTTGGCCAGTTGCGTGACAGATCCACCATAAAACTGCAAAACTTGTTTGAAATAAGCACGTTCGAGAGAATCTCTCAATTCTCTCAAGGAGCAGTTAAAGTTAAGCGTAAAACTGAGGTCTGGGACTTCAACAATAGGAAGACGAGCGTCGGGGCCTGGACGGAATGGGATGTCTCGGAGAATGAAATGGTCACAGTAAAGAGAATCTTCGCTGATTAGCGAGGCATGAATAATTATAGGCTTCGAGTTAGGTCTCCAGCCACGCTCGACTAATCCTCCAACATGTGTTTGTCGCTCTATGGTATGTTGCTTAGTTCTTTGTTCCCATTGAGAAATGGAGTTGCGGCAAGTTTCAAGTAAACGTTGCATGGTAATAGGCTTTTCAAGAAAGTCTATGGCACCATAACTATTCGTTGCTTCCATTGCTGTTTCGATCGTAGCATGCCCAGACATCATAACGACAGGACAGTTAACAACCCGCAATGAATTCCACTCTTTGAGTAGAGAAATACCGTCCATATCCGGCATCCAAATATCTAGCAGGATGAGGTCAAAGTCCAATTCTTGGACCTTTTTTTTAGCATGGAATGCATCCTCTGCTACATAAACTTGATAGCCCTCATCTTCCAAAATTTCAGAAAGAAGAGTGCGAATACCGAGTTCGTCGTCAACGATCAGGACTTTAAACATTTTTCTGCTCTACTTTAAGTGGATGAGGGTTGAGTTGAGAAGCTTTGAAAATAATTTCAACCTCAGCTCCAAGAATTTGATCCGATGATTCTGAGCACAAATTCTTTAAAGAAATAGTGGCGCCGTGGTCATCAAGAATTTTCTTTACCATTGGTAATCCAAGCCCAGTTCCTGTTGCCTTGGTAGTGACATAAGGTTCAAAAGCTGAGTTCAAAATTTTATCGGAGAAGCCAGGACCATTATCAACAATAGAAAGTTTAACAGCGCTGACTGCATCTGCATGATACTTGGATTTTAAAGCTTCTGTTTTGATGACTATCTGTGCTTCCTGCTCATTATTGCTAGCTTCGAGAGAGTTAGAGATCAAATTATGCAGGACTTGACGTATTTGTGTTGGGTCGGCTTGAATGGTTGGAATATTGAGTTCTGGTATAAATTCGATATTATGACCAGCATCATGATATAAAACTAATGTGTTTTCAATGAAATCATTTAATGCGAGAGTTTGAAGAGAGGCCGAAGGGAGTCTTGCATATTCTCTAAAGTCATTCACCATTTGTTTGAGTGTATCGACCTGAGTGATGATTGTGTCGGTCGTTCTATGAAGCAAACTTAAATCTTTTTCTTCAGTGAGCTTGCTTTTAAGTTTCCATTCTAGTCGTTCTGCGGCTAGGCGAATTGGTGTTAAAGGATTTTTGATTTCATGAGCTAGGCGTCGAGCAACTTCACCCCAAGCGGTAGCGCGTTGCGCCTTGATCAACGGAGTAAGGTCATCGAAAACTAAAACAGCCCCTGTTTGTGTACCGAGAAGCATTGGGGAGCTTTTAATGTAAATAGGTGTTGTTTGGTGCTCTTGTACTAGCTCAAAATTAATTGGCTGGGCAGACAAGCCCTCAGACTCACTAAGGAGGTGTTTGTCTAAAGCGTCAACCAATTGAGGTAATGTTTCTTTCAAAGAAACGCCAACAGAAATATTATCTTCTCCCAAAATGTGTCGCGCGGCATTGTTGGTAGTTACAACGGTATACCAACGATCAACGACTATAACGCCAGAAGAGATGTTCCCTAGAACGCGTTCAAGAAAAGCCTGGGATTGCTCCGCTTGCAATCTCTGTAATTCCAAACCGTGACGAGCTTCCGACACTTCTTTGATCATTGAGTTAAACGACCGTGTCAAAATGTTAATTTCATCCCCGCCCGGGAACTCTCTAATCGGCATAAAGTCGCCTGTTGCAACCCGTTTAGTTCCTTTTTCTAATTGCATCACTGGGGAGACTGTTTTGCGGGCGAACGATAGGGCGGCGCCAATACTTGCAAACACAGCGAGCAACACGATTAAGCTCAAGGTTAAGCCATATAAGGTAGCCATTGATTGGCGACTGTAGGATGATTGTTGGTAATCACGATAACCAGCGACGAGTTTTGAGGCATCAAGTGCTATATTTTTTTCGATTGGTTGAGTTATTTGAAGAAAAAGCTGGTCTGAGAACTCCGAGTTAGAGAGCAGTGATGAAGAATTGATAGCTGCGAAATTTGTATTGTGTAATGTGGGGATAGGTACGATAACTCTTACTCGAAGATCGTTATCGTTTTGATTGTTGTCAGGCGCTTCGAAAAGAGTATCTCCATCAACAATGCTGTAAATACCTGCTGTCTTCGCTGTTTTCAGCTGTAATGGAGATGGTAAGTCGGGCATAAGCACATTGATGCGAGAACCCGCTGCGGCTACAGCTCTGCCGGCGTTTGTCAGCACGAGTGCTTCAGTGCCAGAATGATTTTCTAAAAGTTTAAGCAAGTCATGCATCATCAAAGATGGAGGTGTACTTGCTAGAGATTCGGCAAATTGTTTGGCTACGGCTTGTGTATTTTGTTCATTTCTGGCCAAAATATTTTGGGTGATATGAACCCCCGCGTTCAAGGCTTCTTCTACTTGTAAAGAAAAGGAGTCATTCATTGATCGACTGATAAAAGCCGTAGAGATAGAATAGACTGCCAATGTAGGGGTGACGCTGATAAGCGCGGTTGTAATGGCGAGTTTTGCGGTCATGTGTGAGCCAAATTGCTTGAGCTTCCAACGATGTCTCAAGCGAACACACATGGTCACAACGACAAAGAATAAGATTGCCGCAATGACTGTATTTAGCACTAATAAGAGTGGAAAATATCGCTCAAATAAATGGGCGTTGAAAAGGCTAATTGCTAGCCCAAAAAGAGCAATGGTTGCGAAAGATCCACCAAGTAAGAGGCTGTAGCGTAACCATCTAGGCATATCTTTTTTCCACTATTCCGATAATGACACTACATCTGCAGGAATAGGAATGGTGACCCAGTTACTCGAAACGGTCCAGTCACTACTTCCAGTATTAACAACTTGCATGGGTTTAGGCAATTGAGTTGTATCTAAGAAAAAACGTAACTCAGCGGTAAAATCGTCCGTATTTTTAATGATGGTTGCAGGTGCAACTCTCCATCGTCTGATATTTTTAATATAAGGAAGAGCTTGGTTAAGTGTGTCAAAGCTAATGGATAAGCCATTATAAGAGAGTCGATACCGACGAGTTAAAGGGTCGAATGCAAGTCGAATAATGAATTTACTACTAACAACTGCTTTATCAAACCAGTACCAGCGATCTTTGTATAGACGGAATTCATGCACAAAGTACAGTGCGATGCCTCGGTGAAGTGCTTCCGACAAGGCTTGAGGTAAGTCGAATTCAAAAGAGGAGCTAATAAAGAGACCTGTTCTTTCACCAGGTTCATCCAGAGACATCGATGCATGCATAAAAGTTGCGTCTGCTGCAAAACAAACAGGCGTAGTAAAACTAGATGCCATTAATAGGGCGCAAAACCCTCTTTGAAGATATTGACGTCGATGTACTTTGTGCATGGTTGAAAACTCAAGCGCGCTTTTCTAAGAGAGCATAGAAAAAGCCATCATGAACCGAAGGAAGCAGATCGTGTTTCTCATATGTTGGTTTTTCTTCGGGTAGTAAAGTTAATATACCTGTGTTTCCAGGAAACAAGGGTACCAAAACGGCATTCTTGGTTCTCGATAAAAATTGTTGAACTTGAAGCTCGCCTTCTTCTGGAAAAATAGAACAAGTCGCGTAAAGTAATTTTCCATTGGGTTTCAATAATGGCCAAAGATTGGTGAGTAATTTAGCCTGTTCAGAGGCTAAATTTTTAATATCTTGACGACGTCTCAGCCAAGGAGTATCGGGTTGTCGACGAACAACTCCGCTAGCCGTACAGGGAGCATCTAATAAAATGGCGTCAAATAATTGGCCATCCCACCATGTAGATAACTTATTGGCATTGGCTGTAATAACTTTGGCTTTTAACTGTAGACGGTGAAGGTTTTCTTGGATTTTAGCGGTTCGCGTAGGGTCAATTTCTAGTGCGGTTAACTCGCATTGATATTTTTCCAAAAGGTGAGCAGTCTTTCCACCGGGAGCGGCGCAAGCATCGAGAACTCGATCTCCCTGTTTAATAGGTAAAAGATGAGCAGCTAGCTGCGTACCTGCATCCTGTACAGAGCAAAGACCATCGTTAAAACCAGGAATTTGTTCAACAGGTATAGGCTCTAATAGTTCAATAGCTTCTAAACCAACTTGTCTATACGAAAGATTTTGTTCTTTTAAGTGGGATGTGTACGTCGTGAGATCAGTCTTTTTCACATTTATACGAAGTGTTAGCGGGGGATGTTGGGTTCCTAGCGCTAAAACTGAATCTGCGTGTGTTGGATAACAATGACGAATATATTCAATCCACCAATGAGGAAGGTTGTATTGAACTTCTTCATTAGTGGAGAGACTGGCTAGTAAATCATTTTTTTCTCGTAGGTAACGACGTAAGACTGCATTAATTAGTCCCGATGCTTTACGAGTTGTGTGGTGTGATTTAGCGGCATTGACTGTTTCACTGACAATTGTGAAGGCAGAGATCTTACTTGTGTTGAGTGCCGTTAAGCTCGTTTCTAGCAAGGAAATCACATCTTGACTAGGGATGCGCGCACATAGCAATGTTATTAATGCCCTGTTTTGAGCATGATGTCGAACACTTTCATAAATAAGAGCTTGAGCCACAGGACGGCTGTCTTGCGGAAGTCGTTGAAGGCTTGGCTGCAGGACTGTATTAAGTGATGCGCCGTTATGCAGTCTTGTGCGAGCTATCGCAACAGCTAAAACAATTTGAGAAAAAGGCGCTTGCTTACGTAATGATGTCACTGAATCATCTCCCCAACCGTAAAGTTGAGACTTTGCAGGAATGATTGAGCTGGCATGCGAGGTTTGCCAGGCTTTTGAAGGATAGTGGCTTTGATAGCTCCTTGACCACAGGCGATTGTCAGACCATCTTTAATAGAGAGAATTTCTCCTGGTTTACCACTTTGATTGACCGTCTCTGCAGCCCAAATTTTAATCACAATCTTATCCTTGATAAATGTGGTGCCAGGGAAGGGATTGAACGCTTGAATTTTATTCAGAATGCTGCTAGCGGGTTGAGTCCAGTCAATCGGGGCTTCAGACTTGAGTAACTTCTCCGCATAAGTAATGCCGATATCTGGCTGGGGTACCCAAGTTAATTCTTCTGGCGTTTCTAAAGCATCAACCAATAATTTCGCTCCTAACTCTGCAAGGCGCGTCATGAGTACGTCAGAAGTGTCATTAGATGTGATGGGGGTGCGGATTGTTTTGATCATCGGCCCAGTGTCGAGTCCTTTTTCCATTTTCATGAGTACAACACCAGTTTCGACATCCCCAGCTTCAATTGCTCTGGCGACAGGAGCAGCTCCGCGCCAACGAGGAAGCAAGCTACCATGAATATTGATGGCACGAATATCTTTATGTTTACCGATACCCTTGGCGCAATCAAGGACTGCTTGAGGCAGAATCAAACCGTAAGCAGCGACAACAAGAAGATCTGCGTTGAGATCTTTCAGGTGTTTGTAAATCAATGGAGCTTCTTCAGGCGCTTTTTTTGCGCTCAGCGTGAGAGGTGTAAGAACAGGAATGTTATGTTCTAAAGCTAAACTTTTTACTGGGGAAGGAGTAAGTTTCATGCCGCGACCACTGGGTCTATCTGGTTGCGATAGGACTAAAACAATTTCATGTCCTGCGTCAATTAAGTGTTGTAAGGCGACGGCGGCAAAGTCAGGAGTACCAGCAAAAATAATTTTCATCTTGAAATTCCGCTATGTTTAAAGAATCTAGCGTCTTAAAAATGGGCAAATTGAGAATATGATGGCACTAGTGTACGGTACTTTGATGCCCAAGGGTTAGTCACGGAGAGAAACTCATGGAATCGCTTAACTACAATGGATTTAAACTTGCGTATTGGCGTTATGGGATGAGTGATGCGCCAGCTATTGTGCTGATCATGGGATTAGGGATGAGTCATGTAGCATGGCCAATATCTATGATTCAGCATCTTGTGGAAGAAGGGTTTCAGGTCATCGCTTTAGATAATCGAGACTGTGGAGAGAGTTCTCGTTGTGAGTTTGTTGTTCCGTCTAGAGAAATACCTTTAGCGATTATGAAGGCGATTTGTCGAAAAAAAGTAGTAAGCACTTATGCCTTAGAGGACATGGCATTGGATGTGGAACATCTTTTGAATCATCTCTCAATTCGTCGTGCACACGTTGTGGGAATTTCTATGGGAGGGATGATAGCTCAGGTTTTGTCGGTGCAATGTCCTAATCGAGTAGCTTCGCTCATCTCGATTGCTTCAGCATCAGGTAATCCTCGTACAGGGCTAGGCCATTTTTCTGCCATATGGGCTTTGATAAGAAAACCAAAGTCTATGAGTGACAAGCAAAGTCTAAGAGACTATTTCACTAGGATGTTTGTTGTATTGTCCGGGAAAAAGTATAGACCTCAGGGTGAGGAGTTAGAAGAAATGCTGAGGCAAGCATTAGGAATGGGGTACGACGTTGAGGCAACATATCGCCAATTGTTAGCATTGTTAGCGAGTGGCGATAGGAGTTGGCAGTTAACAAGAATACAGACTCCTACTCTAGTGATTCATGGTACGGAGGATCCATTGTTACCAATGGAGGCTGGACAAGAAACGGCTAATTTAATTCCTAATGCTCAATTTGTGGCAATTGAAGGAATGGGACATCAATTGCCACAAGCGTTAATAGGTCAAATTGCGACGTTGATAACCAATCATTGTCACCGTTATCCGGCTTAGTTTTTTTGCTCGTTTCGGCGCAGTTTGCGCAATTTTACACAAGCTCGATCCTTTTTCAATCGGCTTAAGTGATCGATAAATACATGCCCATCAAGATGATCAAGTTCGTGTTGAAGGCAGACTGCGAGAAGACCTGTTGCTGAAATTTGGATTGTTGTTCCGTCTAAATTTTGGGCTTCAACAGTCACACCGTCAGGGCGAGAGATTTTTTCATAAAGGCCTTTCAGCGAAAGACAACCTTCTTCAAATTCTTTACTTGTGTCTGTATGAGTAAGAATGCGAGGGTTGACAAGAACGTGAAGGTCGTTTTTTTCATCACTAATATCAATGACGACGATACGTTTTAGAACACCTACCTGGTTTGCAGCTAAGCCGACCCCTGGTGCTTGATACATGGTCTCAGCCATGTCTGCTGCTAATTGACGTAATTCATCATTGAACTCTGTCACGGGAAGCGCTTTGCTTGCAAGGATAGGGTGAGGGTATTGGATAATAGGCAAAAGAGCCACGAGATGCTCCTTGATATTCAATTGTTCGAAAAAATGGCGCTAAGTGATGCACCTTGTTGAACTAAATTCTTTCATTTTAATAAGAATTGTCCAGCGCTGTGGCTCGACAAATTTTAAGGAAAAGTGAGATGTCTTTAACGATTAGTCGTGAAGAGGAGTGTTGGCTTAAGCTCTCGCTTGTAAAGACGCTTGATGTGCCTGTTCTTCTTGCTGCGATTAGAAGGGTTGGTGATGTCGGTGATTTTTTTGAGTTGAGCTTTGCTAATTTAGTGGATGTAGTGGGGTTAGAAGCTGCTCGGGAACTCCAGATGATTAAAACTTCCAGTGAAGTTGAACGGTGGAGGGAATGGCTTATTGGGAATGAGCATGTTGGATTTCTAACATTGACACACTCTCTTTATCCTCAACTCATGATTGAGGCTGGAATTGCGCCATTAGTATTGTGGTACCGAGGAGAGATTGAACAGCTAAAAAAGCCCATTTTAACGGTTAGTGGTTGTTCTCATCCTGATGCTGACTCGCTGTACAACGCGGATATTTTTGGTGATGTTTTAGGATCTCAATCTCGTGTTTTACTTTCTACTGGTTTAAATTCGGAGATTGAGGTGACTTTTGTTAAATCGGTACTTCGACGGTCTGAGGCGTCGATTTTGGCTTGGATGCCTTGTGGGTTAGATAGAGTTTGGCCTTCTTTCGCTAAACCGTTAGTAGATAAGATTCTAGATAACAAAGGGGTGATACTCAGTGCTTGTCCACCCGGGGAGCGAACAACAAGCGAAGAACGAGAAAAAGCCAATGTGTTAAGGGTTGCTTCAACGAAGGCATTGTTTGTGATATGCGCAAACCGAACCTCTTCAGTTATAAAAATGGCACAATTAGCGGCAAATCTCGGAAGAGATGTCATGGCTCTTCCTGGATCGATACACTCGCCGCTACATAAAGGATGTCATCTTTTAATTAAGCAAGGCGCCAAATTGGTTGAAACTGCAGATGAAATTCTGACAGAGTTTAGTAGTTCAACATGTTGAGTGGAAGGGGCGATGTTGCTACTCTATAAAAAGCCTTTTCATGTCATAGGTTGTGTGTCAATGTGTTGTTGCATAATGGTGCCTATTAAGCTCATTCATTAGAACCATTCTTTGTTTTAACTGATATCAGAACAACTGTCATCGCTAGGATGCATCGTATGTCTTTATCTCTTGTTATTGCTGAAAAACCCTCTGTTGCTAGTGACATTGCTCGTGCATTAGGAGGTTTTACGCGCGATGGTGATTTTTGGGTTCGAGAAGATATGGTGATCGGATCCGCCGTCGGGCACTTGCTAGAAATTTGTGCGCCTGAGGAATTCGATGTAAAGCGTGGTCGGTGGACTTTTAAAAACTTACCAGTATTACCCCCATTTTTTGACCTGAAGCCAATCAAGAAGTCCCAAGAGAAGTTAAATGGATTAGTCAAAAAACTTCGTAGTCGAGCGGTTACAGATGTGATTAACGCTTGTGACGCTGGACGTGAAGGAGAATTGATTTTTCGTTACATCATGCAATCCTGTGGTAGTAAAAAGCCTGTTAGACGTCTTTGGCTACAGTCAATGACTAAAGCTGCCATTCAGGAAGGATTCCAGCATCTTCGTACTGATGAAGAGATGAAGCCACTAGAGGCGGCAGCTCGTTGCCGTTCAGAAGCTGATTGGCTTGTGGGTATTAATGGAACTCGAGCCATGACCGCTTTTAACTCTAAGGAAGGTGGTTTTTTCTTGACGACTGTCGGTCGAGTTCAGACACCTACTTTAGCTATTGTTGTTAAGCGTGAGCAAGAGATTGAATCTTTTGTTCCTAAAAGCTATTGGGAAGTTTCCGCTTCTTTTATTACGAAAGCAGGGGAATATGAAGGCATATGGATTAATCCGAACTTTCAGAAACAAAAAGGTGAGTCAGATCTGAAGCCCGAACGTATTTGGAGTTTAGACGAAGCTCAACAAATTGCTAGCGCTTGTCAGAATGGGGTTGGGAGTGTAGAAGAAACTTCTAAACGCTCTCGACAGTTGTCTCCTTTGCTTTTCGATTTAACTAGCTTGCAAAGAGAGGCTAATAGTCGCTTTGGTTTTTCTGCCAAAACAACATTATCTATTGCTCAAGCGCTGTATGAAAAACACAAGGTTTTAACGTATCCGAGAACTGATGCGCGTGCGTTACCAGAGGATTACCTACCTACAGTTCGTGAAACGTTAGAAGCTTTAAAAGGCTTGGAAGAATACGCTCTATTTGCAGATACAGTCCTTACTTCTTCGTGGATAAGGCCTGATAAGCGCATTTTCGACAACAAGAAGATTAGTGATCACTTTGCCATCATTCCGACGGGGCAATTACCGAAGACGCTTAACGAGGTTGAGCAAAAGATATTTGATTTAGTTGTTCGACGCTTTTTAGCTGTCTTTTATCCAGCGGCGGAATATGACGTTACTGTTCGAATGACTACTGTAGCAAATCATCAGTTCAAAACTGAAGGTAAAGTTTTGGTTGAACCAGGCTGGTTAGCGGTTACGGGAAAGAATAGTAAGACTCAACGCGAAGTGTTAACTCCTGTTCAAGACAATGAACAAGTGCGAACTAAGGACGTCACCGTGTCGGCGCTACAGACGAAACCTCCTGCTCGTTATACAGAGGCGACATTGTTGAGCGCGATGGAAACCGCGGGGAAAAAATTAGAGGATGATGAATTGCGTGGTGCTATGGCCGATAAAGGCTTAGGGACACCGGCGACTCGTGCGTCCATCATAGAAGGGTTGCTCGACCAGAAGTACATGCGCCGTGAGGAGCGCGAGTTACGTCCAATGGCAAAGGCGTTTCAATTAATCACTCTCCTAAAAGGGTTGAAAATTGATGAATTAAGTGAACCAAGATTGACGGCAGAGTGGGAACAAAAGTTACGCATGATTGAAGACGGTCGTGTTCAAAGCGATGAATTTATGCGTGATATTCGTACGCTTACCGAAAATGTTGTGGAAATGGCCAAGCAGTATGAGGGGAATAGTGTTCCTCTCGAAAACCCATTGCATGTGAACGCTCCTTGCCCTCAATGTGGTGGAGAAGTTGTCGAAAATTATCGACGTTTTGCATGTACCACATCAGGATGCGAATTTTCTATTGCCAAACATCCTTCTGGACGAATGTTAGAGCCTGCAGAAGTAGAGGAATTGATTTCGACAGGGCATGTGGGACCGTTGTCAGGTTTTATTAGCAAGAGAGGATTTCCGTTTGAAGCTGAGTTGGTGCTAAAAAAGGACGAAAACGATCTTTGGAAAATGCAATTTGATTTTGGAGAAGAGGAAAAGGTTGAAATCTCTGATGATGAAATTGCTAGCGCCCCTGTAGTTGGTGAGTGTCCTTGTTGTGGTGGAAAAGTTGTGGAGATGACAACAGCCTACCAGTGTGAACATAATCTACGTGGTGAAAAAAAGTGTACGTTCCGTTTAGGGAAGACCATTCTTTCTCGTGACATTGCTTTTGAAGAGGCACAAGAGCTTCTCGCGAATAAACGAACACCGTTGTTATCTGGATTTATTTCTAAGAAGAACAAGCGTGCATTTAAGGCATTTTTGGTTGTGAAGCCAAATGGAAGTATCGCATTTGAATTCCAAGTCAAAAAAGACGAAGAAACCAAGGAGATCGAAGCAACATCCAAACCAGAGGACGTTCCTCCGAAAGCAACTAAAAAGACTGCAGTAAAAAAAGTGGCCTTTTAATGCAAACTTTTCTGAAATAGGTACATATCTTTTCAAAAAATTAGTAATTCAGATTATTGCCATCAAAAGGATTCGCCTGTGCATCAGATTGAATCCTTTTTGTTTTTTTAATATAAATTTCTAACCTGAATTTTTAATAAGCTCTCATCGAAAGCAAAAATTTCGTGAGAGCTTATTTACCAAATCCTTGCGTGTCGAATGTTTTTGATTTAAATCAACATTTTCAATGCGATAGGTAAAATACCCCTTTACCCCTGAAGCTGTTGGATCGGGGACGTCCGCTATCAGGCTATTCGGTAATCCCAAAAGTGCCAAAATGCAGGCTTATCAATGAGAGAAGCTTGGATCTCAATTTCAATCTTCCATTTTCGGAACTTTACTAACCCTGCCACATTGATAATTGCACGACGCATACGATCGACACTCACGTTCCACCAACGTCCCTGGTACTCAAAACGCGCAAAAATTTTGACTCGTATCGCGACAAAGATTGCGTAGGTAATGGAGGAAAGAAGGAGCCTGTAGTAGTTCGTAAGGAATCTGCTAGCACTAGCACGTTGAGCCTTGGTCTCATCTTTCAACTCATGAAACTTTAGTTCGCAAGCCGACCCGCGACGGCAGTACAAGTCTTCATAAATTGCCGCGGCAGAAGCACGCCAAAGCTGACCACACTTCCCATCGTTTTCAGTGGGAATATTGGTGATAATGCAACGAAGATCCGCTTCCTTGGGTTGCTTGCCTTTTCTCTTCTGTTCCAGGGTAATAGCAGGTTTGGGAGCGTATTGATCTCGAAGGATTAGGCGAAGGTTTTTGTGTTCTTCGGCAGTCCGTTTGGCAGGACGGTATTGCTCATATTCGCCGAGGGCTCGGAGAACAAATTCCCCTTCAGCCGAGTGGCAATACTGCTTGATAACGTCAGGCACCCATTCTGTATCGGCGTATTTTTGAAGGGCGCGATTGGGTGCATAACCAATCACATAATATGCATCCTTTTGAACCAAGCCACGGACAATACTTTCACGTACAAATCCTGCATCGGCACGAAAAATCACTGGCGTGTCACCGAAATGTTTGCGCAAAAAATCGATAACTTCGTTGTATTGCCCTTCGAGCATATTTCGACTGTCTTCACAACCTCTTGCGAGCGTAACGTATACGGGGAAGTGATTCACAAAAATCACCATAGCCATCAAGCAATAGTCATCGGTAATGACCAGAATATTCATTGTTCTCCTGATTACCGCAGACATAGATAGGCGTACAGTCGACATCCACCCAAAGAACATCAGGATTCCTCGGAGAGTAGTGAATAAACAACTCTCGTAAGCTCTTTTGCATGGCGCGAAGGGTTCCCTCGTTGAGGGAGTTCTCAAATTTGCATAAAGATGCACATCCAGAGGTCGCTGATAAACCAGTAGCAGCGAGAAAACTAGGGTCGGCATCGATATGATCGTGATCATTCAGCTCTTCTTTGCCGATCAATAACCCAGAAAGGCGTTGAATAAAGTTGCCAAATTGAGTGCGCCCACTACGACATTTACGAAAAGGGAGCGATGTGAAAAGAGGGTGTTACAAAATCAGATTTTCCTGAACTTTGCAACACGCCTCTTTTTGGAGATTAGTCTTTGATTTTGTTACGAGTTACGAAAATTTGATCAATTTTGTTGTTATCTACATCCAAAACCTCGAATGTATAGCCTGCCCATACTACTTTGTCGGTACGTTTGGGGATTTTTCGTAACATGTACATCATGAAACCAGCGACGGTTTCATACGTAGTATCCTCTGGAAATTCTTCAATATCTAAAGCATGTTCTAGATCATCAATCGGAGTTGAACCGTCGACTAACCAAGTTCCGTCTTCGCGTTCGATAATTTGAAGTTCATCAGCGTTAGTAACGAGTTCACCCATAACGGTACTCATCACATCGTTAATCGTAATCACACCAACGACTAAGGCGTATTCATTCAGAATGACAGCAAAGTCGCTACGAGTACGTTGAAAAACATCTAAAACTTCAGATAAGGTTAGGCTGTCTGGGATGAAAGGACAGGTTTGGACGACGCCTGGTTCTTTAAAAGAAATAGGTTTGTCATTTAACACTTGTCGCAGAATATGCATTGAATCAACGTAGCCAATAATGTGATCTAAATCTTTATCGCAAATAAGGAACCGATTATAGGGAACGTTAGAAATTTTGGTTCGAACAACGTCTTCTGGATCATCCAATGTGAAATAGACAATGTTTTCTCTAGGAGTCATTGCTGAAGGAACAAGGCGACTTTCTAGATCGAAGACATTTTGAATTACTGCCTCTTCTTGAGGGGCGATTACGCCAGCTGCAGTGCCTGCTCCTACACTCGCTAAGATGTCTTCAGATGTAATCGTGTCTTGTCGTTTAGTTGAGTAGCCCAAGCCTTTCATGAAGGTGTCAGACAGTTTTTCTAATAGAAAAACAAGCGGACGCAAAATTTTTATGATCACTGAAATTGAGCGAACAACTGCAATCGCGGTTTCTTCAGGTTTGGCAACAGCAAGACGTTTTGGTAGAAGATCGCCAAAAATAACGAAGAGCAACGTGGAGAGTAAAAAGGCAATGAGATAGGCCACTTCACGATGGAAGTCAGCGGAAATCACTGGCGCTAAACACCAGATGAAGAAGGGGGTAAACGCAGCAATGCCAACAATGCCCCCAAGAAGAGCGAGTGCATTCGTACCCACTTGAATGGTTGAAAAGAATAAACCAGGATGTTCTTGTAGGTCTAATACGAGCTGCGCACGAGCATCTCCTTCGTCAACGAGATTTCTTAGACGTGTACTACGAGCAGAAGCTAGAGAAATTTCAGCACAACTAAGGTACGCGCTAAGTAGGATAAGGGCTGATAATAAAAGAAGTTCTGTATAAACAGACATAAGGTAAGCGGGTAGTTGAGGGAGGCGTCATTGTAACATGTGGCATTCTAAGCTCCTGTTTTAGAAGCAAAAAAATATGCAATGCTTGAAATGACACCCTCTCTAAGCAAAATAAAATAGAAGATTTGTCACAGACCTTATGTCAGCAAAAAAAATATCTTCTTTTGGTAGGCAAAGGTTAAACTTAAGCCTTGAGTTTAAGGCCCTATTGCGACTTCTTTGAGGTGGCTAGATTTCATTAAAACGGGTCTCCATAGTTCGAGGATATTTCAAATGAAGAAGAGACTTCTGTCAATGGCTGCCTTATTGGCTACGAGTGCTATCGCGACTCCTGCGTTAGCTGGTGTAACGTTAGATGCCGTAAAAAAGAGAGGTCATGTTCTTTGCGGTGTGAACACTTCGGCTCCGGGATTTTCCAGTGCTGATAGTCAAGGAAATTGGCATGGATTAGATGTCAATATTTGCCGTTCTGTTGCAGCTGCCGTTCTAGGGGATGCTGATAAGGTCAAATTCGTGCCATTGAGCTCACCACAGCGTTTTACGGCTTTACAGGCTGGTGAGATTGATATTTTGGCTCGTAATACGACCTGGACGATGACGCGCGATGCGAGCCAGGGATCGGTGTTTGTCGCTGTGTCTTATTACGATGGGCAGGGTTTTATTGTCCCGAAGGAATATGGTATCAAAAGCGCTAAAGAATTAGATGGTGCCACGATTTGTGTTCAATCTGGGACTTCTTCTGAAAAGACTTTGGCTGACTACTTCAACTCTCACAAGATGAGTTATAAAACAGTTGTATTTGATACAACGGAAGCGACGCAGTCTGCCTTCTTATCTGGACGATGCCAGGTTTATACGACGGATATGTCAGATTTAGCAGGGATGCGCACCTTGGCATCTAATCCACAACAGTATGAGATTTTGCCAGAGGTGATTTCTAAAGAACCTTTAGGCCCAGCTGTTCGCCGTGGCGACGATGAGTGGTTCCAGATTGTTCGTTGGTCATTTGATACGATGATTGAAGCTGAAGAGTTAGGGATCACCAAGGCTAATGCTGAACAATTGAAAAAGACGAGTACTAGCCCCAATGTTTTGCGTTTATTGGGGTGTAGTGAGGATATGGGCAAAATGATTGGTCTTGATAAGGATTGGTCTTATAGAATTGTTACTCAGGTCGGAAATTACGGAGAATCTTGGAACGCTTTTTTTGGTCCGAAAACTCCGCTCAATTTACCTAGAGGACTTAATCGTTTATGGACTGATGGTGGTTTGATGTATGCCATGCCGGTTCGATAATTTGTCTGTCTAGGTAGATAGTCCCGTTTTTATAACAAAAGGCCCCAGTGCAATCACACTTTGGGGCCTTTTGTCAGTTAATGAAAGTCACATGCTATCTAGAGAATCTTTTGGTATTTTTGGCGATGATGCCTGGAAAGAGCGAGAAAGAGTAAGAAGGCGTAAAGAGTACACGGTGCAAGCTCTTTTAATACTATTACTCGTTGCCTTTTTAGCAGGTGTTGCAATGAATGTGTCTGATAATTTAGCGGAAAGACATATTCATAGTGGGTTTGCATTTTTGAATAATCCTGCGGGTTTTGATATTGGCGAAGCTTTAGTTCCTTTTACTAGTGCAGACCATATGGGTAGAGCCTTCTTGGTAGGTATTGTGAATACTATCAAGGTATCGTTTGTTTCCATTATTGCGGCGACAGTGTTAGGTGTGGTCGTTGGATTGATGAGATTGTCTCGCCATCCGTTAGTTCGTTTTTTAGGTACAGCACATGTTGAGGTGTATCGAAATATACCGTTGCTAGTTTTGTTGTTGGCTTTCTATTTGGTTGTAACAGAGTTGCTTCCAGCTGGACGGTCTGCTTTACATATTGGAAGTTGGTTATTTTTGTCAAAATCGGGTTTTCAATTCGCGTGCCCGATAATTGGCTGGTGGGCTTTAGTTATTTCTTCGATTGTTGGATTGATCTTAGGCATAGGAACAGCCTGGGTGAGTCAACGATGGATGACAGGGTTAATGGCTAATCTAACAGGCATTACTGTGTTTGTTGTTAGTTTTGGTTTGGGATGGATGTTTTGTGGGGTTCTAACTGGATGGGAGTACCCTGTACAAACACGTTTTTCTTTACAAGGTGGGGGCCAAATATCGCCTGAGTTTTTGGCGTTAAGTTTAGGGTTGACGATGTTTACGTCGGCTGCAATTGCGGAAATTGTACGTGCAGGCGTACTCGCTGTTCGGTCAGAACAGTGGAATGCGGGCTTTGCCCTAGGGATGACTTTGACTGAAACTGTCAGTTACGTCATATTCCCTCAATCGATGCGTTTGGTGATCCCGCCGCTAGCTAGTCAGTTTATGAATTTGACGAAAAACTCTTCTTTAGCTGTTATGGTGGGCTATCCTGATCTTGTCAATATTGGTAATACAGCTATCAATGTGAGTGCTCAGGCATTAGAGGTGATCTGCATCATTATGTGCGTGTACTTACTGCTGAATTTGATCATTTCTGTTTTGATGAATCGTTTGAATGCTCGTATTATGCGAGCACCACAGTAAGAGGTTGGTGGAAATGATTGCAGAAAGTTCTTTCAGCGGTTCATTCATTGAACGTATGCGCAGGAAATATTTTTATTCAATTCCTGCGACATGTTTAACAGTACTCATTGCTGTTGTGGTTATAGCCATTTTTACTAAATTGATGGTTTGGGGTGTTTTAAATGCGGTATGGGTGCCAGATGTACAAGCTTGTCAACAAGGAAGTGGGGCGTGTTGGGGGTTTGTGGTTGAAAAATGGCGCTTAATTATTTTTGGACGCTACCCTTTCCATCTGCAATGGCGTGCAGCGCTGGCGACAGGGATTGTATTAGGGATGTTAGCGTTAAGTGCTCTTCCTCTGATGTGGCGCAAGCCGTACTTGAAAACTTTGTGTGTGTTGTGGATAGTAGTACTGGTTACTTTCTTTAGTTTAATGGTTGGTGGTGTGTTGGGTTTGGAAAAAATCTCCACGGATATGTGGGGGGGACTTCCGCTAACGATTATGCTCACTTTATTTGGGATGGCTGCATCTGTTCCACTCGGCATACTGTTAGCTTTGGGACGACGCAGTAAAATGCCTGTCTTATCTGCTGTATCGACGGGTTATATCGAATTAGTTCGTGGCGTTCCTTTGATAACAGTATTGTTTGTTGCTGCCTTTATTTTCCCGTTGATTTTACCTGCAGGGATGAGAATTGATCCTTTCTGGCGAGTTGCGGTAGGTATTGCATTATTCCAAGCAGCGTATATGGCTGAAATTGTACGAGGGGGAATGCAAACCATTCCTCACGGTCAGTTTGATGCCGCCGCCTCTCTAGGGTTAACGCAAGTCCAAGTTTACACTAACGTAATTTTGCCTCAAGCTCTTGTCGCGATAATTCCTGCTTTTGTAAACAGTTTATTGTCATGTTTCATGGATACATCTCTTGTAACGGTTGTCTCCATGTATGACTTAACGGGTAGTTTAAGATTGGCTCTAGGTGATGCTGTTTGGCGTTCATACTTCATTGAAGGGTACGTTTTCATTGCATCGGTCTATTTTGTGTTTAGCTTTATGGTATCTCGATACAGTCAATGGTTAGAGAGGTATTTGCTAGGTGAAAAAGATCGAGCGCATGCAGTTGAGTAAGTTACAAGGTGTTATATGCGAAAGATTCACGAACACATAATTCGAATTCCTGCTCTGATTTCCAGGGAGCAATTGTGGGCAGGTATTGAGCATGCGATGCGTTATCCAGAGTTGTATGTTGAGCATATGGTTGCTTCCAAAGTGCTTGAGGAAACAACTCAAGAGGGGGCTCAATGTCTAAATAGAGAGATTGATTTTGGGCAGTTTCGTCTTACTGATACCGTTGTTCTTGTTGATGGGAACGAAGCGCGTACGAGTGTTTCTGCTGGCGAAAGTTGGCCGGCTTCGGCATTTCTGATTCAAATTGAAGAACCTGAAGCTGGGAGCTTGTTTGTTCGTTTCGTATATGAGGAGCAGAGTTCCAGTGATAATGACAATCCTATGGTGATGTCATTACGTCGTCAGGCTTATGAGGCCAAGGATCGTGTTCTTATTGAACGTATCCTAAAAGATGCGCAATCAGGGGTGAAGTCATAATTGAGGTAACTATTTATAAAGGGGTGCCTAAAACGCACCCCTTTTTTTATAAAAATGATGCACACAGAGACTCGAATTTTTGAAATCATCGCCATCGATATTCAGGCGAAACTTTATCAAGTTCAAGCGGCAGTGTCGCTTCTTGATGAGGGGTGTACTGTTCCGTTTATTGCTCGCTATCGCAAAGAAAAAACGGGTGGATTGGATGATCGCCAGCTAAGGTTGCTTGAAGAACGATTGAGTTATTTACGAGAGTTAGAAACTCGTCGTCAAGTGGTGCTCGAGAGTATTCGTAATCAAGGTAGTTTAACGCCTGAATTGGAAGAAAAAATTCAGGCGGCCGAGAGCAAACAGCGCTTAGAGGATTTGTATTTACCATTTCGTCCTCGCCGTAAAAGTGTCGCAACTATGGCTCGTGAGGCAGGTTTAGAGCCATTGGCACTTCAGTTGTGGAACGATCCAACCCTCGATCCTGAAGATTGCGCAGTTACCTATGTGTCTGTCCCTAAGGGCGTTAGCGATGTTAAAGCGGCCTTGACAGGCGCACGTGATATTTTGGCTGAAAAAATCAGTGAGGATTCTGATTTGTTAGCTATGTTGCGTGAGTGGCTATTTAAGGAAGGCTCTTTGGTTAGTCGTGTGGTTGATGGCATGACTGAGCAAGGTGCAAAATTTCAGGATTATTTTGACTATCAAGAGCCAGTGGCTCAAATTGCATCGCATCGGATGTTGGCGATGTTACGAGGACAAACGGCGGGTGTATTATCGTTGTCCATAGTATTGGCTTATTCTGATGATGAACCTATTTGTCGAATTTCGGACTTTTATAAGCGTGGGCAACAAGGCCGATCCGCAGATTCATGGCTTTGGCAATGTTGTCGGTGGGCCTGGCGAGTTAAATTGAAGGCAAGTCTTGAGTCCGAAGTGATCTCTCGCGCTAAAGAAATGGCTGAAACGGATGCTATTGATGTATTTGGTGCGAACTTGAAAGATTTGTTGTTGGCTGCTCCAGCGGGTCAAAAACGGGTTTTAGGTTTAGACCCTGGGATTCGTACAGGTACAAAGATAGCAGCAATTGATGAGACAGGAAAATTGCTAGAGGTAGGGATTATTTTCCCGTTTGCTAGTCAGACAAAAAAGGAAGAGGCAATTGTTCTTTTAAGCCGGCTTATTCGATGTCATTCGATCGAGTTGTTGGCGATTGGAAATGGTACGGCGAGTCGAGAGACGGTCGATCTTATTGAAGAATTAAAGCGTAGAGAGCCTCAATTAAACTTTGTTTTTATGGTTGTTAGTGAGGCGGGCGCTTCTGTTTATTCGGCTTCTGAGCTAGCTTCGTTGGAATTCCCTGACCTAGATGTTAGTTATCGCGGGGCGGTGTCAATAGCTCGCCGTATTCAAGATCCTTTAGCTGAGCTAGTGAAAATTGAGCCTAAGGCTATTGGAGTAGGGCAATATCAACATGACGTGGATCAACACAAGTTGACTCGTAGACTCGAATCGGTAGTTGAGGATTGCGTTAATGCTGTGGGCGTAGATGTGAATACGGCTAGTGCGGCCTTGTTATCCCATGTTGCTGGTTTATCGCTTTCGCGTGCACGGGCTCTTGTAAGTTATCGTAGTCTTCATGGTGCCTATAAGACCCGTGAACAATTAATGGAGGTGCCTAGATTTGGAGTGAAGACGTTCCAACAATCAGCGGGTTTTTTACGCATAGTAAATGGAGATAATCCATTAGATGCTTCAGCAGTTCATCCTGAAGCCTATCCTGTTGTTTTGAGAATCATGAAGCAAACAGGCTTAGAGGTTGGGCAGTTAATTGGTAACACTAGTGTTTTACGTCAATTACGACCGAGCGATTTTGTAGACGAAAGATTTGGTATTCCTACTGTCAGAGACATTATTTCGGAATTGGAAAAGCCAGGGCGAGATCCTAGACCAGAATTCAGGATGGCTAAATTTGCTGAAGGTATCACTCAACTCGAAGATTTAAAATTAGGCATGACGTTAGAGGGGGTTATAACAAATGTAGCTGCTTTTGGTGCGTTTGTTGATGTGGGTGTACATCAAGACGGACTGGTTCATATTTCTCAGCTTTCCAATCATCGGGTTGCTGATCCTCGCGACGTTGTGAAGGTTGGCAAAATTGTGAAAGTGCGAGTTTTAGATGTTGATGTCAAGCGGCGGCGTATTAGTCTTAGTATGCGTTCAGAATCAGGAGTATCGAAAGAACGGATATCGAAAATAGTGAAGGATAAGAAGCCCTTAGGAGCAATGGCAACGGCTTTTTCAAAGCTTCGACGATAGTGGTAAAAAGGGGCTAGTTCTTCAACTGAATTGGAGAGCTAGCTCTGTTAAAATGATCGCCCGTTTAGCCCAGTTAATTAACTGGGCTAAATAGTTTATTTTG
The DNA here is from genome assembly GCA_937943605.1 of uncultured Sutterella sp. Lineage (GTDB taxonomy): Bacteria > Pseudomonadota > Gammaproteobacteria > Burkholderiales > Burkholderiaceae_F > Sutterella. Next base: position 83,902 of record CALEAW010000064.1, on the reverse strand, counting down.
AATTTGACGAAAAGAGAATTTCCTCGGTTATGACGAGTCCTAATCCTGCATTGTTGCGTGATGTTGATATGCGTCGCACCTTTGCTATTATTTCTCACCCTGACGCGGGTAAAACTACACTAACTGAAAAGTTACTCCTCTTCGGAGGTGCTATTCAGATGGCTGGCGCGGTTAAGGGGCGTAAAGCTGCGCGTCATGCAACCTCCGACTGGATGGAGGTTGAAAAACAGCGTGGTATTTCTGTGACTAGTTCGGTCATGCAGTTCCATTACGCTGATCATGTGATTAATTTGCTTGATACTCCAGGGCACGAAGACTTTTCTGAAGATACATATCGTGTTCTTACGGCGGTTGATGCTGCTGTGATGGTGATTGATGCGGCAAAGGGTGTGGAAGCGCAGACAATTAAACTCTTGGAAGTCTGTCGAATGCGTAAAACGCCGATCATCACTTTTATCAACAAACTTGACCGAGAAGTGCGTGATCCTTTGGATGTGATTGGTGAAATTGAAAATGTCTTGAAGTTACAGTGCGTACCAATTACTTGGCCAATTGGGATGGGTAAAACGTTCCGTGGCGTATTTTCGCTACTTAAAAATGAACTAGTACGATTCACCGCAGGCGAAGAACGGTTAAGCGCTAATCGAGAAACGATTGTTGGATTGGATAATCCTGAATTAGATCGTTTATTCCCAATGGAAATGCCTTATGTTCGTGAGTCTATTGAGCTTGTTCAAGGCGCCACTGAACCGTTTGAGTTAGAGAAGTTCCTAGCTGGTGAACAAAGTCCTGTTTTCTTTGGCTCTGGGGTTAATAACTTTGGGGTGCAGGATGTTTTAGATGCTTTGGTACAGTGGGCACCTTCTCCGCAGGCTCGTGATGCTGGTGTACGAACAGTTGAACCTACAGAGAAGCCATTTTCTGGATTTGTGTTCAAAATCCAGGCTAACATGGATCCTCGTCACCGTGACCGTATTGCTTTTTTCCGAGTTTGTTCAGGTCGGTACTCTCAAGGAATGAAGGTTTTTCATACTCGAGAAGGTCGAGATATGAAAATCCCGAATGCTTTGACGTTTATGGCTCAAGATCGTGTAGTGATGACCGATGCTGTAGCAGGTGACATTATTGGTATATACAACCATGGTCAATTGCATATTGGGGATACTTTAACCGAAGGGGAAAAGTTAGCCTTTACTGGTATTCCTAGCTTTGCGCCAGAATTGTTCCGAGCAGCAAGAAGCAAAGATCCGTTTAAAGCAAAACAATTGCAGAAGGGCTTACAGGAACTCGGTGAAGAAGGAGCTATTCAGGTTTTCACGGGTGAGTTCGGAAATATTCTGCTTGGCGCCGTGGGGCACTTGCAGTTTGAAATTGTGGCTCAGCGTCTTGCGACTGAATATAAGGTTGATGCGATTTATGAGTCCACAGAGGTGTCAACAGCACGTTGGCTGTCCTTCCCGGATGAACAAACCCGCAAAGATTTCTTCAAGGAACAAGAAGCTCGATTAGCAACTGATGTGAACGGGAATATTGTGTATCTTGCTACATCCATCTATAACCTCGAGACAACAATGAAGCATTGGCCCCAGGTTGTATTCCATACGACACGCGAAATGCATCAGAAGTTTGATTAGTTCCTGAGCTGTTATTATTTAAAGGTAGGTGTTGTCTAAGTTTATTAGCTTATGCAAACCTACCTTTTTTTTGCTGATTTTGCTTATGGAGAATTAATTTGTTGCTCGCTCAAGAGCTTTTTTATAGGCTACTAAGGCATCAGGATGACAAAGCAAGACACGCTCGATAACCCCCTGTAAATATGATATGGTTAAGCCGTAATTGGTCATAGGGACATTTTGGGCACGTGCTGCTCGTAAGCGTGACAGCATATGGCGTCTTGTGACAACACAACCGCCGCATTGAATAAGAACCTTATAGGGACTTAAATCGACAGGGAAGTCTTTACCAACTGCGATTTCGATGATGAGATTTTTTCCTGTTTTTTGTTTAAGCCAACGAGGGATCTTGACGCGGCCAATATCATCTTTTTGAGGATGGTGGCTACAGGTTTCACATATGAGTACTCGATCTCCGTCTTGCAAGGAAGCTAAAGCGGCAGTTCCTTCAGCCATAGAAATGACATCAGATTTTGAGTAAGCCATTTGGATGGAAAAAGTTGTCAGCGGGATGCTCTCTGGTGTTTGATTTGCTACATCCATGATGACTTGTGAATCTGCTATGACAAGTTTAGGAGGTTTACGTAGCTCGTTGAGACACTCAGAGACTTTGTCTTGTTGTACGACAAAACATTTAGCATGTGCATCTAAGAGTTCTCGAATAGCTTGAACCTGAGGGAGGATGAGTCTTCCTTTGGGTGCGCCTGTATCTATCGGAGTCACGAGAATCACCGTATCTCCTGCGCCGACTAAGTCTCCGACTAATAGTCGGTCTTCGGGGATATGGTCAGCAGCTATGGAAATGATGGCTTGTCGCAGATCTTCAATACCAATACGATCTTGTGCGTCCGTTTGAACAAAAGGTAATCCGAACGAGCGGATTCTGTTTAAGAAAACTGAATCAATAGGGTATAAAGACGATTTATTTAGAGCCAAAATAGTAGGGGTGCCGAGCTGAAGGGCTTCTTTTATTAAATCTTCTTCATAGCGGTCAAAGTTTTGAGCGTTGCCGACAATAATGGCAATGTCAACCCATTGCAAAACATTCTTTGTTCGTTCGACGCGCGCTAATCCAAGGGGACCAATATCATCAATGCCAGCAGTATCAATCAGGACAACAGGCCCTATCGGTGCTAATTCACAGGCTTTTTCAACAGGATCAGTTGTTGTTCCTGCAACGTCAGAAACGATAGAAATATTTTGATTGGTCAGGGCATTAATTAGCGAGCTTTTGCCCGCATTGCGTTTACCAAAGAGACCGATGTGGAGTCGTAAGCCTTTTGGGGTTTCAACCATGATTTTCTTCATAGGCAAAAAAGGTCAAAAAGATAATTTCTTTGACTCTCAAAAACGAAAGAAGGCAGTCAAGAGACTGCCTTCTTTTATATCACATCAATGATCTATTGATCAGAGAGGATTACTTTTCAATGTTGGTGCGCACAACGTCACGTTCGAACCAGGTCGGAGCGTGATGTTCGGCAGCTTCAACAGAAATCGTACCGGGGCCAAGACGCCAAATACCCTTGAAGTGTTCCATTGAGAGGAGAGCAAGCGGAATATGAGCGCAAACGACCAACACGGAAACGATAATGGAGCCCCAAACGTGGAAGTAGAAAGTCCACAAGAAAGCTGCCTTACCAAGAAGCGGTGCGCCGATCCAAAGCATCCAACCCGTAACTGTCAAAGCGGCGATCATGCCCATGAAGAGCAAGTAGGAAGCTTTCTGACCACCGTTATAGCGACCCTGAGGCGGTACTTCAACAGGACCAAAGGGAATCTTGAAGAAGCGGCGAGGATAGCCACCAAAGTTGCGGAACCACATGATCGTGTTGCGATCCCATTCCAAGCAAGCGCGAAGAATGAGAGCAAAACGATCAGGAGCAAGCACGATGAAGCCTAGCAGGTTAAACGTGAACACTACACCAAGAATAAGGTGAGCGAGCATCGTTGCTTCTGCAGCGCTAGCTTCAGGATTGCAAAAATAAGCATAAACGCCCGTAAAGAGCAAGGCGAACCACGTGATAGCGTTCACGGAGTGGAACACCTTATCGGGGGCGTGGAAACGAAGAATACGGTCATTAGCCATGGTGTGCCTCCGTTATGGACGCGAGCATCGTACGCGGATAGTAGTGAGTATGGAGCAATTCATGCATGGTGTGATCAGTCGGTTTGGCACCAAGATCCTTATAGATCTGCATCACAGTAGGATTCTGGTGGGAAGACGTAAGCCCCATCGCCTGGCAGAGCTTGTCGTCTTGATAGAGACCAGCCTGACGAGCCTTGATAATCACACCGCGACGAGCGATCAAGTCACCAATGGCGTAACCGCAAACAGCCACAGCACCAACGCAGAGACCGACAACCTTCAGAAAACCGCGGCGACCTAAAATCAACGCAGCAGGGCGCTCGGCGTAATCATAGTTTTCAGAGAACATTATTTAAATCCTTGCGACAAAAGTTAGGCACGCAGTGGGAGTGGGATCGTCGGGTTGAGCCATGCCGTACCAACAGGTTGAACAGGCTGACCACCACCGTTAACGCAACCACCAGGGCAGTTCATAACTTCGACGAAGTGATAGCGGTTCTTGTCAATGCGGATGCGACGAAGAACTTCTTCGAGTCCTTGGTTGGCCCCATTAACAACGCAAACACGGATTTCTGCAACTTCGCCACCCTTAGCTTGTAACGGAACCGGGATCGTTGCTTCAACGATCGCGTTATTGTAGCCACGAACGATTTCGATGTCAGCGTTCTTGAGTTCTTGACCTGCGAGAACGAAGTAAGCTGTACGCAAAGCGGCTTCCATCACACCACCAGAGTTACCGAAGATCGTGCCAGCGCCAGTGTAGATTTCGAGGGCGCCACGCTCACGCTTCTTGGACATAGTAAGAGGGTTGATACCCTTACGACGCAAGAGTTCAGCGAGGTCACGAGCGGTAAGGCATGCATCAATATCCTGATAGGACGGGGTGTCTTCAGGAATCATTCCATTTTCCTTGGCCCATTTCCAAGCGCTATTCATTTCAGGACGAGCTGCTTCAAAGATTTTGGCTGTGCAAGGCGTGACGGAAACGAAGAAGATTTTACGTGGATCGCACTTGAAGAGATGCTTAGCACCCCAAGACTTGGCGAGCGCACCACCCATTTGAAGCGGCGACTTAGCCGTGGAAATATGCGGAATCAAATCGGCATGGTTGGTTTCCATGTTTTTGATCCAGGCAGGGCAGCAGGACGTGAAATGCGGGAACGGATGTTCGGCCATTTCCTTGACGTCATCGCTACGATCGTTGAGCAACCAATAGCGTACTTTCTTGATGAATTCTGTGCCTTCTTCAAGGATGGTCTGGTCTGCCGAGTTGTTGCAGTCATAGACTTTGAAGCCAAGAGCTTCAAGAGCATTAGACATCTGATCTGTAGACAATTCACCAGGCTTGCCACCGAATTCTTCACAAAGAGACACGCGAACAGCAGGAGACGGATGAGCAACGCAGACACGAGACTTGTCAGCGAGAGCCTTCTCGACCTGATCGACGAAGCTCATTTGCTCAATGGCTTCGAACGGGCAAGCAATCAAGCACTGGCCGCAATAAAGACAAGCGTCTTCAATAATGTGATGCTTCGCACCGAGACCGCCAGCAATGGCGTCAACGGGGCAGAATTTAGAGCACGTATCGCAACCGACGCAACGGTCTTGGTTGATATGAATGATGCTACGGAGTTCTCCCTTTCGGAGATTACCCTGATAAGCAGGTCCGTCTTCTCCGTGGGCGTTGGCGCCAGGGAGGTACGTACGAACCGTGATCGTATTGTTGGACATTGAAAAACTCTCCAGAATCAGCAGAACTTAAAAAGTTCCTTGTGAAATCTCTGAGTGGCAGAGTCAGAAAAGCTGAACTCGGGGGAAGCCAATCACAGATACAACGTGCTGAATTTTTGAAACGAAACGGATTGCATATAAAAGCCATGCGTTTCGGTGAAACACGCTGTGCATTTTAAGGGGGTTTGCGTTAATGAGATCTACCTAAAAGTAGTAGAGGCGTGTTTGTGGCGAAGAAATTTTGATGAAATCGAAATAAAAAGTACAAACTGTTAATCTTTGTCAATCGAGAGGTGAAAGGGTTTACATTCTAACTAATTACCTAGACCAATTTTTGCTGTTTTTTCTAGGCGCAAGAAGTAAAAAACCTCGAACAATGAAGAAGTTCTTGTTCGAGGTTTGGATTTCAGAAGGAGTAAAACTTAGGAGTAATCTTCTTCTTTGAGCGGTTGTCTCAACTCTGCTCGGACATTATCCATAGCAGAGTAGAAGGCTTTCATCATGACTAAACCCAGGAATTTACCAGCATCAGTGACAATAATATTGTCAGGGTCAGTTGGGTCGTCCTTAATTGCCCCTGCAATTTTTAAGCCTAACATTTCTTTAGTTAGTGCTCTATCTACATCAACCCCGTGAACTTCTCGGAAGTACTTTCGAGAAAGACGATGAGAGAACAGACCTAACATCAAACGATATTGAAGAATGGCATGTTGGTCAAATTGACGTCTGCGTTCAACCCCCGTATTACCATTGGCAATACGTTCGCCATATCGGCGCAAGCTAAATGTATTAACGTAGAGACTGTCATTCAGAAAACTGAAAGCACCAGAACCTACGCCCAAATATTCATCATAGTCTACGACATATTCGTCAAACCCCTCATCGTGAGTACGTCCAAACGTCCAGGATGTTAAATGGTTATAACGAGAGCCTAGGGTGTCCAAAATAACACGGTATTGATCAGCGAGCTGATTGCCTCCAGCGGCTATCACGTTTTTCACACTCTTACGTGTTTGAGATGTGACCATCAACGGATAGGTTGTGACCTGGCGCGGATTGAGCTGCCAAATCTTTTCCATATCGTCATGCAACATATCTAATGTTTGACCTCGGAAACCAAACATCATATCAATATTGCAAGTGGGGAATAGCTCTTGAGCATACTGAAGACGCTCAAAAATTTGTTCTCCAGACCCGAACTTTTCGTATCGATCGGAAAGCTTTAATAGTTCATCATTAAAGCTTTGAACGCCAATCGACATACGATCGACCAACCCCTTCAAGTTTTTAAATTGAGGCGTGGTAATGATTTGAGGATCGGTTTCGCACGAGATTTCTTTAATGGACGGAAAGAGTTTTTTCGCGTGTTCTAGCGTTCTAATCAGCTCTTCTTCAATGATGGTTGTGGTACCACCGCCAACATACATGGAATGGAAGTCATAGCCTAGGGCTTTGACATAGTCCATTTCTTTACGCAAATTCACAAAATACGCACGCGCAACGTGTTCTTTAAAAAGAAAACGATGGAAAGTGCAATACGAACAAAGAGTATGACAAAACGGGATATGAGCGTACAACAAATATTTGTGCCCTTCCTGTGGGGGAGGGGGATTTTGCAGGATGACAGGATCACAATGCAAGTATCGTTTTGTGTAGTAATCCATGATGCGGTCTGTCATACCGATCATCCATTCTGGTAAAAGTTTCCGCGGCTGTGGTTGGTAGCTATTGGTGCTCATTTATTACATCGATACAAAAAAAGTAGGTGCGTCATTGTACTAAAGATAAGAATGGTTCTTGCTTAAATTGTTTTGCTAGTTATGTAAGCATTAACCATGCGTTGCGTACAGTTGAGCAATTTCTTTTTCAAATTTTTGAGAAAGGGGAATTCTCTTGAGTTTGAGGGTTGGGGTGATAAGCCCGTTCTCAATTGTCCACGGGGTTGTGGTCAGTACAATCGCTCTCGGTAATGCATAGTTAGGAAAATCTTTTGCAGCTTCTTTAGCACGTTTAAGTGCTAAAGATTTCACCGCTGGGATGTTTAAGTTCGTTAGATCAGTAGGGTCTACATGACATTCGTGAGCTAGCGCTTCCCATCCTGTCGGTGATAGGACTGTGATGAGCCCTAAATATGGACGATTTTCACCAACAATATAACACTGAGAAAAGAGGTCGTTGGTTTCAATCGCGCTTTCAAGGTCTGCAGGGGGTATCTTTTCTCCTGTACTGGTGACGATGATTTCTTTAATGCGCCCTTTAATTTTGAGCAAGCCGTCAGGGGTGAATTCCCCGATATCCCCTGTTTTAAACCAACCATCAGCTGTAAATGCATGCGCGGTATCTTCAGGGCGATTCCAGTAGCCGTTTGTAATGCTTGCTCCTTTGATTTGTATTTCGCCCTCGTTACTTAATCGAATTTGTACGTTTTCAAAAGGTAAGCCGACGGTGTTGGGTTGGTTGAGTGTAAGCGAATTACCCGAAATAATCGGGCTAGCTTCTGTCATGCCATACCCTTGAATAATAGGCAGACCTAAACTGCAAAACGTTCTAGCAATTTCTTTGTTGAGCGACGCGCCTCCTGAGATGGCAATACGGAGACGTCCCCCGAATTGCGTGGATAGTCGTGAGGCAATATTTTTGTAGAGAGGTTTCAATAAAAAATCGAACCAAGCGTCGTGACTCGGCTCGGTAGGTAGTTTGTTGTGATGACAAAAATCTCTCCAACCGGTTTCTACAGCTTGATTGAAAAGGTAACGATTGAATTGGCTAGCCTTTTTGAGATCCTCTTTGATGCGAGCATAAAACCGTTCATATACTCGAGGAACGGCAATAATTACATTGGGACGAATCTTTTTAAGATCCTCAGCAAGAAGTAATATCGAGCGGTTGTAGGCGATGGTACATCCTGTAGCCAAAGCAAGATAGTAACCAGCTGTTCGTTCAAATGTGTGAGATAAAGGAAGGATTGACAGAAAAACATCCCCTGATCTAGGAGCGACGCACTTCAACGTTGCTTTAACATTACTGACGATGTTTTTATGAGTTAATAAAACTCCTTTCGGGCGTCCTGTCGTTCCAGAGGTATAAACGATGCTAGCGAGGTCGGATTCTTGAGGAGCTATTGATGGAATGGGCTGTGAGTTAGATGCGGCGAGCCATTCGCTGAGGCTAAAAATAATTTGGTTGCTATCTAATGAGGGTGTAGGAAACTCTTCTGTGATGATGATATGAGTCAAATGTGGCAGTTTATCGATGGCCTTAGCAATGTTTAACCAACGATTGATATTGTTTGTAATTAAAACTTTAGCTTGACTATCCGAAAGAATAAATGCGCTTGCTCCAGGTGTATCAATCGCATGTAATGGTACGGTTACTAGTCCATTTGCTAACGCGGCTTGATCGGCGCATACGTGGTCAATGCCATTGGGAATAAGGATACCCACTCGAGTTCCTTTTGGTAGATCCAATAGGGAAAATGCTTTTCTCCACTGAGTAATCGCTTTATTAAGTTGTTGATAGGTGGTGCTTTCCCATATCTTGCGAGATTTATTAAATTGACGTATAGCTTCGTGATGGGGATAGAGATGAACACTGTTGGTAAAAAGCTCTGGCAAAGTGGTACAAGACTCTAAGTGAAATGAAGTAATCTCAGTTTTTTGATCTAACACAGTACGTTCCTCCTCTTGGAACCTGTCATGAATAGCATTTAAATGCGTTGCCGAAAGGTTACTCCCCTAATGAGATTAGGGGAGTAGCTCTAGTTAAGGGTTTCTAAGCGTTTTTTCTCTAACTCTTCCCATCGCGTATAACTATTGTTGATGCTCTCTTCGATGCTCTTTGCTTTTTCAGCATCTTTTCGTAATTCTTCACTTGATTTCATGTGATATGTAGGAGAGCTCATTTCTTGCATCAGTGCCTCTTGTTCTTTTTCGAGATCTTCAATGCGTTTAGGTAGAGCTTCAAGTTCTTGTGTTTCTTTGTAACTCATCCGAACTTTTTGATCTCTTAAGCGGACTTTTGGTGATGATTTTGATTGTGAGGGTTCAGAAGTCGTTTGTACGACGGGGGTAGCTATCTTCGGTTTTTGTCTTAACCAGTCAGAATAGCCACCAACATATTCTGTCCAACATCCATTTTCATCTGGAACTAGAACTTCTGTTACGACGTTGTCAAGGAAACGACGATCATGACTGACGAGAATAATTGTCCCAGGATATGCCGACAATGTCTGTTCGAGCATTTCCAGTGAGTCGATGTCAAGGTCGTTGGTTGGTTCATCTAAAACAAGTAAATTTGCGGGTAGGGCAAACAGTCTAGCTAACAGTAGTCTATTCCGCTCCCCGCCAGACAGGGAGCTAACAGGGACATTAACTCTTCTCGGCGGGAATAAGAAGTCTCCCATGTAAGCAATGATGTGTTTACGTTGTCCTCCAATGTCTACCCATTCAGAACCAGGAGAAATTGTTTCGGCTACTGTTTTGCTTAGATCTAGTTGTTCTCGTAACTGATCAAAATAAGCAATTTGTAAATTTGTACCTAGCTTAACTTCTCCTTGGTCAGGTGAAAGACTTCCGAGAAGGAGTTTGATCAACGTACTTTTACCAACGCCATTATGTCCTATAAGACCAAGGCGATCTCCTCGAAGCAACTTAAAGTTTAAGTTGTTAACAATAGTGCGGTCGCCAAAAGATTTTGTTAATTCGGTTGTCTCAATGACAACTTTTCCGCTTTTTTCGCCAACATCAATTTTTAAGTTGATACTACCCGTGCGATCACGTCGCGCTTCTCTTTGTCGACGTAATTCTTCTAGGCGGCGAACTCGTCCTTCATTTCGAGTGCGTCGCGCTTCAATCCCTTTTCTAATCCAAACTTCTTCTTGTGCCCAGAATTTGTCAAAACGGCGGTTGGCTAAAGTTTCTGCCTGCAATTCTTCTTGTTTACGACTTTCGTAAGCAGAAAAACTCCCGGGGTAGGAGCGAAGGATGCCTCTATCTAACTCAATAATTCTTGTAGAGATATTGTCTAGAAACTGACGGTCATGTGTAATGATGATTGATGCACGTTGTGAGCGAAATTCGGTGTTTAATAAGTTTTCAAGAATAGAAATGGCTTCAATATCTAGGTGATTGGTTGGTTCATCAAGCAATAAAACATCAGGTTCCAATGCAAAGGCTAACGCTAAAGCTGCGCGCTTACGCTCTCCACCACTGAACTCATTGATTGGTGCATCAGGATTTAGGCTGAATTTCATCAGAAATTCTTCTAATTTGGCTATTTTGCGCCAATGCTCACGCTCGTCTTCGAGATTAGATAAATGACCACGAAGAATTAAGCTTTCTCGAATGCTATTAGCTTGCGGCAAAATGGGTTCTTGTTCGACATACAAAGTACGAAGTCCATCTTGAGTTCGTAACTCACCATCATCTAGGTCTGTTTGTTTGGCTAAAACGGATAGGAAAGTACTTTTGCCTGTGCCATTACGTCCAATGAGGCCAACTCGTTCACCTGGCTCGATAGAAAAATCAGCGCTGTCTAATAACGGGAGGTCGCCCCAAGCAACGTGGGCATTCATCAATGTGATCAATGGCATATTCAGTTCAATGTTTATCGTGTTGTTATAGTGGGGAACTTCTTTATTCGTTCGAAGTGTCAGTGTTTTCTAAAGAGTCTTCATCGGCAACTGCGGGGATAGCTGGAAAGTCGCCAGGTGCGATCAAAATATCGGTTGGTACATCTACAAGGGTACCGTTATGAATGACATACGTCGAAGGGCGTCGATCAATCAAAGCACTGTGCGACCGATCGATTGTTAAATCTCCCGTTTCCCCTTTAAGTTGGAAGCTCTTTGTGTTTTTTGCCCAATTAATAGCAATTTGGTAGGCATCTAGTCCTAGAGAGAAGAGACGTCGTGCCGGCATTGAGTAGGGCATGGCGATGCCGTATTTATTTTCAAATGTCTGTGTGTCGTAGCGCAGAATTAGCGGGCATTCAGCAAAGACAACTTGGTTTAAGTCATAAGCTAAGGCAGAAGAAGACGAACTAGTACTGGGATCGCCAGGATTGGTTGTAGAGGTGGCCCAAACACGTGTTCGCAAAGGGAGTCGGTTACGAACCAATCCGGCTGTCCGTGCGTCAAGGGCAAGTAAGGCTGCTTGATAGGGAGGTTCTGCTGTGGCTATTTTTGTTTTAGCTTCATTGCGGATTGCCTTCAGAGCTTTTACATCTCCGCTAGCGACGATTTCCATGTGTCTGAATTTCAAGCGTTCTTCTAGACTTAATTCTGGACGGCATTTATCTTGCAGTTCTTGTAGGTTGTCTAATGTGACTGTGAAGACCTCATATGGGATATTCGATTGCTGTAAAACACGAATGTATGCTTCACTTAATCTTTGTTCCCAAGGCTTATCTGTTGTTAATACGAGAATCTTTGACGGATTGTCTAAAGAGGTCGGTTGTGGAAGAGCCTGAATGGCTAGTTTGGCAATGTATTCCGCTTCTAAATCCGTAGCCACTGAAAGCATGATTAAATTGTCTGCCGGATTCTGAGCGGCTAAGTGTGAATAGTTCAATGTAACGATTGGTATTGGTAGTTGTTCAGATTCAGATAGATGTTCAACGCGATCCTTTTGCAAAGGACCAACGACAACATCAGCTCCGGCAAAGACAGCAGTGTCAATCAATTCATGAATATTGACATTTTCAGGAGCTTCAATAAGCATTAAGTTTGCACCGTAGTTATTTGCTCGATTTGCTGCGATGAGACCGTTACCTACAATTTTGGCCGCGGACAAAAAAGGAGACTCGTCTGACGGCATTAACATGGCAATGTTTAATGGACGGGATGCGGTCTCGTCGATCAGGTGGCTTTCGTGAGCCCCTGCCACGGTATGAGGCTGTACAGCTTCAGCGTAAGTTGAAATTTGTGAATTCTCGACAGCTGAAACATCCACTGCGGAAGCAGCAAGGCTTACAATCGGGAGGCTAATGATGGCACTGCTGATTAATAAACGGAGCGAAAAAAGGACGGACACAATGAGTTCCCTTAAAGATCTATGGCTTTCAAATGCTTTAATGCAAGCGTCGGGTTTACCTGAACAAAGTTTTCCTGATAGCACACTATATATTGTAGGGTTGCCAATAGGCAATCTTGGTGATATTACGCTACGTGCGCTGTGGACTCTTGCTCATGCTGATGTTATTGCAGCTGAAGATACACGAGAGACGCGAAAACTATTAGATAAGTTTGGAATTAGTGTAAAGCTTCTTTCAGTTCGTGAGCACAATGAACGTCAAGGTGCGGAGCAAATTATTGAATTGTTAACGATAGGAAAGAGAGTTGCATTGGTTACAGACGCAGGTACGCCTTGCGTGTCTGATCCTGGGGCTCGTGTAGTCAAAGCGGTTCGTGAGTCGGGGTACAAAGTAGTGCCTGTTCCAGGAGCATCGGCAGTCATAACAGCTTTATCTGGCTCTGGCCTTCTAGGGACAGGTTTTTCATTTGTTGGCTTTGTTCCTCCGCAAAAGAAAGCTCGCGTGTCTTCCCTCAGTTATTGGCTTGGGCGCCCTGAGCCTTTTGTTTTATACGAAGCTCCACATAGAGTCATTCAATTGTTATCAGATTTGGCTGATATGATTGAACCTGATCGTAGGGTTGTTATAGCTAGAGAAATCACCAAGAAATTTGAAACATTTACTGTGTTAAAAGGTAAAGAATTGGTTGAGTGGTTATCGATGCACGAACCAAAAGGGGAGTATGTCATCTTGGTGGATGAGTCTCCAAAAAACGACGTAGCAATGTCAGATGAGGGTAAACAGTGGGTGAGAGAGTTGGTAAACGAGTTGCCAACTTCGCGTTTAGCAGCGATTTCTGCGCGTGTTTCGGGCATCTCCCGGGAAGATGTGTATCAGATGATTTTAGAGTTGAAGAATAAATAGTTCACTTGAGTGTTTCACGTGAAACACTGACAAAAAAACAGCGGTTTAAAAACCGCTGTTTTTTTGTATATATCCCACGTGAAACATTCACTCAGAACGTAAGGCAACTTCTCGTGTTTTGGATGAGTGTATGTTGCGAACCAAACTATCCAAGAGCCCAGACAGCTCTTCAACAAGATTAGAGTTGGAGATGACACCGACAAGTTTTCCTTGCTCATCCACAATGGGCAGGCGTCGCACACCAAACTCACGCATGCGTGCGAGTGCAACAACCATACTTTCGGTAGGAGTAGCGGTGACTACCGGGGTTGTCATGATGTCTTTGACGGTTAAATTTTCTGGGTTGAGTTTTCTTGCAACTACTTCAATAGCAATGTCACGGTCTGTGATCATGCCTAGGGGTGTTTGATTTTCATCAACGACAACAAGGCTACCGACGTGATCGAGTCTCATCTGAAGAGCGCAAGCGCAAATAGACTGATCTGCGGTAATGGTAGCCACTTCGTGTACCGCCATGTCGATCACTTTCATGGAACGAGTTCTCATGTTTCGTACCTTTGAGTATTGAGAAGGAAACGTAAACTTAATTTTCTGTAGATTCTAACGAAAAATAGTAGCGCTTGATTACGAGAGTCGTAAATCATTCATCATCGTTTTCGTCAGGCTCTAAAGAGGGCATAACGTGTTGAAAGTGTTGAAAATCATAGAGTCTTGAATCCATGAGATGTGAGGGCGAAACACGCTGAAGGCTCATGAAAAGGTTGTAAACTCTGCCTGGGAACTCGCGATCCCAAGTTTTAATTAAGTTCTTAATTTCTTGTCTTTTCAAGTTTTCTCCTGCGCCGCATAAGCCCTTAGACGTAACAGGATAACTTTGGATTTTGGAAAAACGTTCAGTTTCACTTTCTCTGACATACGCTAAAGGGCGAATGACGATATTGTTACCATCGTCACTACGTAAAATGGGAGGCATCGCTTTAAGCCGGCCACCATAAAACATATTGAGCAAAAGAGTACCTACGATATCATCCATATGATGACCTAAGGCAATTTTTGTGCAACCTAATTCTTTAGCTACTCGATACAGAATCCCTCTTCTAAGGCGAGCACACAACGAACAAACATTTTTCCCTTCAGGAATAAGTCGTTGAATAATGGAATAAGTATCTTGATCTTCAATGTGATAGGGCACTTGAATTTTTTTGAAATATGCTTCCAAGCTTTCCCTTGGGAATTGAGGGATGTGTTGATCGACATTGACAGCAATTAAATCAAAATGAATTGGTGCTCTTTTTTGTAAGATGCGTAGCGCATCAAGCAGTACAAAACTGTCTTTGCCACCACTGATGGCCACCAATATACGATCACCATCAGAGATCATCTTGAAATCGGTAATGGCTTGAGCGGTAAGGCGAATGATACGTTTTTCCAGTTTTTTGGTTGCAACTGACTTTTTGTTTCGATTACTGAGGCCCATGTTTTTCCCATCTTTGCTGTTAGCAAAGATTTCATTACTCGGTAACTGTGTATCCTGTTGAGCTAAAGGAACAATGGGAATGCGACGCAAGGGTTCGTTATTGGTCATGATGGGGAAGTTCTAAGAGTTTTTACGTCGCCAAACTTCAATACCAACAGCTTTGACATTTTCATAGGCTTCGGTTTTTGCAGATGTTAGACGTAATACTTGAATGCCTGGAAGGGTGATAAGTTTATCGGCAATAGCATCAACAAGTGTTTCTTGCAAGTTGTAGTGTTGAGCTAGAGCAATTTCCGATATATGTTGGACTAAAACATCATAGTTTAAGACGTCACATAGATCGTCAGAAGAACTTGTAGAATCTTGAAGTGATATCCAAATCTCACAATCAAAAAGAACTTGTTGAGGATGTTGCTTCTCGTGTTCGTAGGCTCCGATCCAACAATTGAGTTTAAGTTGCTGAATAAAAATCTTACGACATGTAAAAGTTAGGTCGTTGGTGAATGGAGGGGGGGTCACAGTGTTCATAAGGTTTCTAGAGAATGCGTTGGGTCATTTGTATTTTTGTTTTGTTGGTTGTAGTGCTATCCTGTGTGCCAACTCTTCGCCGTTGGGGATTAGGTAGGCTTCCTGGAGATATAAATTTTAAATTTTTGGGAAAACAAATCGAAATTCCCTTAATGAGTACGATTTTGTTGACAGCAATCGTTGCGATTGTAGCCCGCTTATTGTGAGTGGTATAGGGAAGCCAATACTTTAATCCGAGCCTGACGAATAGCAATAGGAATAAGTTTGGGGTTAGTTTGTTGGTGCGCAATTTTACCTGCATCGATACTTTGCCAAAGTTTTAAGCCCTGGATTTGTAGATTGACAGACCGTTGGGACTTAACTGACCACATATGAAGCATAAGGTACATTCGTTGTGGTCGTCGTAAGGCGTCTCCTTGTTCAAACAGACGATTTAAAACTTCTGCAGACGGCTCCAAAGCAAAAAGTGCCTGCAAACGATGGAAAGTTTCGCTAAGTTGTTGCGTTGCGGAAGGCGTTTTTAATTGCAGGGCAATCTGTTTAGCGTCGGTTGAAGACTCGCAGAAGGATGTGAGTAGAGCGAAGCGAGCTTCGAGGGGTAGATGTTGTTCGACTGCTCGAGTTAGCGTCTCTCTTAACAATGGATCGCTAGGATCAATTGGTATAAGTTTGTTCCATAAGGCGCATTGATTGAGGGTATCAATCATGCGTAATGGGGCTTTTTGCATTAAGCCTCGAGAAATCTCAGACCACACACGTTCAGGAACTAAAGCATTAGTTTCTCCAGAGTTCACCATATGCCGCATAAGTTGCATAGTTTCTTTTGCAACTTGAAAATCGGGAAATTTAGAAGCGAAACGAGCAACTCGTAAAATTCGTACTGGATCTTCAGCAAAAGCTTCGCTAACGTGACGTAAGACTTTTACTTGGAGATCTTTTTGCCCGTTAAAGGGATCGAATAATTCTCCTGTTTTACTTTGTGCGATGGCATTAATAGTTAAGTCTCGTCGTTTCAAGTCATCTTCTAGTCGAACATTTGGAGATGTATGAAAAACGAAACCATGATATCCGGGAGCGGTTTTACGTTCTGTTCGAGCTAAAGCATATTCTTCATGGGTTACAGGATGGAGGAAAACAGGAAAGTCCGTGCCGACAGGAGTGAATCCTTTTTGGATCATTTCTTCAGGCGTGGCACCAACAACGACCCAGTCATGGTCTCCTGTTTCTGGAATGGAATAGCCTTGTGCTCGGAGTAAAGTGTCTCGTACAAAACCGCCAACAGAATAAATTTTCATAGCTTTTTTGAACCTCAAGAATTATGGGAGTTTTGTTTCAGGGCGATTTGCGTTAGCTGGATGTATTGTGCCAACAAAATCACTAAAGCTACCCAAGTCCTCATTGAGTAGAGAAGCGTATGTAAAAGTATTCGATAGGACATTTTTTACGTAATCTCGCGTTTCAAAAAAAGGGATCGATTCAATAAAGATCGCTCCTTCCATTGGTTTTTGAAGTGCCTTTCTCCACTCTCGAGCTCGTAAGGGGCCTGCGTTATAGGCTGCACTAGCTAAGGCATAGCTCTGATCAAAATCAGTATGTAGCATCTTGAGGTAACTGCTACCAAGAGCGATATTGATGTCTAGTTGTGTGATCGGTTTATCTTTGTATTCGGAGAGCTCTAATTTCCTAATTAGCCATTTAGCAGTGTTAGGCATAATTTGCATCAAGCCTTGTGCGCCTACATTTGAGCTTACGCTTGTCATGAAGCGAGATTCTTGGCGGATAATGCCATAAACCCAAGCACTGGGAACACTGTATCGTTGGCTGATTTGAGTGATCTGAGGCTGATCAGGTGTAGGGAATAAAAAATGAATATGCGGTTTGGTTTTGCTAATTCGTTGTCCAGTATTAATCATGCGATGGATGAGCTGTTCTTTCTCTGCATATTGAGTGGCGGAGAGTAAAGTGTTAGCTGATGCATCGCGGAGTGCCCAGTTCCATTCTCTATGTCCCATAAAAAAGAGTTCTAAGCGATAGAAAGTCTTAGCTTTTTGAAAATGAGGATTCTGATCCCATTGTTGTCTATCAGCCTCTGGCATGGGAGTGGTTGCATTTTTATTCAAGGGATAGGAAATTCCGAGTTCATCACAAGCTAGCTTCCCGTAAAAGCTAATATTTGAAGAAATCGATTTAAAAAGCTTCTGTGCTTCTTGCGAACGCCCTTGAGCTATTAAAGAACGTGCTCGCCAATAAATCCACGTTTCGTTATTGCGCATTTCGGGTGACATATGCGCAATGGCGAGCTCAACGGCTTTCCAATCATTAGTTTTGAGATACGCGCGAGCAGCCCAAGCAGCAGTAAGATCCCTTGAGATGAGTAATGGATGCTGATAGAGGCGAGCGCCTGCTCGTGTAAATAGTGTAGCGCCTAGATCATTTTGATTGACAGTAGCTTCGTAAGCTAATACTCCCCAAACTAGACTTTGCCAATTAGGGGCGAGTCTGGGTGTAACAACTTCGGCAACTTGGGTCGCTAATTTAAAGTTCGCAGATCGTAATCTGAGTAATAAAAAAACTTGTGCTCTTGCAGAATAGCGCTTGAATGAATGCTGATTTTTCTTATACCATTTTTGAGGATTATTGAGAATAGCCAAAAGAGTTGTACGTTTAGCTGGAAGAAGTTTCTCGGGTAAGTTGGTAATCAAGTAACGCACCTCTTGCCAACGCTCTTTTTGGGCTTGAATCACAATGGCAGACCATGCCCAGTTTGGATTGGTGTCGATAACTTTCTCTGTAAGTCTCCTTAGTGGTACACCTTTTATTGACGATTCTTTAATGAAGGATTCTGCAGAATGAATATTTTCTTTGCTAAAGTTATACCAGTGATACCAAGCTAGAATTTCAGGTTCTTTCTTGTTCCATTGTAAATAGGAATAGATTTGATTAAATAAATCCGAGTTGATGCGATCCTGCACAATCATCAGATAGTCAGATGCCGCACGTTCACCAATGTATTCGCCTTGGTGAGATTCGATGAAGTTGATAAAGTCTACATTGTGTTTTGGGCTGTCTTTATTTGATTTAAGAGTCAGAATGAGACGCCATAACTCAACATATTCGGAAAGGGGATAGTTGCCTAAAGCGTATTGAGCTTGCTCAACTTCGGACAACGATCTTTTTTGATAGGCACGGCGAGCATCTAAAAACAGTTGGTCTAATAAATGTACTTGCTGACTATTTTCTGAGGTGACTACACTTGTCTGTACGGATGGTGTGGTATTCGCATGAAGCAACGGTACAATCATGCCAAAAGAACATAGAGACACAACAAGGTGTTTCACAAAACTAACATAAGTAGACATCGTTATCTTCGATCAATAAAGGTCTGAATGGTGAGCAATCAAGCTATCTCAATGTTAACGAAAAAAGATTGGCGTACATCGTTATTGGAGCTTCGAAACCAATTGTCACATTCACTGGTGTTGAACGAAAAGTTAGCGTCAACAGTTATGTTTGAATTGAAGGCTCTCAAACCAAGAAGTCTTGGAGCTTATTGGCCGATTCGTAGTGAACCTAATTTCATTGAAGCGCTTAAACACTGGACGAGAGAGAACGGTGTTGTTCTATCTTTGCCTGAAACACAGGCTGATCAGATGGTTTATAGACGGTGGGAGGCTGGGGGAGCACTAAAGAAAGATCAAGCGGGCATATGGTGCGCAACTGGACAAGTGCTTACATCTCCTCCAGAGTTGATTTTGGCTCCTTGTGTGGGATATTCAACGTGTTGTTATCGTTTAGGGTATGGAGGAGGTTTTTTTGATCGGTACTTAAGCACATGTATGGAACGAAGACCTACGGTCGTTGGCGTGTGCTTTGATCAATTATTGGTACCCGATGACCTTTTTGAAGAGCATGATGTAAGGTTGGATCTAATTATTACAGAGAATAGAGTATTAAGGAGCTAATGCCTTAAACAGAAAGCGCCCATGCTATTTGAGATTTTCTTCGATTGAGCGAAGAAAATCTGCACCTAAACATGGGCGGTTTTGTGATGGTGTTGGTGGTATTTTAGGCTTCAGCTAAGCTGATAAGCGCCTCTTGAACTTCTGTTGGCGTGACATCATCGTTAAAGATGACGGGGGCCTGATTGATTAAAGCAGGTTCTGCTTTCAACTTACCAATCCACTGTCCTGCATCACGCCCAGATTCGAAAGCCTTAGAAATCAATAGTTCTTTTCCATCTTTGGTAAGTTTGAAATAGAACAACCCATCCTTTTCACGATATTGCTTAAAGACAACTTGTGTTTTTTTGGCTTTGTTCTTGACTGGATTCGTACTATCAATCTTCTTAAAGGTGCGCAAACCGACAGCGTGGCGTAATTGCTCTAAAAGTTCACTAGCATAAACTCGAGCTCGCTTGGCGCCTTTTTGCAAAATCTCTTCGATTTGTTCGGGGTGAGCCATGAGGGCTTCATAACGTTGACGCATGGGACCGATTTCGGCATCAATTTGATCGGCTAAACGTTTTTTTGCTTCCCCCCAACCCAAGCCGTTACGTAGTTCGTTACGAAATGCTTCAGATTCATCTGGCGTTGCAAAAGCATCGAAGATAACAGTTAAAGAAGTGCTATCTGGATCTTTCGGTTCGCCAGGTAAGCGACTATCAGTAACGATACGGGAAATTGCTTCATCTAAAGCTTTGCGACCGCCTTCAAACAAAGGAATAACATTGTTATAGCTCTTGCTCATTTTTCTTCCGTCTAAGCCAGGGAGCACTTCAATATCCGAACCGCCTGTGGCTTGAGGTAAAGTAAAGAAAGGAGCATCGGGTTTGGCATATAAATAATTGAAGCGAGTTGCTACATCACGTGCCATTTCAAGATGTTGTAATTGATCGTGCCCAACAGGGACTTCATTGGCATTAAACATGAGAATGTCTGCGGCCATGAGGATGGGGTAGCAAAATAACCCCATTGAAACATCTGCATCTGGATCCTTGCCTGCCGCGATGGATGCATCAGTGGCAGCTTTATAGGCGTGTGCACGATTCATTTGCCCTTTGGCGGTACAGCAAGTGAGCATCCAATTAAGCACAGGAATTTCAGGGATGTCGCTTTGGCGGTAAAAAATAACGCGATCTGGATCAAGTCCTGCTGCGAGCCAAGTGGCGGCGATCTGCATACGACTACGTTCGATACGATCTGGGTCATGGCATTTAATTAGTGCGTGCAGGTCTGCCATGAAAAAGAAACTTTGTACATCTGGATTTTTGCTATCGCGGATAGCAGGGCGGATTGCGCCGACGTAATTGCCAATATGCAAAGTGCCAGTAGTATTAATGCCAGTAAGAACTCGCTTTTTCATGTCAATATGTTTCCGTTAGGGTGGATCACTTACCTTTTCAAGAGATGAGTGCTTCTATTTAAATTAAAGATTCCTAAATAATACGCGCAAATGATGGCTTCGCCCAAAAAAGAACCGGTTTGCAGTAAGCAAACCGGTTTAAAGGTTTTTAAGGATAAGGCTTACAAGTTGGCAGCATTGCGTAACTGTGTCGCTTTATCAGTCTTTTCCCATGTAAATTCAGGCTCTTCACGACCGAAGTGACCATAGGCGGCTGTCTTCGAGAAGATAGGACGACGAAGATCTAACATCTGAATAATGCCACGCGGACGAAGATCGAAATGTGCGCGCACCAATTCGGCAATCTTGTCATCGGGGATGATGCCCGTACCGTTTGTAAATACAGTGATATTCATAGGTTCTGCTACGCCAATAGCATAGGCGACTTGAACCTGGCATTGACGAGCTAAACCAGCAGCAACGATATTTTTGGCTACGTAGCGACAAGCGTAGGCAGCGGAACGGTCAACCTTTGTTGCATCCTTGCCAGAGAAAGCACCACCACCGTGCGGACAATAACCACCATAAGTGTCAACAATGATTTTACGGCCTGTTAAACCACAATCTCCCTGAGGACCGCCGACAACAAAACGTCCCGTCGGATTGATTAAGAAGCGCGTATTTTGCAGCCATTCGGTTGGCATGACAGGACGAATGATTTCCTCAACAACTGCCTCAATAAATTCAGGCTTCATAGTTTTGCCGTCAGACATTTCTGGGGCGTGCTGAGAAGAAAGAACGATTGTGTCGCAAGCAACAGGTACGCCATCTTTGTAGCGGAGCGTGACTTGGCTCTTGGCGTCTGGACGAAGGAATGGCAATGTGCCATTCTTACGGACGATACTTTGGCGTTCCACGAGACGGTGAGCGTAATAAATAGGAGCTGGCATTAACGTTGGGGTTTCGTCACAAGCATAACCAAACATTAATCCTTGGTCACCAGCGCCTAAGTTGAGTTCATCATCGCTAGCACGGTCAACACCTTGAGCAATGTCCTGAGATTGTTTGTCGTAGCCAACTAAAACGGAACAGCCCTTATGGTCGATACCATACTCGGTGTTGTCATAGCCAATGCGCTTGAGTACATCGCGTGTCAAGCCGATGTAGTCGACATTGGCACCTGTGGTAATTTCACCTGCTAATACGACCAAGCCTGTTGTGCAAAGAGTTTCGGCAGCAACACGGCTCATAGGATCCTGTTCCAAACAGGCATCAAGGACGGCGTCAGAGATTTGATCGGCGACTTTGTCGGGGTGACCTTCGCTGACGGATTCGGAAGTAAAAAGATATTCGCTGGCCATTCGCCATACTCCAGTAATTAGGTATTAAGAAGGCAGCGCCTAACGCAGGAGGTATGACAACGTCATATGCGTAAGACGCTTTAGCGGTATTTAGTTCGCCCCGCAAGTTGTCTTCGTTAACTCGGCGATTGGCGAATGATACATCGTGCGCAAAAAGGATGCCACCCTAAATGGATAAAAGTTGTCGTTTTAGTCTTATAAAAATGTAATAGCTAGCCTTGTTGGAGCGATGTTCGAAGTCTTTATTGTGGGGAAGTAGATGGGAATTCGATAAAATAAAAAATTCAAAGTGAAATTATTGGAAGTGACATGTATTGGTTGTTAAAACTGTGCTCCAGGCTCCCACTTCGTTTTTTGCAGATCACGGGAGCAGCTCTCGGTGGTATGACATTTAAATTGTCTTCACAACTCAAAGAGAGAGCTAAGGAAAATTTAGAGCAAGCCGGATACACAGATCCTCACTTATTCGCAAGAGTTGGCCGAAACGCGGGGAGGCAGGCGTTAGAAAGTTTGTGGGTGTGGTATCGGCCTTCGGAGATAGTTTTGTCCAAGATCACTGTTTCTGACGAAACTAAAGCAATGATTCAAGAGGCGATGGCGAGCAAGAGGCCAATTGTTTTCATGACCCCTCATGTCGGGTGTTTTGAAGTGCTTCCTGTATGGTTAGCAGCCAGTTTTTATAAAGATACAGGACGGAAAATATCGGTTCTTTATCGCCCACCGAAGGTTGGCATTTTGCGAAAACTCGTAGGTGAAGCGAGACAAGCTCCAGGAATTGAGGCGTGTCCGACGACGCTTGTTGGTGTAAAACGAGTGATTCGAAATCTCAAACAAGGTCATACTTTTGGCGCCTTACCTGATCAAGTGCCTTCAAAAGGTGAAGGAGTATGGGTTAATTTCTTTAATCGACCAGCTTACACTATGACGTTGCCTGTTCGAGTCGCTCAGCAGTTTGACGCGATTCGTATTTTTGCATGGGGTGTGCGTTCGGGTCATGGGTGGCTTTTGGAGGCTGAGCGTTGGGATGATCCTTTATCCGGAGATCTTCATAAAGATGTCGCAGCAATGAATTCTAAGATCGAAACGATCATTCGACGAATGCCCGAACAATATGCCTGGAGCTATAACCGCTATAAGGTTCCTGCAGGGGCACATCCTTTCAAAAAGGAGAATCGTAAGTGACTATGTTATTTTCCAAATTTTGGATAGCATGGGTGCGTAGCATGAGATATGTTCCCATGTTTATTCGAGAGGGATTGGCACGAGTCGTAGCTTTGTTACTTTGGGTAGCAATTCCTAAACGTAGAAAAGTGATTACGACGAACTTGAAATTATGTTTCCCTGAGCTGTCACATAAAGAGCGTCAGGCGTTAGCGCATCGAGTATATGTTCGTTTAGCGAGAGCTGCTGTTGATCATGGTACTTTATGGGAGGCAGATAAAGAGGAAATTCAGAAGTTTGTGACTTTTGAAGGGCTTGAAACACTGTTGGACACAGCATCTAAGAGTCCTGTTATAGTGGTTGCGCCACATTTTGCGGGGCTAGATGCGGCAGGTATTGCGCTCAATACTTATATTCGCGGTGTCTCTCTTTATCAAAAACAAAGTAATCCTGCTTGGGATGAGGCTGTTTTGAAGGGGAGAAAACGGTTTTCCGATCCTATTCTCATTGCTAAAAGTGATGCGAGCGACCTTCGTCCAGTTTTGCGAGCAATGAAAGAAGGACTTCCTTTTTATTATCTACCCGATATGGATCACGGGGTAAAAAATTCGATTTTTGTCCCATTCTTTGGGATCAAAGCCGCAACATTGCCGATGGTTTCACGTCTTGCAAAAGTGACAAAAGCCAGGGTTTTTTGGTGTATTGCTACGATGACAGACCGTGGATACCATGTCATTATTTCTAAGCCGTGGGAAAATTTTCCGACTAAAGATTTTGAGGCTGATACGTTACGAGTCAATCAAGAGCTAGAGGAATGGATCCGTGCATATCCTGATCAATATCTATGGGTTCATCGTCGGTTTAAAACTAGACCAGAGGGTGAGCAATCGCTCTACTAAAAAACGTTGAAAATGAGAAAAGTTTTTTTTACCAAAATGCAAGGTGCAGGGAATGACTTTGTTGTTTTAGATGGCATTCGTCAAACGATTGATCCTAATTCTGCATTTATTAGATATCTAGCAGACCGCCGATTTGGTATTGGAGCAGATCAAGTTCTTTTAGTGGAGAAATCCCACATAGACGGCGTTGATTTCAAGTACCGCATTTTCAATTGTGATGGAGGTGAGGTAGAACAATGCGGTAATGGTGCTCGTTGTTTTGCAGTTTTTGTGCACGAAGTTGGTCTAACAGATAAAAAAGTTATTCGCGTCGAAACCATGAAGACCATCATTGAGCCCGAAATTAAAGATGATGGTAGAGTGACGGTTAATATGGGGGTTCCTAAGCATCATCCTCAAGATCTACCTTTCGTACCTGGACATTTGAAAACTTATCAGGAGGGCAATTCTCGAATGTATTGCGCTCTTCTTAAAAATAAAGAGGTATGGTTTTCGACAGTTTCGATGGGAAATCCGCATGCAGTGATTCGTGTGGAGGATATAGATGTTGCACCTGTGACTGAGGTCGGATCGGAACTAGAGTGTTTTGCGTCTTTTCCTGCACGTGTCAATGTCGGTTTTTTAGAAGTACTTTCCCCACAGCATGGGAAGATCCGTGTTTGGGAAAGGGGGGCAGGAGAGACGTTGGCTTGTGGAACAGGTGCCTGTGCGGCCGCAGTGGAAGGGATTAAAAGAGGTTTCTTCGAGAACGAAGTAACATTAGAGGCTCGAGGTGGACAGTTAACGATTCATTGGGAAGGGTTGACGAATCCAAATGCACCAGTTTATTTAACCGGTCCCGCTCAAACAGTTTTTAATGGTGAAATAACCATTCCAAAAGGCATTAGCCATGATTGATTTAATTTTAAAGAAAGGCAAAGAACGATCTTTGTTAAGACGCCATCCGTGGATCTACGATACGGCTGTTCATAAACTGACAGGGAAGCCGCAAAGTGGTGAAACTGTTCGAGTAGTAAGTGCAGATGGGCGTTTCTTAGCGTGGGCAGCCTATTCGCCAGCCTCATCATTACGTGCTCGTTGTTGGTCTTTTAAGATGGACGACGTTATTAATGAGCAATGGTTTGAGAAAAAGTTGCGCGATGCCATTTCAGCTCGCGAGGTTTTACGTGATCGAACGACAGCCATTCGTCTCATCTTTGGCGAAGCTGATGGTCTCCCAGGGTTGATTGTTGATCAGTATGATCAGTGCTTAGTAACTCAATTTCAAGCAGCAGGTGTCGAGGCTCATCGCGAATTGATTGCAGACTTATTGCTGAAGCTGACGGGCGCGAAAACGATTTTCGATCGATCAGATGCAGCAACACGACAGCGGGAGGGGTTGCCCATCCGAAGTGAACTCCTTCGAGGAGAAGAGCCACCTGCTTCTATTGAGGTTGTTGAGGATGGTGTTCGGTATGGTGTTGATGTACGTATTGGACACAAGACCGGATTCTATGTTGACCAAAGAGAAAGTCGCTTGACAGCTCAAAAAGTCGCAGAGGCATTCCGACGTAAATATGGTCGTGGGATGCGCGCCTTAAATTGTTTCTGTTACACCGGTGGTTTTTCTTTGGCTTTATTGAAGGGAGGAGCCGCCGAAGTTGTGTCTGTAGACTCTTCTCAAGAGGCCTTGGATATGGCTGCTTCAAATGCCAAACTTAATGGTTTTGATGGCTCGACGGCTAAATTCGTCTGTGCGGACGTATTTACGTATTTGCGTAAATTGAGAGATGCGGGTGAGAAGTTTGATTTGGTGATTTTGGATCCTCCGAAGTTTGCTTCTAATCATCATCATGTCGATCGAGCGGCAAGAGCTTATAAAGACATCAACTTGAATGGTTTGAAACTTTTGAATCCTGGTGGCCAACTTTTTACGTTCTCTTGTTCTGGTGCGGTGGATGTTGATCTATTCCAAAAAATCATCGCGGGCGCTGTATTTGATTCAAAGGTTGATGCCTGGGCTATTGGGCGCTTCGGAGGAGGATTGGATCATCCGCTGTTGATGACGTATCCAGAAGGTGAGTACTTAAAGGGTTTGCATCTTTTGGTGCGTCCTTTTTGATTCGGTTGGTTGTTAGAACAGGAGAGGGCATTGGTTCCTCTCCTTCAATATAAAAGAAGGCATTGATCATGGTAGTGGAAGAGCAGGGGCCCGATATTCCTGTAACTATTTTGACAGGGTTTCTTGGTGCAGGAAAAACGACGCTATTGAACCGAATTCTGAATGAAAATCACAACTACAAGATTGCGATTATTGAAAATGAATTTGGGAAGGAAAATATAGATACCGACCTTCTTGTACAGAGTGATCGTGAGCAGATTGTCAATATGAACAATGGATGTGTTTGTTGCACAATCCGTGGAGATCTTTCTCGTGTATTGACGGATCTAAGAATTCGTCAACAGAAAGGCGAAATAGCTTTTGATTATGTTGTGATTGAAACAAGCGGTGTTGCTAATCCTGGGCCTGTTGCTCAAACTTTCTTTATGGATGATGCTGTTGCCGCCTTCTTCCGTTTAGATGGTGTCGTGACCGTAGTGGACTGCAAACACGCTAACGAAACATTGGATATGGAAGCTGCGGCGAGAGATCAGGTTGGGTTTGCAGATAGGATTTTGCTATCCAAAACCGATCTCTGCGATGAGCAGGAGATTGTAGCATTAGAGCAACGATTACGCTCAATGAATGCGAGAGCACCGATTAAGCGAGTCAATATGGGGAATTGCCCTGTTGATGAAGTGTTAAATATCACTGGATTTAACATGAATGATGTATTAGATGTGGATCCAGCCTTTTTTAACAATGATCATCACATGCATCACCATAATGACGATATTCATTCGTTTGTTTATGAGTCTGAGCGTCCGTTTGATCCAATGAAGTTGGAACGTTATATTGCATCGTTAACGAGCGTTTACGGGCAAGATATGCTCAGATACAAAGGTGTGCTCTATTTAGAAGGTACAGACCGAAGGGTTGTCTTTCAGGGGGTACATATGCTAGCTGTTAGCGATGTACTGGATACATGGGGAGAAAGAAAACCTTTTTCGAAGTTGGTTTTTATTGGACGAAATTTGCCTGAAGAGGCGATTCGCCGAGGATTAGCCACTTGTTTGGTATAAACATTACAGCTTCAGAAAGGGTAATGAGGGAATTTCCTCAAAGAAAAAGATTGCCGAATCCTGGCAAAGTGAGTGATTTTCCTGTATAAACCCATATTCACCAATTGCCCTGATTTTATTGGGGCTCTGTTATGCAAACATTTCAATAGAAGACGAAGTGATGGGCACAACGACTTTACTTACAGTTGACGAACTTCTTCAAATGTCCGAAGACGACTATATGGATGATCGTCAGTTAGCTTTTTTTAAGCATCGCCTCCAGTCTATGGAAGCTGAACTTCGCGCTAATGCGGATCAGACAACCGTGAATTTGCGTGAAACGACCATCGTTCCTGATCCAGCAGATCGTGCTACGATCGAAGAAGAACACGCTCTTGAGCTTCGTACACGAGATCGAGAGCGTAAGCTTCTCAAAAAGGTGCAGGCAGCAATCAAGCGTATCGACGATGGTGATTATGGGTATTGTGAAGAAACGGGAGACCCTATCGGGGTTGCTCGTTTGTTAGCTCGCCCGACGGCAACTTTGTCGTTAGAAGCTCAGCAGCGACGCGAACTGAAGCAGAAGCTCTACGGAGATTAATTCTGGAAGCTATTTGATGCAGTTGTCTCTATATAGAAGATAGAAAAACTGATCAGAGCTGATAAACTCGGCAATTGTTTACCTTAATGGTTAACGGTTGTCGAGTTTTTTCTTATGAATGTAGCCAAGACCAAATTGTGGTTGTTAGATTTGGACGATACGCTTTTTGAAGCGTCTTCTAGCATGTTGTATGAGATTCATCTTCGTATGAATGCTTACATCATGAAGTATTTAAACGTCAGCGAAGCTGAAGCTTCGGATCTAAGAACTCGCTACTGGACTCTGTACGGTGCCACATTTTTAGGGTTATGGCGACATCATGGCATCGAACCTACCCACTTTTTATCCTTCGCTCATGATTTTGATCTCTCTCCTTTTGTGTGTTATGACCAAGATCTTGCAAGCATTCTTCGCGGATTGCCTGGTAAAAAGGTTATTTTCACAAACGGTCCGAGGAGTTATGCAGAACGCGTTCTTAGATATTTGCATTTGGGGGCGGTTATAGATGGCATGGTAACTAGTAGTGATATGAGGGCGTTAGGAGAGTGGAGACCTAAGCCTAGTCGGTTGATGCTACTGCAAACGTGTAGACGATTTCAGGTGTCTCCCCATTGTGCAACGTTAGTTGACGATAGCCTCATGAATTTAAAATGCGCTCATGAAGTAGGACTGCGAACAGTATGGTGCACGGGTTATCGACAAAGGAATGGGAAATTGTCGAACCGATATGCATCGCCGTTTGTGGATCATAGTATTACGCATATCCGTGAACTTCCTTTTTTGAAGAGATAGTAACAACATGTTTGCTCGTATTTTGAAGGCTTACAGGCTGTTAGATAGTTTTCGCCGTTTCATCGTTAACGCTTTGTTTTTTATCTTTGTTGTGGCGTGTTTGGTCGGTAGTTGGTACGGAATACAACACAAAAAGGTGTTGGATGGGACGCTATTGACTATTGATATTGTTGGAGAGGTGAAGGAGACGACTCCAGAAAATCCTCCGTCAATCATGGCGATGCTAGCTCAGCCATTAAGTACGGATACTCGCTTGGCTGATGTTGTGCATACGTTAGACATTGCTTCAGAGGACTCTAGAATTGCTGGTGTCATTTTGAATGTGGAAGATATGACCGCTGTAGGCATGGCAAGTGCCCGTGAAATTGGAGCTGCCATTGATAGATATCGGGAAAGGTCTGGTAAGCAGGTATGGGTGTGGGGAAATTCTTTCACGCAGTCGCAATATTTGATAGTGTCTCATGCTGATCATGTTGGCCTTCATCCTATGGGAGATGTAAGTTTAAAAGGGCTGTCCTCCACTACGTTGTATTGGGGTAATTTATTAAAAACAATTGGCCTAGAGGTTGAGGTTCATAAAGCAGGTGCTTTTAAAAGTGCTCCAGAGATTTTTACATTGAGTGAGCCTTCCAGTGAAAGTCTAATGGCTCAAAAGAGTTATATGGATGATGCCTGGGATACTATCATCAAAAGGCTTGAAAAGCGTAGAGGGATGGAAGAGGGGGCGGTCGTTCGTTTGATTAATCAAATTATTCAGGATAGCTCAGACTTCACATCTTTGGCGACTTTATTCCTAGAGTCTGGTTTTGTAGATGCACTTGAAACAAAAGACGATTTTGTTGCCATGATAGAGAAAAAATATAGCCGCAATGGGACGCTTAATTGCATAGATATGCCGACATATGCGACTGTGACAACAAACTCTACAAGTACTCAAGGAGCTATTGCGGTTGTTGTCGCAGAGGGGCAAATTTCATCGATGCCTGATTTGGGAGGTATAACCCCTCAAACGCTCAATGCTTTAATCGACGAAGCGCAAGCAGACCCTCGGATTCAGAGTTTGGTGTTACGAATCAATAGTCCTGGTGGAGATGCTTTAGCATCAGAGCTTATTCGTGCTCGTCTAGAAAAGTACCGTAAAGAAACGAAGAAGCCTGTTATTGTCTCTATGGGTAATATGGCTGCCTCAGGAGGGTATTGGATAGCAACAGCAGGGGATCAAATTTTGTCGGATCCTTTGAGCATAACTGGGTCTATTGGTGTGTTTGCGATGACGTTTCGTGCTGACAGGGCGCTGGCAGAATTAGAGATTGGTCGTGGTGGATATCGCACTACTCCTTTGGCGGATGTAGGGACTTTTTTTGCCGAGCCTTCTTTAGTTGAACGACGTTTAATTGAAGGTAGCGTCATGCGTACCTATGGTGAGTTTAAGCGTTTGGTTGCTCAATCTAGACGCATGGATTTAGCTCAGGTGGAAACACTAGCGCAGGGTCGAGTTTGGACTGGAAAACAGGCGGTTAAATATGGATTAGCCGATCGATTAGGGGGATTGCATGACGCGATTGAGGTTGCCAAAAAAGCTTCAGATCTCGAGCCTAATGCAACGGTTTTGTATTATGAGCCTCAGACGTCTTCTTGGAAGAGTTATATACGTACGATGATTACGACTCATGTGAGTACACAAGTAGAGCGCCTTCTTGAAATTGATACTAAGTTGCGAGCTTTTAATCAGCAAATTGGTTGCTCAATGGCTTGGGCACCTTTTGAGCCGACGTTATGATTAACTTTGCGGTAAAGTTCTAAGACTTTTATTGATGAAATTCTAGTTATTGTTATGTTAGAAGCACCAAATGCGACTTTAAAAAAGCGCCGCTCGGGAAGTGAAAGAAAGGCAGAAGTATTGCGAGCTGTAGCAACAATGCTTGAAGAGCCTAATTTAGAAAAAGTTACCACAGCGCGCGTGGCAGCTTCTTTGGATATTAGTGAAGGGCTACTATATCGTTATTTTGATAGTAAATCCGCGATATTTGATGCATTAATTGATTTTGTAGAAGATAGTTTGATTGGTTTGACCTCTCAAATAAGGGCGACTGAAACGTTAACAGGTGTAGCACAAGTCGAGGCTATGGTTGCGGTTATGTTGAAGTTTGCTGAAACGAATCGTGGTTTGGCCAGAATTATGACGGGACAGGTGTTGATTTATGAAACACCTAAGTTAACGGAGCGTATGAATCGTGTACACGGAGCTCTTGAAAATGCCTTAAAACAAGGTTTTCGTACAGCTATTGCTCAGCACGAACTTCCGGCTGATTTTGATGCTTCTGGCCGTTCTAAATTACTCATGGCTTTTGTTTTGGGGCAGTGGCAACGATTCGTTCTTTCGGCATTTCAAGTCAAACCTGGACTTAAAGGACCGCATGAATTATCAATTTTTGTGAGACCTTGAGGTTGAACAAAATAAGGACGGGGCGTTTGTTATGTACGCCCCGTCTTTATGGAAGAGCTCTAGTGTGGTTTAGGAGTTAATTTCTCAGCGGCTTTAAGCTTTTTCACTAGATCTCTTGGTTTTCCTCGATATGGAGAGGCTTCTACTTTCTGTCCTTTGAGATATCGAATGGCCTGTTGAAGTTGCCAGTCTTTGTCGTCGCCAAACATATACTGATAGTCTGGAATTTCAGTTTCGTCCCCATCATACGGTAGTTGTTGCAGTGCTTTTTCTTCGTCTAAGCCGTCTTCTTGATTTTGAAGGTGATGGGTCAAATCAGATTCACGAATTTGGAAAGAAGGATAGTTACCTTTGGGAGTGTCATCGACATAGATGTCTGGTGAAATTCCTCTCGCTTGAATGGATTTTCCTGAGGGCGTGTAATAACGAGCAGTGGTTAACTTGACTGCGACTGTTTTGTCCCCAAATCTCATCGGAAGGATTGTTTGCACAGAACCTTTACCGAAAGATCGATCCCCCATGATGGTGGCACGTTTATGGTCCTGTAAAGCACCTGCCACAATTTCAGAGGCTGAGGCAGAGGAGGAATTGATCAAAATGACCATGGGTACATGTTTAGCCTGCGGTGTCAATGAGGCTAGCGCTTTAATGGCATTACCAGATCGATAATCTGCTTCAGATGCAGTGAAGGTATAGTCTGACTGAGACTTGCGTCCTTTTGTGGATACTACAGTTGTGCCTTTAGGTAAAAAGGCGGCAGAAACGCCAATAGCTGCTTGGAGTAGTCCACCTGGATCGTTGCGGAGATCCAGAACTAACCCAGACAGATGCTTGTTTTTGTCTAGCTCGTTAAGGTAGTTGGCAAGGTCTTCGGTCGTGCGTTCTTGAAATTGCGAAATTCGAATGTATCCAAGGTCTTCTCCAATAAGTTTCATTTTGACCGATTGTATTCGAATAATTGCACGCGTAAGATTAAACGTTAAGGGTT
The DNA here is from genome assembly GCA_937943605.1 of uncultured Sutterella sp. Taxonomy (GTDB): domain Bacteria; phylum Pseudomonadota; class Gammaproteobacteria; order Burkholderiales; family Burkholderiaceae_F; genus Sutterella. The sequence goes on along the minus strand of CALEAW010000064.1, from coordinate 51,743 downwards.
TTTGAGCTCCTTTGCGTGCAACTTGTAGTTCGATTTTTGTATTGGGCTCTCCTCGCATTAATTTCACTGCAGCATTTAGCGACATATCGGCAATTGACTTACCATCAATACGAGTGATGATATCTCCAGCTCGCATGCCCGCTTTGGCTGCTGGGGTGTCGTCAATCGGAGAAATAACCCGAACTCCCGCTGAATCTTTTGTTACTTCAAGACCTAGGCCGCCAAAAGATCCTTGGGTGCTTTCGGCCATGTCTTTATAGCCATCTACATCGAGAAAACTTGAGTGGGGATCAAGTCCGCTCACCATCCCTTCTAGAGCAGATTGAAGAAGTTTCGCGTCTGAAACATCATCGACATAAAAGTCTTTAATGGCATTGAAGGCACTTGTGAATTGACGGATTTCCATCAAAGGAAGAGGTTGCGATTGCTTTTCTGCATAAGCGGTGATGCCGATTGTCGATAAAACTCCAGTGCATAACCCCATGCTGAGAAGGGTAAAAGTTCGAAACTTGGTCATTGGATAAGTTTGGTTGAGTAAGCGTATTAGTGACAAGGTAGAGTTTAGGACTATGGTTTCAACCATGGTTTGGGATTGATAGGCTTACCTTTGTAGCGAATTTCAAAGTATAAGCCAGGCTCTCCTAGGCCTCCAGATGTCCCTACAGAACTAATTGTTTCGCCTTGTTTTACTCTGTCACCGATATTTTTGAATAAAGATTCGTTGTTTGCATATACCGACATATAGGTGTTGCCGTGATCGATAATAAGAAGATTGCCGAATCCACGTAACCAGTCAGAAAAGACTACTTTACCACTAGCACAAGCAACAACATCGGTACCTTCCTTGGCATGAATTTTAAGACCTTGCCACGTAGCACCGGCTTGATCTCGGCGTTCTTGTCCGAATTGGCCAACAATTTTTCCTTTAACAGGAGGTGTTAAGTGGCCTTTTAAACGGCCAAAATTACCCACTTGAGGGGTGTAGCTAGCATTTTGAGAGTTTTTATTAGGACGACGAATAGCTTTACGTTTAGCCGCTTCTTCTTGAGCGCGTTGCTCTTGGGCAATTTTTGCATCGATACTCGCAACAAGTGCGCTGAGACGGGCTTGGTCTTTTTTCAACTTATCAAGGCGAGCTTGATCAGTTCGAATCTCAGACTGCAATCTTCCAAAGGCTTGTTGCCTATCGCGTTTTTCTTTTAATAATTCCGTGCGTTCAGCTTCTTCTTCTTGCTGAATGCGTGCAAGTTCTTGATGTTGTTTCTGGTGTCGTTCAGATAAAAGTTGAACAGTACTTTTACGATCTTCAAGAAGCGAGATTGCTCGATTTTGCTTTTGAGCTAGATACATCAGAATGGCTTTATCTGTAGACAGTTCACTAGGGTTTCGTCCATTAATTAGAGATTGCCAAGAGCTTCTTCGACTATTGACGAATTGCGCTTTAGAAATTTGCTCAATAAGTTGAGTGGCCTCAGTTAAATCCTTAGCAATGTGCGAGCTGTCTAGTTGTAAGCGCTGCAACTCTTTTTCGACTTGATGCTTATCTTCTCGCAGGCTTCTTAGTTTTTTATTGGCTTTCGAGATGGCGAGATCTGCTTTTTGTAATGCTTGACTTGCTTCTTCACTTTTTGCCTCTTTGGCCAATAATTCAGCTTTAAGCGTGTGAAGTTTTTGTTCAACATTGGCTTTTTGACCTTCCACTCGAGCCTTCTCCCGAGTGGAAGACTTTTTTTGTTGTTGATGCGCTTGCGTGGCTGCATATGCATCACAGGACGGGTCATAAATAGGTAACCAGCTTAATCCTAAGAGGCATGAAATGCACAATATTCGAGAGTGGCGCATGAACACAATTGTTAACCGTAGAAGAGCAAAAACATCCAAAAGACCTATTTAATCATAACGAGAATTGTCTTGATGAGTAGTTAATTCTAGAGGCATCGTTCACATTCCTTTCTTTGTTAAGCGATGTTACTCGGTATTGACATATGAGCTTTTACTAGAGTTTTCTACTTCTACAGTGAAGAAATGGTTGGATATCCGAATCAGGAGTGCGGAGTGATTTCCCTGTTTTAAACAGAGCTTTTTGGTTGGATTTGGTGTTTTAAACGGCGCTTTTGGGGAAAGGTAGTTATTTGAGGGCATGTGATATTCAAATAAGTATGGTCATCGTCTACAATCATAAATTCTCTTCCACAAAGTTAGCTTTGTGCCGAACTGTGTTTTCACGTTAAAGAAAAAAATGACTCAATTTCTTATTGACAATAGTTTATTGATCGCGGTGATTGTGATCGCAATGCTTGGTCTGTTGCTACCTATGATTAATGATCGCCGTTTTGGGCCTGAAGTTACTCCAGCGCAGGCTACTACGTTAATTAATAGACAGAGCGCTCAGGTTATTGACGTTCGCAAGGGTAGCGATTTTGCAAAGGGACATATCGCGAACTCTAAGAATATTCCTGCAGATCAGATCCAACACGCATTAGGGAAGTTGGATAAGGAGCGTCCCGTGGTGTTGGTTGATCGAACGGGTAATGGCGCTCGACCGATCGCACGTTTATTACGCGGTGTAGGATTTAAGCAGGTGGTGATTTTAGAAGGTGGTCTTTTGGCTTGGCAACAGGCAAAGATGCCTCTTGAATAATCAGAAAAGATCCCCATATTAAGAAAGATGCTGTAAGAGCATCCATAGTTTTATTTTTTTCGAACACATGATGATGTTCGAGCAAGGACCAAAAATGGCAGAAAACGAAAACGCTCAGACACAGGACAATCAGCAACCTCAACAAGAAGCTACAGCAGAACCCGTGTTCCAGCTACAGCGTTGTTATCTCAAGGATGCTTCTCTTGAAATGCCGCATGCGCCTGAAATTTTGATGCAACCTCAGCAGGAGCAACCTCAAGTTGATATCAAATTTGAAGTAGGTCAGCGAGCTGTTGCCGAGGCGCTTTTTGATATTACGGTGCGTGGAACGATCACTGTAAAGACTGGTGACAAGGTCATTATTTTGGTTGAAAGCACCCAGTCTGGTATGTTCGCTATCAGTGGTTTGCCTGTCGAAACCTTGCAACATGTGACCAATGTAGTCTGCCCCTCGATGGTGTATCCGTATTTGCGTGCCAACATGGCAGATTTAATGAACCGAGCTAACGTTCCGCCTGTTCATTTGCCAGAAGTTAACTTTGAATTGCTTTATCAGCAACGTTTGGCTCAGGCCCAGGCCGAAGCTGCAGCTACGCAGGCTCAAGCTTGATCCTAAAGGGATGAAAACAAAAAGCAACCTTTTGGTTGCTTTTTGTTTAGGTCGAAAGGAGTCTTTGATTCGTAGCATGATATTGCTACAATTATGGAAATCTGTTTAGATTTCGGTTATGTTAGGCAGAAAATGACGCAAACAATTCGCATTCTATTGGTCGATGATCATACGTTATTTCGTAGTGGTGTAAAAGCTTTACTTCAACGACAATCCGATTTTGAGGTGGTTGGAGAGGCTAGCGATGGCCTAGAAGGGGTTAAATTAGTCGAACAACTCGATCCAGATGTGGTTCTATTGGATGTCGATATGCCAAGTATGAATGGTTGTGAAGCTATGGCGCAGATTCATGAATCTCATCCAGGATTGGCTGTGTTGATGCTAACGGTTAGTGAGGACTGCGAAACGCTAGCGGAATGTTTGCGACTGGGTGCTAGAGGTTATCTGCTTAAGAAGATAGATCAAGACTATTTGTTGCGTGCGATCCGTTCAGCTTATAACGGTGAGAGCATCATCGCTCCCCAGATGATGACGAAATTTGTTAATCGATTGGCTGATCCAGAACCACGTGTAACACAAGAAATGGAAACGACAACGTTAACAAGGCGAGAGCGTCAAACGTTAGCCTGGTTGGCTCGTGGAGTTTCAAATAAAGAAATTGCTCGCGCAATGAATTTAGCAGAAAGTACTGTGAAGGTTCATGTCCAAAGTTGTTTGCGGAAGTTAGGATTATCAAGTCGTGTGCAGGCTGCTATTTATGCTGTGGAGCATGGGATAGATAAGGAATTAGATTAAACTGTAACGATAAAATTAGGGACGCTAGATTTTACCCTTAAAGTGATCTTTCAGCCTATTTGACAGCGAAATCCGAGCAAATTTTGTCTCGGATTTTGCTATAATAAGGATACCTAATAGGTTGGCTATAAAAGTTTGCGAAAAATGAGTGAAAAACCCGATTTTGTGAAGTCCTTCCCACGCCCGAAAAACACCGAAATCAAGTGCATCCAGAACAAGTGGTATTTGTATGAGCGCTTTAGCAAATACGACCCTGTTAAGAAGCGTAGCCAAAAGGTTTCTGGCAGCTGTTTAGGACGAATAACCGAGGATGGGCTAGTGCCAACCAAACGTCGCTTGGTAGATGCTGATTCGCTATTGAAACCAGCTGAGGAAAATTTTTGGGATCGAATTTCTGATGTTGTAGATGTGGGTGGTCCGCTGTTTTTATGGGAGCGAACAACGGAGATGAGAGATCGTCTCAAAAAGTACTTCCCTGATCTCTGGGAAAAAATCTATGTGACCACTCTTCTTAGGACTTTGAAAGGTCCACGCTTTAGACGATTGCAAGTCCATTATGAAACAAGCTTCTTGGCACACATGTTCCCGAAAATGGGATTTGCCGCACTGAACACATCAGAGTTTTTGCAAACACTAGGCCGGAGACGAGCAGCAATTTCGAATTTCATGCAGGAAGACGTTTCGCGTAAAGATGTTTTTATTCTTTTTGATGGACACAGACTTATTACGTCATCTAAGACCATGGAGCTAGCTGAGTTGGGCTATGATTCCAAACGACGATATATGCCCCAAATCAACTTGCTGTATGTCTACAGCATGGGGAACGATGACGCCTCTCCCGTCTACTACAAGCAGTATCTTGGAAGTACCCCCGCCGTCACTGCCTTTCCTGATCTATTGAAAGAATGCGGGATCGCCACTCGAGACTACACCATCATCGCTGACAAGGGGTTCGCCTCTGAGGAAGACTTCGAGCTACTCACACAACAAGAACTTAATTACGTGATTCCAATTAAACGAGGAAGCCGAGTCGTTGCTGAAAGCCTTCTCGTGCGAACGACGGAATATACCGATGTATTTTCTTATAACGGCCGAGCAATACAAGCTTTCAAAATCGAACAGGGCGCCTTCAATCTTTTCGTTTATTACGATGCTCAGCTTTATGCCAACGAGTTAGCTGATGCAGTTGATCGAGCCAATAAGCGTAATGAAACTCTGGACAAGAAAGTTCAGGCTGAAAAGGCGCGACGCGCAAAAGGTAAAGGGCGATTAAGTGATGAAGAGTTCGCTAAGCTGCAACCGCAAGATTTGCGAGAAATCCTGTCCGGCTCACCTGAGATAGGGACAGTGACGTTGCGAACTAACCGAATCGATTTGAATAGCCAGCAAGTCTATCGGGCGTATAAGCAACGGCAGAATATCGAGCAATTCTTCAGAACGTACAGTGAAGGCATGGATTATGACGCCTCTTACATGAGGAGCCAAGTTAGCCAAGAAGCATGGCTTTTCTTGAATCACTTGTCTGCATTGATCGCCATGGAATGCATAGCCGACATCGCTCGATTGGGTGAGGATAAGAACATTTCCTTTGAGGACTTGAGGCAAACTTTAGGCAAAATAATGGCCACCAAAATTGACGACCAATGGCGAATTGCACCAGTGAAAAAATCGGTCAATACCTTAATGACCAAACTCGATTTTTCCTTGAGCAAGGTAGACTTAACCACCTTGCTACCCAAGGACAGTACAACGTAAAATAGCGTACCTAAAATTTAGCGATACAGATTAAAGAAAAGGGGCAGTTTAACTGCCCCTTTCTTGTGTGCGGCTAGTGGCGCATGTGTGTTTATGTGGTGAAAGTCCACTGACTACCCGATAGGGAGAGCAGCCACGCTTCAGTTAATCCAGATTTCAATATGGAAACTTGTTACGTGGATCCGACGGGTAGGACGGAAACTGTATGATGGAATGAGGGAATCCTGTAAGGGATCCCTTATTCGATTAGAGACCTCCTTCGTAATGATTTTGACGCCAAGCTTCAAATACAGTGACCGCGACGGCGTTACTGAGGTTGAGGCTTCTGTTGTTTGGCCGCATTGGTAAGCGGATACGTTGTTCTAATGGAAAATGTGCTCGAACATTTTCGGGGAGTCCTGATCCTTCACAGCCGAAAACGAACCAGTCATTTGGTTGAAAGCTGGAATTGGCAAACGGATGCGAGCCGTGAGTTGTCATGGCGAACATACGCGTCAAATCAGGTTTTTCGGAGGTCAAAAAGCTTTCAAAGGATTCGTGAATTCGCACTGTGGCGTATTCATGATAATCAAGACCGGCACGTTTCATGTGCTTGTCGTCAAGGGAAAAGCCTAAGGGTTTAATGAGGTGAAGTGCGCAACCAGTATTAGCGCAAAGTCGAATGATATTTCCCGTATTGGGAGGAATTTCGGGATGAACAAGAACTACATTAAACATATTCTTTAAGCGGTATAGTGAGCACTAAGTAAAGCTTGCTTCATCTTTTTAATCGCAAGCTTTTCAATTTGTCTGATACGTTCAGCAGAGACCCCAAATTCTTGAGCTAACTCTTGCAGTGTTACAGGTTTAGCGTTGCCATTACTGTCTATATTGAGATAACGAGCTTGGATGATTCTACGGCTGCGATCATCTAGAGTTTGTAATGCAAGATGTAGTCCCTCACCTTCAAGCCTCTGTTGTTCTTTTTCTTCAAGAATAGCTTCGGGTTCATCGCTTTCACGACTTAGCCAGTCTGCAGGCGTAAAAGTGCTCTCATCGTCATTGTTAGCACTTGAGGTGTCTAAACTCGTTTCTTGGCCATACATACGCTCTTCCATTTCAAGCACTTCTTTACGCTTAACATCCAGTGTAAGAGCTATATCTTCAGCTTGTTGTTCAGTTAACGCCGTTTGAGAATCATTTTTCATTTGGCGCAGGTTGAAAAATAATTTTCTTTGATTCTTTGTGGTAGCTAGTTTCACAATTCGCCAGTTGCGAATGATGTATTCCTGAATTTCTGATCTGATCCAATGAACTGCAAAGGTCATTAATCGCGCACCTCGATCTGGGTCGTAATGACGAATGGCCTTCATGAGGCCGATATTACCCTCTTGTATGAGATCAGCATAAGGAAGCCCGTATCCTAAGAAGCCGCGAGCGATTGAGATCACAAGGCGGAGATGACTGAGAATCAATTGCTGAGCGGCTTCTACATCATTGTGATCACGTAAGCGCATTGCAAGAGAGCGCTCTTCTTCTGGGCTTAGAATGGGAGCACGTTCGGCGGCGCGCATGAATGCCTCTAGATCACCTAGAGGGCCGACTAATGCGGGAACAGACGGCGCCTTATAGGTGACTAGAGCCGTACTATTGGAACGGTCAATCGAGGAATCAGTCATATCGTTTATCTAGTTTGAGTCTCTAGTGGCGTAGGAGGTCAGTATGGTAACACCGTTTGTTAGGTTATTACGGGTACGAAATGACAAATCACCATGAAAAAACTCGAGAACGTGCACTGTGCAACGATACACGTCAAAAACAAAATTTAATATTGAATTTTTTTCCAAGCATCTTGACCAGATAATGTTGCCACTAGATAACCAATAAAACTACAACAGCCAATGAAACATAGACACCACTTCATTGCAGGCATTTTTAAGTGCAGTGTAACCTCATATAGTTGTGCTAGCGTGGTTATTTGTGGCTGTAATGTCTGTATTTCGATTTGAGTAATGCCTAATGCCCCAAGGCTTGCAACAAACATCAATATAGTTCCTCGCCAAGCGATAGGACGAATGGCAAAACTTGGCGAGGCTCCAAAAACATAAAGAGCTCGCATCTGAGGTTGGATTGTTAGTGTTGTCATACGAATAGCGGTTGCGACAACGAGCAGAACAAGCGTCGTAATGACAATACCTAAACAAAGAATGCCCAATTTAAAGGCTTGAGAAATGGTATCAAGTTTCAGACGCCAATCAGCCTCATAGGCAATGACATCAACTCCATCGATTTTTTCAATCAAGGCTGCAATTTTCTGTGCATCGTTTGCAGAGCACGTCTGAGAAATCGTAGCAATAAGGATATCAGGGAGTGGATTATGTTTTTGAGAGGTGTTTTTAATACCTAAGTGATTGTTGAGCTTGTCTAGTGCTTCAGACTTTGGAATTAGGCGAACAGATTCAATTTTAGACAGACTATCTAAATGAGCAGAAACTTTGGATATGTCGGCATTTTGCTCGGTAAAAATAGTGATTTCAATAGCTGTTGGTAATTGCCTAAGAGGTTCTGCTAATTCGTAAAAAATAGTTGAAATAAAAAGTGGCACTGACAAAGCAAGTGACGATAAAAGGGTAGCCAGAGAGAAAAGCCCCCAATTTTGTTTGAGACCTCGACAAGTCTCCTTGAATGCCCATTGACGAGAGGATGTATAACTCATAAGTTTAGTCCTCCAGCTTACGCAAGGTAATTTCTCTCATAGGACATTTTTGTGAGCTCAGGTGTTGATGAGAGGCAACGAGAACGGTCACACCAGCTGTGGCAAATGTGCCGAGTAAATCAAGGAGCGTTTGCGCATTATTTGTGTCTAGATGGGTGACAGGTTCGTCAGCCAAAATGAGCACAGGATGATTGATAACAGCACGAGCTAAGCATGCGAGTTGTTTCTGACCAGCGGACAATGATGCTGGCTTCAGATTTGCAAGTTCAGAAATGCCGCATTTATGCAATGCAAGTTGGGCTCTGTGTCGAGCCTCTTTAATGGGGACGTCTGAAGCCAATGCTGGCAACATAATATTTTCTATGATCGATCGATCCGTCAACATGGAATCATTTTGTAGCATGATTCCCATGGAGCGACGAAGCCAACGGCGTTGATCATCGTCGTATTGATCAATGCGATCTCCTGCAATGATGATTTCGCCTTGTGTAGGTTGTATTAAACCGGCAATGAGTTGAAAAATTGTACTTTTTCCACAGCCAGTTTTTCCGTGAAGTACAACAAATTCACCGCGACGGACTGATAAATTTAAATCGTCCAAGACAGTGTGATTGTTGTACGTCACAGAAATATTACGTAACTCTAGTAAAGGCGAATCATCTTCTATCATGACTGTGATTAAAAGGTTTCTAGAATGATAGTTTTACCAACTTTTTGCCAGTGTTCGATTTCTTGTTGTAAGAGGTAAGCTGTTAATGGATGCTCTTGTAACCAAGCTTGTTCAATTTTAATGAATGTCGTATTTGAGTTTTTTGTATTGTGGCTAACAGTCATTAGCGGGAATTGAATGGTCTTACGTGCATGCGCAAAAATAATGGCAAGTCGAAGGGCAAGGACGTGGATAGCAAATTTCGAAGAGTGAAGTTCTTCGCTAATTTTTGATAGTCGACCTCTTTGCGACAGGATCAGACTAGCCATATATTTTTGATCGGTACGCGTAAATCCCGGCATGTCGGCGTTATTGACGATGTACTCACCGTGTCTGTGATAACGGCTCGTAGAAATGGTAGTGCCGATTTCGTGAAGAAGGGCGGACCAACGTAAGCGCTTCAAGTCTGCAGGATCGCTGTCTGGTGCTAAGATGTTCAAAAACTGGACGCTTAAATTTGCAACGCGCTCTGCGTGATCTCGACTGATTCCAGAAGTTTTGATTAATCCTTCTACGCTAATGTCGCGAGTGTCTCGATTTTGTACAACTCCCAAAAGTTCGTAAAGTAAACCTACCCTTAAGGCACCGCTTGCAGGGCGCATGGAACGGATACCTAGTGTTCGGTAAACGGCGATCAGTACAGCTAAACCTCCAGCAATAACTTCTTTACGGTCTGCTTTTAAGCCAGGGAAATGGATGTTGTCGATTTTGCCAGCTTGAATTAAGCGAGCTTGTAATTTATTGAGATGTTCAAGACAGACTGCACCATCGCTCCAACCGAGTTGAACGCAAAGCTCCGAAATAGCACCAAACGTTCCTGCGGAACCGTATGCTTCATCAAATTGACACTGGCTAAATCTCAGTTCTCTCTCACTGAATTCTGCCGCACAGGCCACTATGGCTTGTTCAAATTTTTGCGGGGTCAAAATGCCATCTTTAAAAAATTTAATAGATGTATTGACACAGCCGACGTGGAAGCTTTCATAAGCTTGTGCAGTTAGTTCTTGTCCAATGACAAACTCAGTACTGGCGCCACCAATATCGACGATTAATCGCTTTTTTGAAGAAGGTGGTAGAGTGCGAGCACAACCTTTAAACACCAATCGAGCTTCTTCGTGACCGCTTAAGATGCCAATGGGATAGCCTAAAGCTGCTTCAGCTTTAGCTAAAAACTCTGCAGAGTTTTTAGCTTCTCGAAGGGCTTGAGTCCCAACGGCACGTACTTGAGTTGCTGGAAGTCCAGCAAGGCGTTCGTGGAAGCGTGCTAAAGCATCGAGTGCACGTTTTTGCATATCTGGTGTAATAGCACCGGAGTCATCAAAGCCTGCGGCTAAACGAATAGTTTCTTTCCAGTAACTTTGAGTGATAATTCGGTCACCATCAACGCGACCAATTTCAACTCGAAAACTATTACTGCCTAAATCAACTGCACCTAATAGCATAATATTGATCTCGAAAAACAGTGGTTAATTGGTGTCGCTTGCGGGGGTGTTGGGGTCTAATCCCACAAGAGCGTTTGCAAACTGGATGGCATTGAAAGGCTGAAGGTCATCAATTGCTTCGCCAACACCTATAAAGTAAATTGGCAAAGGATTATCTGCTCTCATTTGAGTAATGGCCAATAGCACTCCGCCTTTAGCAGTACCATCGAGTTTAGTTACGATTAAGCCTGTTAAGCCTACGGCAGCGTCAAAAGCTTGAACTTGCGTGAGAGCATTTTGACCGTTTGTCCCATCAACAACAAGAATGGCTTCATGCGGTGCGCCAGGGAGAGCTTTATCTTGAGAACGCCGAATGCGTCGAAGTTCTTCCATTAAGTTGATTTGAGTTGGCAGACGTCCAGCTGTATCCGCAATGACGACGTCGGTACCTCGTGCTTTCGCTGCGCTGACTGCGTCAAAGACAACGGCGGCAGGGTCGCCTCCTTGCTGGGAGATGACTTCAATACTGTTGCGCTCGCCCCAGACGGCTAACTGTTCTCTAGCAGCTGCGCGGAATGTGTCACCTGCAGCGAGTAAAATAGTTTTTCCTTTTTGACTAAGGAATTTGGAAATTTTTCCAATGGAAGTGGTTTTGCCGGCTCCGTTGACACCTGTCATCATGATGACTAAAGGTTTAGCTTGTTCGATATCGAGCTCTTTTTGCGCAGGGGTTAACAACTGAGCAATTTCATCACGAAGGGCAAGCCTGACTTCATCTTGTGTTTTTAATCCCTTGAGTTTAATCCGATCACGTAAACGTTGTAGGATACGGGAGGATGTTTGAACTCCAACATCAGCTGTAATCAGCGCAAATTCCAGTTCTTCAAGGAAATCCTCGTCAATTACACCGCCGGAAAAGAGACCGACGATGTTGACGCGAGTTCTTGCAAGACCGTTTTTTAATCGGGAAAACCATCCCTCGGAAGATCCAGTCATTTAAATTCCAATGGCAATTCGAAAGAATACAAGGCATACAGCCACAATTAACCCAAGTTTAGCAATGACAGCGCGAGTTCGGGGCACAGGAAGTGTACGAATTGTGTCAGGAAAATGGCGCAGAACTGTGATCACGGTACCCACAGCAGAGGGTTTGCGCCCAACTTCGGAACGTGTCAGAGAAACAGTGTTTGATTGGTTGACGCACCTGTTTGGAACTCTTGAAGGGTGTGTTGTTTTAGATTTGTTTGCAGGCTCTGGTGCAATGGGATTTGAGGCGGCTAGCCGTGGTGCTGATATTGTGCATTGGGTTGATGTAAACAAACAGAGTATTGGGGGCATTCAAGCGGGATTACGGCGGTTAGAAGCTGATTCGAATAAGAAAGCCTTTGTTAGCGATGCATTCGTCTTTTTGAAGCAGGTTCGGCGACCATATAACTTGATTTTTATTGATCCTCCGTTTAGCTTGGATCTGCAAGAAAAAGCATTGGCAAGTGCTAAAGAAGTTATATGTGAAGAGGGGCTTTTATACGTGGAGTCGCCTCAAGCGTTACTGTCAGAAGAAACATTGATCAAGATGGATTTGGTTCGTGTGCGTGCAGGTAGTGCGGGGACCGTTCGGTTTGAGTTGCTTGCCCGCGCGGGTAGCGCTATGGCTAGTCTTGCAAAATTATCGAAAGAGGAAAAAAGGAGGAAAAAATGACAGTGGCAATTTATCCAGGAACGTTTGATCCGATGACAAACGGACATCGTGACTTAGTTCGTCGTGCATCGAAGATTTTTGATCAAGTGATTGTTGGCGTTGCGGAGAGTCGTAAAAAACGCCCGTTATTGAGTTTAGATAAGCGCGTTGAGCTAGCCAAGCGAATTTGTGAGGAGTTCCCGAATGTTGAAGTTAAACCTTTCGATGGGTTGTTAAAGAATTTTATTGAGGCCAATCATGGCAATGTTATTGTGCGAGGTGCTCGCGCTGTGAGTGACTTTGAATATGAGTTTCAGATGGCGGGGATGAATCGCCAACTCATGCCAGATGTAGAAACCATATTTTTAACGCCATCAGATCAGTATCAATTCATCAGCGGCACTTTTGTGCGAGAGATAGTGCAAATGAGTCCTTTGGATGCAAAGCGATTTGTGGAACCAGTGGTTCTAGAAGCGCTGATCGAAGCAGTAGGGGCACAGTCAAAGGATGCTTAGTTATGGCTTTAATGATTACTGATGAATGTATTGCTTGTGGGGTCTGTTTACCAGAGTGTCCAAACGAGGCTATTGAGAATCGTGATGGTCTCTTTGTCATTCGTGGAGGGCGTTGTACAGAATGTGTTGGTCATTATCGTGAACCGCAATGCCGTCACTTGTGTCCCGTAAGTCACTGTATTATTCCCAACCCGATGAGACCAGAAACAAAAGCCATGCTTGAAGAAAAAAGCCGCCGACTTTCGATACGCAGGAAAGTTTCGGCGGCTATGAAGTTGCTCTAAATGGGTTGATTTTGAGGTCGGTCGTTCTGTTGAGGATCTGTGTGGGGGGATGTCCAATCTGGGAGCTCGAGGTTAGGAAGTTCTATCTCAGGCCACTTTGTGTTGGGTAATTCCATGTTCATCAGATCGAAATTAGTCCACCAGTCTTCTAGTTTTCTTGTGATTTTATTTTTCAATCGTTGAAGGTTCCAAGGTAGTTCACCTTGGGTTGTGACCGCAGATTTAACTGCTGCTTCCCAATCCAGAACCCATTGCGATTTTTGGAGATTAATGCTCAAAGGCAATGTAAATAGTGCTTGACGCTCTGTGTTTACAAAATTGACTTGACCTGATAATTGATGATCGGGACCTGAAAAAGCCGCTTGCCAGTGATCACCATTTAAAGTCATCGATTCGATAGTCCATTGTTGGTTAGTTCCATGAACTGTCGCTTTAAGATTGTAGAATGAGCAAGAAGTTTCAGGTGAAATGGCTTCCAATGGTGCGATATCTGGTTGTTCTGTGACCATAACCTCTGCAATCTGAGGGAAGTTGATCCCATAGAGTACCCCCTGTCCTACTTGGATGGAAGACTGAATGCGAGTGAGGTCTGGCTTGCTAAAATTTCCCGATGCATTTAAGTTGCCCGAGCATTGGCCAGAAATGATTGTTGGAATCAAATCGTTAATATCTAGGTTTTTCCATGCAGAATTAACTTGCCACTGATCGTTGGCTAGCGTTGCCGTAAAAGGTGCATTACCACTAGGCAAAATAAATTGACCATGATTAACCTTAGCTTCGTTATTTTGAAGCGTTAGATTGCCTGTAATGCGTTGCAGTCCTTTAAATGAGACCTGGGGATTGATAGAAAAATCAACATTAGCATCCATACTTTGAGTGACTTTATAACTCCATTGAGGGAGTACGGTACTAATGTCGAAGAGGCCGAGTTGTACGTAGCCAGTGAGATAAGCCTTTTTTAAATTCGCATCCTTGTTATAGGTATTGAGAACCGGGAGAGATGTGACGTTGGCAATACGAAGTTGAATATTCGTTGGGGCGTTAAAAATTTGTCCTGTTAGTTTGACTTCGCCTTGATTCATTGGACTATCTAAGAATAAAGATCCTTCCAATTTTCCGTTATGAGCCTTCGAACTCTCGGTTATGGGCGTTGCCATACCCGTTACAGTAATTGTTGGAGCATAGATGGCTAATGGATTTAAAGTCACGGAGAGAGGGGATGTAGCGACGAATTTCTGAGAGCCGTTATGGGTTGGATAAGAATAACTAGCTTGACACTCAGAGGCCGAAATCGTTTGATCTTTCCACGACAGGCGAGGACTATTCAAGATAACCTCTGTCGTTTTGGGACTCTGTATCGTCAACTGAAGATCTGAAAATACGATTTGTTCTTCTTCTTGAGCAATCTGTTTGATGGTAGTTTTAAATTTGGTCGCTGTGCCATTTTTTAGGCCAGATAATTCGCCTTGTGTGTTTAGCCATTTGGCTTGTTGAAGCCCATCATGCCAGTCGAGAAAGCCTTGGACTTTGCCTTGACCAGTAAAATCTTGGTGCTTAACCAAAAAGTCTGTAGCGTAGGAAGCCAATTGTTCATTGTTGTTATTCCATGATAGGTCGATATTATTCAGGCTTCCTAAAGCGTTTTTTCCATCCATTAGGTGAACCTGAGCATCCTCCACAGTAAGGTTTTGCAGAGGAAATGAAATGCGAGAAGGCTGCAGACTTTGCAAAAATGTAGAGATATCGTCTTTTTGCGCGGTAACACTCAAGCCGTGGATGGCGATATTTTCAATTCTTGGATTCAAGGCAAACACGGCAAATGGGCTCATGGAAACAGAAAAGTTCTTAATTGAGCCCTCTAGTTCTGAATTGACAGAAGAAAATGCTGTTTGAGGATAGTAGACAACGAGTTTTGGCAAATGTTGTATTTTTGGTAATGAGTCTATTTCTATAGTGATGCCAAACTGTGAGGCTATTGATTGGGAAAATTTCTGATGAAAGCGTTCAGGGGTGATGTATACATAAAGAGCGAGCACTAATAGCAATACAAGAAAAGCAAGTCCCGTAAGAATGGCAAGAATAGAGCGCAAGTAGCGCATAGCAAGTATCCTTCAAAAGATCGATTTTGCTTCAAGTGTGCCATAAAAAAGGGCTAGTCAAACTAGCCCTTGTTGTACTTTAGTGATTTTGTTGACGAATTAAGTAGTCAAAGGCACTCAAAGAGGCTTTAGCACCTTCACCTAGAGCGATGACAATCTGTTTAAATGGGACTGTAGTACAGTCGCCTGCTGCAAAAATGCCGGGTGCAGAGGTCTTGCAACGGTCGTCGACAATGATTTCTTGATAGTCGTTCTTGTCGACATGGTTGTTTAACCATTCTGTATTAGGCGTTAAGCCGATTTGGACGAAGCAACCGTCAACAGGAATGTCAAGCGTCTCTTCTGTCACTTGATCTTTATAAGTTAACTTAGTGAGTTTTTGACCATCACCAGTCAGTTCGGTCGTTAAACTGTTGAATTTGATCGTAACGTTAGGTAAGGAAACTAATTTGTCCTGTAAAACCTGATCTGCTGTTAGTTCTGGTCCTCGCTGTAATAAAGTAACAGTTTTTGCGATCCCTGCAAGGTCAATCGCTGCTTCAACTCCTGAATTGCCTCCGCCAATAACAGCTACATTTTTACCTTTGAAGAGCGGGCCATCACAATGTGGGCAATAAGCGACGCCATGACCACGATATTCATTTTCGCCAGGCACGTTCAGTTGCTTCCAACGAGCTCCTGTTGCGACAATTATTGTCTTGGCTTTGATTTTTGCCTTGTTATTCAAGGTGAGCTGCCACAAATGATCGATGCTTTCAGTAGTTTCAACCGTATACGGCGTCAGAATATCGATGTCATAAGTTTTGAGATGCTCAGTGAAATTGTTGGCTAAACGAGTACCGTCAGTCTTGATGATGGAAGTGAAGTTTTCAATATCGACTGTTTCGTTGACTTGACCGCCTAAACGATCTGCAATAATGCCGACGCTTAACCCCTTACGTGCGGCGTAAATTGCTGCGGTGCTACCAGCGGGGCCACTACCCACAACAAGGACATCAAAAGGGGGCTTTTGATTGAGATCATCAACAGCCTTTTGGGCAATAGAGTTATCAAGTTTACTGAGAATTTCTGATAACTGACGTCTACCTGAGAGGAATGGTTGGCCGTTAAGGAAAACAGCTGGAACCCCCATCACATTACGTGTTTTTACTTCATCTCGATAAAGCGCGCCATCAATAGTGGTGACGCGAACTTTAGGATTGAGGATGGCAATGAGGTTTAGTGCCTGAACGACTTCAGGACAGTTATGGCATGAAAGCGAAATAAAGACTTCAAAATTAAGCTCATTTTGAAGAGATTCAATTTGTTGACGTTCCTCATCCGATATTTTTGCTGGATGTCCGCTCGTTTGCAAAAGCGCAAGAATAAAACTCGTAAATTCATGCCCCATTGGTAGACAAGCAAAGCGAATGTTTGCGGAACCATTTTCTCCTACAACTGAAAAACTTGGTCGACGTACATCAGTGGAATTATCAAGCTCGTAGGAAATTTTGTCAGAAAGCGTAGCAATTTCCTTCAGGAGTCGCTCTAAGTCAGTGGATTCGGGAGAATCATTTAGCGCAACTTTGAGAACAATTGGACTGCGCAACTTGGTGAAATAACCTTGTAATTGGGATTTAATGTTGGCGTCAAGCATATTCAATAAGATCGAGGAGTAACAAGAGGAACAGGCTGCAAACTAGTAGTTTGCAGCCTGTCTAACAGCCGAAAAATCAAGCTTAGATCTTGCCGACGAGATCAAGTGAAGGCGTCAAAGTGGCTGCGCCCGGTTGCCACTTGGCTGGGCAAACCTGACCCGGATTAGCGGCAACGTACTGAGCAGCTTTGACCTTGCGAAGCAATTCAGAAGCGTCACGACCAATACCACCGTCGTGGTGTTCCATAATGACAATCTTGCCTTCTGGATTGATGACGAAGGTACCGCGCTCGGCAAGACCTTCAGATTCAATCAGGACATCGAAATTGCGAGCAAGGGTCGCGGTCGGATCACCGAGCATCGGGAATTGAACCTTACCCACGGCGGCAGAGCTTTCGTGCCAGGCTTTGTGTGTGAAGTGGGTGTCCGTAGAAACAGCGTAGACTTCGACACCAAGAGCCTTGAATTCGGCGTAGTTGTCAGCGAGATCCTCAAGTTCAGTCGGGCAAACAAAGGTGAAGTCAGCCGGATAGAAGAACACAACGGACCAATGGCCTTTGAGATCAGCATCTGTCAATTCGACGAATTCACCGTTGGCAAAAGCCTGGGTTTTGAAGGGAAGGATTTCAGTATTGAGAAGAGACATTTTCGTAGCTCCATGTGAGAAATATTCTCATTTGCGATATGAGAATATTAATCGAAATATATCGCTGTGTCAAGGTAGTAAGTAAAAAACTATTGAAAACGTAAAAAAAATCCCGCGTGATGCGGGACTGGACAGAGGTACTAATTTTTAAAGCGACGTCGAATCTCTTGTTTGAGATTCGGTGCAAGCCGTTCTAAAGCGTCCATCGTCGTAAAAATTGAAGCACGACCACGTTGTGAAAGCTCTCTGAAGCGTGATAGGAGTTCGTTTTCTTCTTCGATTGGTGTATGTCGTTCAGTGGTAATGATGAACAAAATATCGAAGCCACACGCAGATAAGCGTGGTAATGCGTAGATACCAGGATCATTTTCGCCTTTTTCGTAACTTTCATAGACGGGCAAAGGAACCCCTAGTAGTTGAGCAATTTGTTGCGGCGAATATCCAAGCCTTTCTCGTTCAAAACGGAGACGTTCTCCTGTTTCTTGACGTTTTTTGGTTGATGTTGTGGCCATAACTCTTTAGGGGAAGAAGAAAATAAAACTGGTTCTCTACCTGTATGAGGAGAAGGTGTACCTTCTCCTCAAATTGGATTTTTAAACGTTAAAGAGGAAGTTCATAACATCGCCATCATTGACGACGTAGTCCTTGCCTTCAGCTCTCATTTTCCCTGCCTCTTGAGCGCCTTTTTCACCTTTGTATTTGATGAAATCCTCGTAAGCAATGGTCTGGGCACGGATAAAACCACGTTCAAAATCGGTATGAATCACGCCAGCCGCTTGCGGCGCCGTGTCACCCTTGTGAATGGTCCAGGCTCGAACTTCTTTAACCCCAGCAGTAAAGTAGGTCTGAAGACCAAGCAAGTTGTAACCAGCACGAATCACACGGTCAAGACCAGGTTCGGTCATGCCCATGTCTTCAAGGAACATCTCTTTGTCTTCGTCATCTAAATCTGCAATATCTGCTTCCGTTTTGGCACAAACAGCCACAACTGGCGCATTTTCGGATGCGGCAAATTCTTTCACTGCCTCTAACAACGGGTTGTTTTCAAAACCATGATCTTCCACATTGGCGACGTACATTGTGGGTTTAATCGTCAATAAGAAGAGAGGGCGAACCGTAGCGATTTCTTCTTCTGTTAATGCAACAGAACGAGCGGAGCGTCCTTCATTAAGAGCTGGAAGAAGTTTTTCCAAAACGAGAACGAGTTTGAGAGCTTCCTTATCGCCACCAGAACGAGCTTGCTTACTGTAGCGATTGAGTGCTTTTTCTACCGTCTGTAAGTCAGCAAGTGCTAGTTCGGTGTTGATGACATTAATGTCATCAATCGGATCGACCTTACCGGAGACGTGTACGATATTTTCATCGTTGAAACAACGGACAATGTGGGCAATTGCATCACATTCTCGGATGTTGGCCAAGAATTGATTACCCAATCCTTCACCTTTACTAGCGCCAGCTACGAGCCCTGCGATGTCAACAAACTCAACAGCTGCAGGGACAGTGCGTTCAGGGTGAACAATCTCTGCAAGTGCTTTCAAACGGGGATCAGGCACTTCAACGACGCCAACGTTCGGTTCGATGGTGCAGAAAGGATAGTTTTCGGCAGCGATGCCTGCTTTGGTAAGCGCATTAAAGATAGTTGATTTGCCGACGTTCGGAAGACCAACGATGCCACACTTCAAACCCATAATTTATCTCTACTGAAATCAAAAAATGAAGGACAAGAATGTCTAGAAAATTCGGATATTTTAGCAATCTGAACTTTTGTCTGCTTTGAGGTGAGTCGACATAAGTTCGATTTGTGTTTCATTAAAAACAAGAATGCCGTTTTTACGCAATAATTCAGTGGTCACGCCATTTCCTGAAGTTAGCTGACCTGAGAAGGTGCCATCGTAAATGCATCCAGAGCCGCAAGAAGGGCTTTTACTTTTTAGTAGAGCAACTTCGATGTTGTTTTCTAAACAACGATTAAGCGCTATAAAAGCTCCTTTGAGAAAGGCTTCTGTATTGTCTTTACCATTTTTTGCAATGACACGACCTCTATGGTTCAATACGTCAAGGGCGGTGCCTTCGCAAATTTCAGAAGGTAGTCTTGGTGTAGGAAGACCGCCTTCGCATTCTGGACAAACACTTTCATAATCGTTTTCCGTGATGCCCACTTGCCTCAATTCGTTATGAATATTGGTCTTGCATTGTCCATCATAACGACAGGCTTCACCGAGCAAACAACGGCTAATGAGGAGTTTCACTTTGCGTTCTCTAGTTTGCGAACTTTAGGGGGATTGCTAAATTTTGAAAGCTTACGAGTTACGCTTGGGAAATCACCATTAGCAATGCTATCAATTTCTTTGATAGCTGCATTAATGCAAGTTTCCATAGCGGACTCATGCTCAGAAGATGGTGCCGAAAGAACGAAATCAGCGACCTGTTGTGCCAAACCTAAAGTACGTGGATGACCAGTACCTAAACGAAGTCGCCAAAAATTAGGTGTAGATAATTTGGCTGAAATATCCTTGAGACCGTTGTGACCAGCGTTGCCTCCTCCTAGTTTGATTTTCATGCATCCCGGAGGAATATCCAACTCATCGTGAACTACAAGAATTTCATCAGGTATGATCTTGTAGTACATTGCGAGAGCAACAACAGCATCACCCGAGCGATTCATATATGTGGATGGCTTTAAAAGCCAAACATCATGGCCGCCGATACGCGTTTTGCAAACTTCACCTTGGAACTTTCGTTCATCATGGAAAAAGGAGCCTGTTTGTCGAGCAATGGCGTCAACAAACCAAAAACCAGCATTGTGTCGAGTTCTTGTGTATTCAAGCCCTGGATTGCCTAATCCAACGATTAACCGAATGGCTTTTGGAGTAGTCATGGTATTTAAAGTAAGGAAATAGGCCAACGTGGTAGCGTTGGCCTTAAAAAGGATCTGCTGTAAGGTAGAGCTTACAGCATCTAATTTCTTTAATTATCGACGAGGACCGCGCTTTTCATAAGAACCTTCGCGACGAAAGTCTCGTTTTGTTTTAGCTCCACGGTATTCGCGACTCTCATCGCGAGATGCCCAGTTCCCCTTGAAGTCTCCATCACGACGCGGACGATCTAACTTCACAGTTGCTTCTCGGCCTTTGAAGCGGACGCCCTGCATTGAGTCGATCACCTGATCTACGCGTTCTGATTCAAGTTCAACGATTGTGAAGCGATCGGAAATATCGATAGCTCCAATGCACTTTGATGGGATGCCCGCCTCATTGGCAATAGCTCCGACAATGTCTGAAGGACGAATTCCAAGGTCACGACCGGCGCCAACGAAGATGCGCGTCATACCAGCTTCTGGGGTATTACTACGGCGTTCTTTACGCGGTGCGCGTTCATTGCGAGACATTTTATCCGCGCGGTCACGGCGAGGACGTTCAAACGGAGAATAAGCAGGAATTTCGGTATCATCATCGTTGGTGCCCTCATTTTCCTGAGCTAGCTTCATAGCTGCGGCAGCGACGTCGAACGGGTCATATTCTTCGCAAAGCGATTCAACTACAACACGGAATCGGTCGAGATCACCGCCTTCCAAGATTTCAGTTAAAGAACCACGCATCATTTCTAGACGACGAGCGCGGACGTCCGTTGCGGAGGGAACGGAGCGAACTTCAATACGGGCTTTGGTGATGGATTCAATTGCTCGCAGATGACGGTGTTCACGAGGTTCCAAAATAGTGATTGCAGTACCAGTGCGCCCGGCTCGTCCTGTACGACCAATACGGTGAACGTATGTTTCGTATGAGGCAGGAATGCCGAAGTTAATGACGTGCGTTAGATTTTCTAAGTCAAT
This sequence comes from uncultured Sutterella sp., assembly GCA_937943605.1. Classification (GTDB taxonomy): domain Bacteria; phylum Pseudomonadota; class Gammaproteobacteria; order Burkholderiales; family Burkholderiaceae_F; genus Sutterella. The sequence continues at coordinate 30,427 of CALEAW010000064.1, read as the reverse complement.
ACCGCGAGCGGCAACGTCTGTTGCAACAATAGCGTCAATTTGCCCAGAACGTGCACGCTTCATAACTCGGTCGCGTGTGGGTTGATCTAAGCCGCCGTGTAAAGCTTCAACACTAAAGCCACGAGCACGTAAGGATTCTGTTAGGTCATCAACTTCCATGCGTGTACGCGTGAAGATAATGGCGAGTTCAGGTGCTTCTAAATCGAGGATGCGGCCTAACGCTGTTGTACGGTAGTTGTGTCCAACGACATACGCGATTTGCGGAACTCGGGGTGTTTCACCTTCGGCAGTTTTTTCCTTGGCGATCGTAATACGCACAGGATCTTTTAAACGAGCTTCAGCGATACGAGCAATTTTTGGAGGAAGCGTTGCGGAGAATAGAGCAGTTTGAACGTGCTCGGGTAATGCGTCAAAGATAGCATCTAATTCATCAGCAAAACCTAAATCAAGCATTTCGTCAGCTTCATCAAGAACGATAGCCTGAATGTTGCTGAGGTCTAAGGTTCCGCGTCCAATGTGGTCCAAAGCACGCCCAGGAGTGGCAACCACAACATGAGTGCCACGCTTCAAGGCGCGAATTTGACGACTGTATTCCTGTCCACCGTAGATAGGTGTAACTACAACACCAGCCTTACGGCCATAGTTATGAAAAGATTCGCTTACTTGAAGGCAAAGTTCACGCGTCGGCGTAAGAACTAAAACTAACGGATAGCCAGCTTGGCGACCGAGAACATGACGTTCTAGTAATGGCAACGAGAAAGCAGCGGTCTTGCCCGTACCTGTTGCGGCACGCCCCAGTACGTCTGCGCCTGTGAGAAGGGCAGGAATTGCCTCGGTTTGAATGGGAGTGGGCTCTTCAAATCCTAACTCAGTAAGAGCCGTGGTAATGGATTCAGAAAGTCCTAAATCAGTAAACGTTGTCATAGTGATGTTCTTCATTAATGAGAGAGACGTAATCTTGTTACGGCCACAATGTGGCAGGACAAGAGCGGGCCAATTACCCCACACATAACGAACAACGTGAACTATAGGAAGGGGCAAACGGCAACGAGAGTAGATTGCTATGCAAGCAATCTACAATTATGTGTAGTGTGTTTACACATGAAAAAAGATCCGCAGGAAAAACATCCCTGCGGACCTCAGAGAGTCTAGCTGATATAAATCAGAAGATTATTCAGCGGCTTCTTCACCGTCGGCGGAAGCGATTTCTTCTTCAACCGGCAAAGCAACCGTGGCGATGACGATGTCTTCGCCAGACTTGCTATGAACTTCAACGCCTTCGGGGAGTTGGAGCATAGAAGCATGGAAAGTCATGCCAGCTTCAAGCGTGGAAAGATCAACCGTAATGAATTCCGGGAGTTCCTTCGGGAAGCAGGTAACTTCAATAGCGGAGACAGCGTGGCTGATGATGGCCTTGTTGAGCTTAACAGCCGGGGACTGTTCTTCGCCCTGGAAATGCAGAGGAACGCGCATCGTAACCTTTTCGTCAGCGGCGATACGCTGGAAGTCGATATGCATAACCTGCGGCTTGTACGGGTGCATCTGGAAAGCGCGGAGAACAACGAGTTCTTCCTTGCCGTCAAGTTCCATCGTCAAGATCGAAGCATGGAACTTTTCCTTACGCAAAGCGTAGAAAATCGGATTGTGTTCGAGCTCGATCGGCGTAGCGGGAAGCTTGCCGCCGTAAACAATACCCGGCAGCTTGTCCGCGCGGCGAAGGCGGCGGCTCGCACCCGTACCCTGCACGTTACGCGTGGTGGCGATGATATTCATTGGATTACTCCTGAAAGAGAAAAAAGATTCCCGCAATCGCGACCAATCACGGGAACGAGAGAGAAAAAAGTTATTCGGTAAACAAATTGCTTACCGAGTCTTCTCGAGCAATACGAGAAAGCGTTTCGCCGATGATGGCCGCACAGGAAACCTGGCGGATCTTCGGACATGCTTCGGCAGCGGCCGAAAGCGGAATAGTGTCAGTTACGACCAACTCATCTAAAGCAGAGTTGGTGATACGTTCAACAGCGGCACCAGAAAGAACTGGGTGAGTAATGTAAGCGATAACGCGCTTAGCACCACGCTCCTTAAGAGCACCAGCGGCATTGCAAAGCGTGCCAGCGGTGTCCACAATGTCATCCGTAATAACGCAAGTGCGATCCTTAACTTCGCCGATGATGTTCATGATTTCGGCGACGTTAGCGCGGGGGCGACGCTTGTCAATAATAGCAAGATCAACTTCGAGAGCTTTAGCCATGGCGCGAGCGCGAACAACACCACCGACGTCAGGAGAAACGACCATTAAGTCTTCATACTTGTGTTCAACAAGGTCGTTCAACAAGACGGGCGTAGCATAAATGTTGTCAACCGGGATATCAAAGAAACCCTGGATCTGGTCAGCATGAAGATCCATTGTCAGAACACGGTCAACACCGACAGCTTGAAGCATGTTAGCTACAACCTTAGCGGAGATGGCGACGCGCGTAGAGCGCGGACGACGATCCTGGCGAGCGTATCCATAATACGGAATGGCTGCGGTGATGCGACGAGCGGAAGCGCGCTTGAGGGCATCGACCATGATCATGAGTTCCATCAGGTTGTCGTTGGTCGGAGCACACGTGCTCTGAAGGATGAAGACATCCTTGCCGCGCACATTGTCGAGCAACTGAACCATGACTTCACCATCGCTAAAGCGATTAACAGTGGCTGAGCCAAGAGGAATGTTGAGATATTTCGTAACAGCCTGGGCAAGCTTCGGGTTGGCATTGCCCGTAAAGACCATCATACTTTCCGGCACCATGGGATCCATGACTTAAGCTCTTTTCGTTGGCGGGGGCTTACGCTCTCGCGGTTAACAACAATCAAGGGGAGCCGTCAGAGTAACACAAGACGGCCTTCAAAAAAGAAACGGGAGCGCATTTATTGCCTCCCATCTTATTTTTGTTCTGTTGGCAGGGGTAGAAGGATTCGAACCTTCGAATGCCGGAATCAAAATCCGGTGCCTTAGGCCAGCTTGGCTATACCCCTACCGATTTTCTTAACTAAGCCATTGATAAAGCGGATGCTTAGGCAATGATTTAGCGATAAACCCTATCCACTGCTCTGGTAGCTCTGGCAGTTGATACTTAGTTGATTCATGAATTAAGCCAAATACGGCACTTCCTGAACCTGTCATTCTGGCACTGTTGCATGTGGCGAGCATCTCAAGGCTAGTATGTAACCGAGGCTCAAGCCTTGTAGCAACAGATTGAAGATCGTTATGGCCTATTAGTTTAGGCCATGCTTCTCTCACTGCGCCGGAAAAGACTAACATTTTGATTGATTTAGTATTTCTTGTCAAGTGAGGATCGGCAAAAATATGGGCTGTGGAGATACTGATCCCAGGCCAAATAATCGCGTACCGTGCAGAAGGAATTTCAAGAGGGGTAATCTGCTCGCCAATACCTTCTACAAAGCCTGTTTTGCCAAAAATAAAGAAAGGAACATCAGCGCCAAGCTGTTCCCCTAGTTGCATTAATTGAGTTCGAGATAGATTGAGTTTAAACAATCGATTGAGTCCGATGAGTGTGGTCGCAGCATCAGAACTTCCGCCACCCATGCCTGCCCCTGAGGGAATGCGTTTGGTAACGTGTATTCTAATCCCTTGCTGAATGCCAAAGCGTTTTTTAATGAGCTGAGCAGCGCGCACACAAAGGTCAGCCTCTTTACTACCAATCACATCTCCAGTGCGTTCAATACAATCTCGTTCTAACATGTAAAGATCAATCGTATCGTACAAATCGATGAGTTCGAAAATCGATTCTAAGAGATGTTTTCCATCTTCACGTTGCCCAGTGACATGGAGGAATAAATTTAATTTGGCAGGAGCGGGTAAACCTAAAAGCGCAGATGTTGTCATGGGTTAATTACTCATTATCGATGGATAGCAATAGTTTGATGTCGGACATCATACTTTGAGCACGAATCGTCGATGGCATGCCTTGAGGTGTTCGTTTCAAGATGGTAACAGTCCATCCGTATGCGTTGATTTGATTCTCTCTAGTTGTGAGCCAGTCTTCTAGTACAGAAATTGGCAAAGCGAACCCAAGCACTTGTTCCATCAGCTCTTCCGCTGAAGAGGCGACAAGTGGTGGCGTGTTGAAATCTCTTGTTAATGTCGCATTGGAGGGAGTGATCTCTATGCGAGCCAAGATGCCATTGAGTGGTGTCATTAAGTCAAGAGTAATAACACTAGAGGAACGTCGTAGAGAAAAACGTCCATTTATTGCTGTCATTTTGCGATTTTCGTTAGGAGTTATTAACGAAAATCTTCCTGATCTCTCAAACAAATAGACGGGTTTCTGAATGGCACAACCAGCGAGTGACATTACGCTACTGAATAGAGAAAAAGCGAGAATGTGTCGACGTTTCATGGGATGGCTAAATTTAAGCGTTGAGCTAATTCTGAGATGCGTGGATCGCTACCAATGCGCTGAGAGAGCTCTTTTAAGAGTTTGATTGCTTCATCGTGTCGCCCTGATGTCGCAAGAATTTCTATAAGGTGGCAGGCAACTTCAACATCAAACTGCTTTTTTAAAGAGGTAAGGGTAAATTCAGTGGCTTGGTCATAACGTTTTTCTTTAAAACAAAGCCATCCCATGCTGTCTAAAACATATGGATCCAAAGGAGCTAGCCTATAAGCGTGTTCCAATCGTCGCCTTGCTTCTTTTAAATGACGGTCTTGCGTAACCCAAAGGTACGCGAGTGCATTGTTGGCTTGGATGTGATCAGGATCTTTGTCCAATATGCTCTGAAGGAGCTTCTCGGCTAATTCGGATTGACCAAGATTTTGGGCAATAATTGCAGTGTCGTATATTAAATCTTGATCATTTGGAGCGGCCTGGCGCGCCTCATTCAACAGATTTAAGGCATCGTTGCCACGCTCAGCTTCAATGAGGAGTTGTGCTTCGGTTGTCAACAAAAGATTCAGATTATCTGGGAATTGTTGGCGGGCTTTTTGTAAGACGGAACGAGCCTCTGGAAGTTGCTTAATTTCCGCTAAAGCAAAGGCTTGCTTGATGCGTGCTTGTAAGGCATTCGGGCCAGTTGTGAGAGAAGCAAGCGCTTCGACTTCATCTTCGTGATGCCCGTTTTGATGATAAATAGCGGCTAAGCGAAGCCAAATATCATTGTCCGAGAGATCGGCATCTGGGGTTTGAGTTGCAACGAGGTCGAGATAACGCGAAAAAAACTTTTCGGCTTTTTCAAAATTTTGGCACTCGTTCGCAATTTCACCAGCATTGAGAAAAGCAACAGGGTCATCGGGCGCTTGTTGAGTGACGAGCTCAAGCTCCGATAGTGCCTTTTTCAATTGTCCGCTTTTGGCTAAGGCTCGACTATAAACCAAGCGCGTTTTATAGGCATTGGGGTGATTGATTAAATAATTCGAAAGAATGTTGATTGCTTGCGTGCGATCGTGGTTCCAACAAAGATCGGCAGTAGCAGTGATGATTTGTTCGTCACCATTAGCAAGTTTGATAGCTTTCATGCCAGATCGACAGGCATTTGCTACATTGTTGTTGGCTTTATGAAAGAGCCCAATTGCTAGTTGGACTTTTGGATTTTTTGCTTCTTTTTCCCAATAAGGTGTGATGGCCGTCAAAATTTGTGGGGACGTTAATTTTGCTTGTGCAAGCATGGCGGTGATGCGCGCAACCCAACCGCTTTTATCTTCGGTTAGTTGATACATCACGGAAAGCTCTTTGACGAAACTAGCCTCATCTCCACTTTCTAATGCGTACGATAAAAGAGATTGGTGTGGAGTTATGTCTTGAGGAGCGATAGCTACCCATTGTCTAGCGCTAGCGATAATTTTGGTATTGTTCTGCGTTTGAAGCGAGGTATGCCAAATCAACTCAGCCAGCTCTACTGAGGGATTTTTTTTGAAAGTTTGATTTAATAAATCGAGCGCGTAATCAGGTTGTTCGCGATGTGTGGCTATTTCTGAGGTGATAATAGCGTAAAGAGAATCGGATCGTTCTTGGGAAAAGGATTTCGCAAATAAACGATCAGGGAATGCATTAGCTTGAGTACAGAATGCAAAACTAAGCAAAAAAGCGACAGAAGTATTAACCAATTGGCTAAGCATAAATCAGGCAAGTGAGTAGGGATGCTAGTAAGGTAGATGTTTTTGTACTTTACAGCGAATCATAGAAGATTGCTTATGAGCAAAGTAGAGAAAATTGTCACATCCACTTTAATTACCTGGCATCAATCGTATGGTCGTCATGATTTGCCGTGGCAAGTACCAGAATGGTATCCACGGTTAGTGTCTGAAGTAATGCTACAACAGACACAAGTTGTGACTGTTTTGCCAAAATACCAAGCATTTATGGCGGCTTTTCCAACGCCTGCTAGGTTGGCTCAAGCATCTGATGATGAAGTGATGGCGCTTTGGGCTGGTTTGGGTTATTACTCTAGAGCAAGGAATTTGCTGAAAACCGTTAGGCAAATTGAGGAAGAGTTTAATGGTATTTGTCCCAGTACAGCTGCGGAATTAGAAAAACTACCCGGATTAGGCCCCTCTACAGCAGGCGCAATTGCTGCCTTTGCATTTCAAGAGCGTGCAGTGATGGCTGACGGTAACGCTCAGCGCGTTCTATCAAGGCTATTTTTGATCAAGGGGCATTCAGGACAGTCTGGGTATGTAAAGAAGATCCGTGAAAAGGCCAAGGAATTATTGCCAACTTCTGAACAGATGCCTGAGTATACGCAGGCTTTGATGGACTTTGGGGCTCTGTTGTGCACTAAAAAGCCTAAGTGTGAGTTATGTCCGTTGGTATCGGTATGTAAGGCCTTTCAAACAGAATGTGTCTCGAAATTTCCAGAGAAAAAGCCTAAAAAAGAACGTCCAGTAAGATACGCAAGTATGGTCTTTGCGTTCGTAGGAGATCATGTGTGCTTAAGAAAAAAGGTAGAGAAAGGGGTGTGGCATGGATTATGGGTGCCGCCTTATGAAGAGTGTGATCATGCTGTAGAGGAGGTTGAGTGCAGTCACCTTTTGGGGATTCCTTCTGAGCATGTTGCGCGAACGATAAAGCTTCCAATACTCACGCATGATTTCACGCATTATCGTATGGTGATTCAAGCGGCCGTAGTGGATTTAAGTACTATGGACGAGAGTGCGCCATATACTCTCATTGACATTCATAAGTTGACCGAAATAGGGATGCCCACGCCAGTTGTGACACTGTTACAGCAAGGGATCGCGGCTAGAGTATTGGGGCCAAGCTATTAGTGCTCGTTTTGAATGGCGATTTCTCCAGCTAGGTGCTTATGTTGCTCGATGATGCGGTGTCTTACCACGACGCCTGCATACTCCGCAAATTGTCGTCCTAGCTCTTCTGCTACGAATACTGAACGATGTTGGCCGCCGGTACAACCGATAGCCACGGTCAAATAATGCCGATTTTGTGCAATATAAGCTGGTAGCCACTTCTTAATAAAGAGGGCAATATCAGATACCATGTTGGTGACTTCGGGGTATTGTCTTAAGTAATCAGCAACGGGTTGGTCCTGACCTGTCAAAGGACGAAGTTCTGGACGATAGTAGGGGTTGGGTAAACAGCGAACGTCGAAAACTAAATCGCTAGCAACAGGAAGGCCGTGCTTAAAACCAAAGGATTCGAACGTTAAGGTCATCGCAGCTTGAGGCTGTCCGACAAAACGTTTTACCCATTCCCGAAGTTGGGATGGAAGAATTCCTGTTGTATCCATCAATGAAGCGCCTGTGGAGATTGGAGCTAATAGTTCTCTTTCACAATTGATGGCTTCTTGTAGCGTGACAATCTGATCTTGGTGTGCTGCACTTGTTGATAGAGGGTGGCGACGACGCGTTTCAGAAAAACGTTTCACCAATTCTTGTGATGACGCTGTGAGGAACAGGATGCGAACGTCGTAGCCAGCTTTTTCTAACTTGCGAACATTGTGGAGGGAGTCATCAAAAGTAGATTGACTCCTCGCATCAATAGCAACAGCAGCAGCCTTAATCCCACGGTGTTTGAGGTCTTCGGCTACAGGATAAAGAAAAGGGGCGGGAAGATTATCGATGCAGTAGTAACCACAATCTTCTAACTGACGAATAGCAATCGATTTGCCACCACCAGACATACCGGTCACGATAATAAGTTGCATCATAAACCTCACAAAGCGTTTTTTATTCCGTTGAATCGTCAGTTGAAAAGTCTGGTTCGTAATGCAAGTCTGACGGAGGTGTCCAGTTATGAATCAGCTCGCAGACTTCAACTTCAGAGGTTGCTTGGAGCAAAGCATTACGCAAAGGCTTACAGGAGAACAAGGAAGCGGTTTCTCTCAAAATTTTTAGATAACTTTCATTGTCATCATCTGGAATAAGAAGGCACAAAAACAGTTGGACGGGGCGTCCATCTGGTGCATCAAGGCCAAGAGGAGAATTTGCTCTCAAAAAGACGGCGGCGGGTTCTGTAATTCCTGATACGCGACCATGAGGAATGGCACATCCACTACCAACACAGGTAGAGCCAAGTTTTTCTCGTGCAAATAAAGCATCAAAAGCGTCAGTGTGGGAAATGCCAGCAGAGGATTCAAACACCAAGCCAGCTTCTTCATATAAACGCTTACGACTAACAACGTTGAGGTCGAGGCGTATGGTTTCTAGGGTCAATAAAGGAGCAATTAAATTCATGACGTGATTGACGGACAAAAACCGTCGAAACGAACAATAGCAATCAGTGTACAGAAAACCAAACGCAAGTGTGGCTAAAAATGCTTTCGAGCTCTTGCCGAAGGAATGCCTGCATTTGTGCGGTATTTTGCAACTGTTCGTCGTGCGATCGTAATGCCCTTGGTTTGCAGTTGTAGGCAAATATCGTCGTCAGATAATGGATGACGAGGATTTTCTGTTTCAATGAGTTGAACGATCAAGGTCTGAATTTGAGTTGCACTCTGTTCAGTTTGTGTTAGCGTGGAATATGAAACTGCACTAAAGAGTGTTCTCATTTCAATAGTACCGTGACGGCAGGCTATAAATTTGCCAGATACAGCACGAGAAACCGTGGGTACGGAGAGATCCAACTCTTGAGCAAGTTGACTAATCGTTAGAGGGCGTAAAGCCATTGGGCCGTCATCAAAAAACGCCTTTTGATGAGCGAGAAGTTTATTGGCTAAGCGGAGTAACGTTTGTTGTCTAGCTTCAATGCTTTGAATGAAATTTTTAGCTTCACTTTTAAGTGTTTGCCAAGAGGTTGGGAACTGTTGCTTTATTGTTAGAGTTTCATTCGATGGGCGAAGACGAATGCTTGAGTGTACGGCTGGGTTTAATACAGCGTGAAACGTTCCATTGTGTGATTCCACTAAGACGTCTGGGACGATATAGAGCGTTTTACTTTCTCTTGCGATAGGGTAAGGATTTAAGCGCTTCAGTTGGGTTAAAGCCAAGGTCAATAAAGCGTTGTCGCACTTAAGGAACTTTTGGAGTCCGGTGATATTGTTGGCTGCAACATAGCTAAGCCCATGAATGACAATACGATCTAGTACATCAGCAACAGTGTCAGAGATGATACCGTCGTTTTTATAGAGTTGTATTTGCTGTTGAAGTGATTGAATAGGACCTGTGGTTCCTATGCCTGGCGGATCCATGGTTTTTAGAATGGTCAACGCATTTTCCCATTCCAATTGAGAGGCATCTAATAAATTGTGTTCTTGAAGAAAAGACGCATATAAAGCACTCAATTCTTCTATTGGTGTGTTGATAAAGCCCCTATCGTCCAATTCTTCAATTAAACAATCCACCAATACACGAAGGCGAGAGGGGATAGAGAGACATGCTAAATCAGAATGTAATTCGTCTCTAAAGGATGTATCTGCTGCAATATGCTCGAAGGGAGAGTCATCTGACGTTGCCATTTGCCATATTGCATAAGGAACGTCGATAGGTGCCTCAATCGGCGTGTCGACAGTCGCATCGGTGTCTTCGGATGAGAGGGGAGACGTTTCGCGCCTTTCCGTAGAATCCGCATCTTCTTTATCCAGAAAAGGATTTTCTTCGAGCATCCAGTCAATTTCTCCCAATAACTCTATCGTTGGCATTTGAAGAATGCGCAACGATTGTTGTTGATCCAACGATAGAGTCTGTTGTTGGGAGAGTGTTGTAAGTAGTCTATTCTCCATGGAGCCTTACATGCGGAAGTTTTCACCTAAATAGATTTTGCGAACCGATTGGTTATTTACTAATTCATCAGGTCTGCCTGAGGCTAAAACAGCCCCTTCATTAATGATGTAAGCGTGGTCACAGATAGACAGTGTTTCTCGAACATTATGGTCGGTAATTAAGACGCCAATGTTGCGCTCTTTCAAGAAGCGAACGATACGTTGAATTTCGATAACAGCAATGGGGTCGACACCAGCAAATGGTTCATCAAGCAAGATGAAGCGAGGATTGGCAGCAAGAGCTCGAGCAATCTCAGTACGACGACGTTCGCCGCCGGATAGAGAGATGGCTTGATTAGTTCTAAGGTGCTGAATTTGTAATTCGTCTAAAAGGGTATTCAGGCGTTGGTCAATTTCTTCCTTAGAAAGCGGCTTGCCCGTTTCATCTTCTTGCAGTTCGAGAATGGAACGGATGTTATCTTCGACAGAAAGCTTTCTGAAGACGCTGGCTTCTTGAGGAAGGTATGACAACCCCATACGTGCACGCTTGTAGATAGGCATATGGGTAATCGTTTGACCATCCAATTCAATCGCACCATCATCCGCAACAACCAAGCCGACAACCATGTAAAACGTTGTTGTTTTACCAGCACCGTTTTTGCCCAAAAGCCCTACAACTTCGCCTGATTTGACAGATAAGTCGACACCTTTGACGACACTACGGGGGCCATAATGCTTTTTAAGGTTTCTGGCTTCTAGCGTATGAATTTGCTTCTCGTTAGTTGTCACGAGTTGCTCCTTTTGAACAGCAAATTAGTTATTTAACTTGGTTGAATTGGATAAAGTTGTCCCTTGACGGGGTTGTGCATTGTTACGTGGTGCAATGATTGTCGTCACACGCTTGCCTTCGCCGCTATTCACTTCAGAGCGAGCATTACGCATGTCGTACACAATACGTTCGCCGCTCGTCATGTCCTTTTGTTGGCCATTTTCAGTGCGAGACAGTTTTGCTTGGCCAATTAAGGTGATTTTGTCCGTCTCTTCATCGTAAACGATACGTTGAGCTTTTCCGTGAACCCATTCCTCTACGCCTGGGGTTTTCGGATCTCGTTGTTGCTTAAAACGAGCAGGGGTGCCACTAAGGGTAGCGTGGCGATATCCTTTCGGCGTAATGGATAATTCCAAACGAGCGCCCGTGAGGTTGATAGAACCTTGGTCGACAGTCACGTTACCGCTATAGACAGCAGTTTGCTTGACCTCATCACCGTTAAATTTGTCAGCGTGGACTTCAATAGGCTGATTGGTATCGGTGCTGAGCGCCCAAGAAGGGGTCGTTGCGATAGCCAAAAGGCTGAGAGTTAGAAACTTTTTCATTTGGTAAAGATCTTGGCAGAACTATCAGGTTTATGTACTTGAGACTGGAATATTGAAACCACTTGATCTTGAAGTTCAACGGTATGAGCGACGTTGTCATATTTCATACCACCTTGAGCTTGCGTTGTATCGACTCCTCGACGCATAAAAACAGGATCTGGTGTTTCAAAACGATATGTGTCTAAAAAACCTTTCAGGTACTTTGTTTGGAAATACAAATCTGGTTCAGTGTTAAATGCAGCACGTGTAGCTGTCACATTACCAGAGAGTTCGATGGTTTCTAAACTATCGCTACTCCAAGCTTTATCACCTGACAATGTTAATTGAGGTTTTTGTGGATCTAAAGAGTAATAGCGAGGATCGGTAGTGTTGACGCGTTCATCAGAGTAATGATCCAACATACTAGCGGCGAGTCGTTGAGAGGCAATGCCACGCTCGTCGAAGTCAGTTAAAGTCACGTTACGAGCCGTGAAATCAGGACTCGTTTCGCTAGGAACATACTTCAATCCGGCAAGTTTTATTTGGATAGAGTAGTAATAGCTTGCACCGACCAAAAGTAGAAGCAAGGCGATCCCGATGATGGCGGTGACGCGTTCTCGAATAACAAGTCTACGATGTACCATTATTGACCAAGAACATAGGTTTTATGAATGAGTTTATCCCATACGCCTTGGGATTTGAGTATAAGCTCAGATAATTCTCTGACGGCGCCATGTCCTCCGTTAAAGGAAGATTGCCAATGAGTATAGTTCAATAACATAGGATTGCCATCAGCAGGGGTGGTTGCAAGACCAACACGCATCAACAGGGGAAGATCTGGTACATCGTCACCCATGTACGCAACTTCATCATCAGTTAAACCAGTCGCTTGAAGTAAGTCCTCAAAGGCTTTTGTTTTAAAGCGTTGACCTTGAGCGACACGGTGTATACCAAGTTCTTTGGCACGTTCTGCAACAATGGTAGATGTACGACCAGTGATAATCGCGATTTCAATGCCTGCTTTTTGCAACATTTTGATGCCCAGACCATCACGGACGTTAAAACATTTATAAAGCTCTCCGTTTCCAGAAATATTGATCGTACCATCCGTAAGCACACCATCAACATCCAGAGCGACTAAGCGAATCTTTTGAGCACGAGTTTGAACTGTAGTCATAGTAATTGATTTCAACGGAGGAAAATTACAAAACCTTAGCCGTCATCAGGTCGTGTAGATGTAATGCACCGATCAGTTGATTGTCGGCGTTAACGACTAACAATTGATTGCAGTGATATGTATCTAACATTTTGACGGCTGATGCAGCCAGTTCTTCTGGTGCAATGGTCTTAGGTGTACGAGTCATGACGTCTTGCATGACGCATTGACGAATGTCGCCGACGCGCTCGATCAGGCGACGTAAGTCGCCTTCTGTAAAGATGCCGGTGACGCGACCAGTGTGATCTACGACAGCTGTCATACCGATGTGTTTCTTGGTGATCTCTCTGACCGCTTCTAACACAGTGACATCTTGACGTACAGAAGGAATGTCCTCACCTGTTCTCATAATGTCCTGAACGTGAATCAGGAGTCGACGACCTAATGCACCACCGGGGTGGCTACGAGCGAAGTCTTCTTTTGTAAAGCCCTTGGCTGATAAACATGCCACAGCTAAAGCATCGCCAAGCGCAAGAGTTGCTGTTGTCGATGATGTTGGTGCTAAGTTGAGAGGGCAGGCTTCACGACTGACGTGACAATTGAGATGTACGTCAGAGTAACGAGCCAAGCTTGAGTTGGGGTTACCAGTCATGGCAATTAAGGTGGCGCCTTCACGCTTTAACGTGGGGACAATCGTGAGCAATTCATTGGTCTCACCGGAGTAAGAGATAGCTAACACGACATCATTGGCAGTGATCATGCCGAGGTCGCCATGAGCAGCTTCAGCAGCATGAACAAAGTAAGCGGGGGTACCTGTCGATGCAAATGTGGCAGCAAGTTTGCGGCCAATGTGTCCTGACTTACCAACGCCAGATACGATGAGACGGCCTTCGCAATGCAGGATACGAGTGACTGCATTGGTAAATTCTTCACCTAAGTGAGTGGCAATGTGTGTAAGAGACTCGGCTTCTAGCTTAAGAACCTCTTGCCCAAGTTGTAACGCGGCATTGGCATTAAACGTATTGGTATTGCCCATGTGAAGATCCTATATGAAAAAAGAAGTTAATCTTCTAATGATAGCGAAAAGCCTAGCACGATCTAAGCGACTTCGTGTAACAAAGGAAAAACCCCGTTATGTCACACCATAACGGGGTTGAAGAGTTAGGCCGTCAACAACAAGTTAGTGCTGAAGAATCTTGGAAAGGAACTGTTGTGCTCGTTCGGTATGAGGAGAGTTGAAAAATTCCTGAGCGGGTAAGCTTTCAATGATTTCACCGGCATCCATGAAGATCACACGGTCGGCAACCTTGCGGGCAAATCCCATTTCGTGGGTCACAACCATCATGGTCATACCTTCACGTGCCAACTGAACCATGACATCCAGAACTTCATTAATCATTTCTGGGTCAAGTGCAGAAGTAGGTTCGTCAAAAAGCATGCAGATGGGGTCCATGGCCAAAGCACGGGCAATTGCAACGCGCTGTTGTTGACCGCCAGAGAGTTGACCTGGGAATTTGTCAGCGTGCTTAAGCAAGCCAACGCGATCGAGGAGCTTCAATCCACGTTCTGTCGCTTCTTCACGGCCACGTCCCAACACTTTCATCTGGGCGAGGACAAGATTTTCGCGAATAGAAAGGTGAGGGAAGAGTTCAAAGTGTTGGAAAACCATCCCGACACGACTGCGAAGTTTTGGAAGGTTGGTCTTAGGATCTCCAACAGAGATACCGTCAACTACGATTTCACCTTTTTGAAATGGTTCCAATGCATTAACAGTCTTAATGAGTGTCGATTTGCCAGAGCCAGAAGGTCCGCAAACAACGACGACCTCACCTTTTTCGACATCAACGGAGCAGTTTTTCAGCACCTGAAAATTGCCGTACCACTTGCTGATGTTTTTAATTTCGATCATTGCCATGATAGGGGGGTATCCTGTGTCAAATAAAAGCTTAGTGAGCCTGAGCCGTACTCACTCTCATCTGCAATCGACGAATAAGCAGAGAGAGAGATAATGAGACGGTAAGATAGCAGATAGCAGCAAAAGAGTACATCAAAACGAGCTGTCCGTCACGCTGAGCGATCTTAGAAATCGCACCCATGAAGTCATTGCCGCTAATAACGTAAACAAGACTAGTGTCCTGGAAAAGAATAATCGTCTGTGTTAGAAGCACTGGCAACATGTGACGAATAGCTTGAGGAAGGACAACGTGCTGCATCGTCTGTCTATAGGATAACCCAAGACCGAGTGCGGCTTGAATCTGTCCTTTTTTTACAGATTGAATGCCAGCACGCATAATTTCAGCGAAGTAAGCCGCTTCAAACAAAACAAAAGTGATAATGGCCGTCATATCTGCCCCTATCTTGACGGGATGTTCTAGCCCTAAAATAAGTCGCAGAATTTCAGGCATTAAAAGAAAATACCAAAACAATACAAGCACTAAGGGAACTGATCTCATCAAGTTGATGTAGAGCTTGGCAGGGGCAGAGAGCCATGGCTTATTCGAAATATGGCATAACGCTAATAAAGTGCCCAAAAACAAACCACCTACAGCGGTGATTGCAGTTAGCTCGAGGGTATAAGCCGCTCCAGCCAAGATATAGTTCCAACTACTGCTGATGGATGAGAAGTCAATAGACATGTTTTGGCTCCTTATTTGGATGCAATGAAGCCAGGAATGGCGCAACGCGTTTCAATCCAAGCCATCAGACGGTTAACGAAAAGTGCAATCAAGATATAGAGGATTGTGGCCCAAATATATGCGGCAAAAAATTGGAAGGTAGACTCTCCCATTTCGTTAGCGCGCATGGTGAGTTCTGGCAATCCAATGGTCATGGCGACTGCCGTGTTTTTGATCAAGTTCATCGCTTCGCTAGTAAGTGGTGGAAGAACAAGACGGTAGGCCATGGGAAGGATGACATAACGATATCGTTCAACGGCGTTAAAGCCTAATGCTTTTGCAGCATTTGGAAGACCGCTGGGAATGGATGAAATGCCAGCACGGACTTGTTCTGCAATACGTGAGGACGTGAAGAAGCCCAAGCAAATGAAAGCAGAGAGAAACTGACTATTTTCTGGTGAGGTATTAATAATCCATTCTTTGTAGGGAGGGATCAGTTCAGGAACGACGAAATACCAAATGAAAATCTGAACAATGAGAGGAATATTGCGGAAAAGTTCAATCCAAGCTTCACAGATGCCTCGAATCCAACGGTTGTCAACAGTACGTAATGTACCCACAATGGTTCCGAGTGTTAAAGCTAGCAAAAAAGAGGAAACAGCCAAAGCGACAGTCCAACCTGCACCGTGGACAAGGTATAGCCACCATGGGTCATCGCTAAGCAATGAAGTTTCCCATAGGGTGTTAAGTGATATGTTTAGTGCCATGGCGATTTCCTCTTTTTATGTGGTTGTAGCCTGGGAATTCAATATGGAAAAAAGGGTCCCCGAACATTACTGTTGCTAGCCGGGATGTCCGGGGCCCTAAAAAACGTTAAATACCGTCACTGTTAGGATTGGCGAACAGTTCTTTAGTAACGCTATTCATCGGGAAGTTGAGGTTGATACCCTTTGGCGGAATCGGAGATTCAAACCACTTCTTGTATAGCGCAGCGAGACGTCCGTCAGCGATCATGCCTGTGACGGTGCGGTCAACCAAAGCTTTAAACTGTGGGTCGTCTTTAGCAAACATCGCTGCATACGGTTCGGTGGACAGGGATTCGTCAATAATCTTGAAGTCCTGAGGATTGGAAAGGTTGGCAATCTGACCAGCTAACAGAACATCGTCAATGACAAAAGCGGCTGCGCGTTTGTTGGCGACGAGTTGCATGGCTTCAGCGAAATCTTTCGTCATGAGGAGTCGAACCTTGATGCCAGCTGTCTTTTCAAACTTTTTGAGAAGAGCAACGGATGTTGTTCCCGAGGTGACAGCGACATTTTTGCCGTCGAGATCCTTCAGGGAGTTAATGCCAGAATCCTTCCAGACAGCAGCGGTAACCTGAATGCCAAAGTAGTTCGTGCCAAAAGCGGCTTCTCTCTGACGAACTTTAGAGTTAGTGGTGGAACCGCATTCGATATCAACAGTACCGTTCTGAATCAATGGAATTCGGTTGGCACTCGTCACAGCCTGATATTTGACTGTGAGATTGGGCATGTTCAGCTCCTTTTTCACAGCATCACTCACAGCTTTGCAAACTTCAAATGCGTAACCTGTTGGCGTGCCGTCACTCTGGAGGTAAGAAAATGGCACGGAAGATTCACGGTAGCCCAAAGTGATGCTACCGGTGTTCTGAATTTTTTTCAGGGTACCGGTCAATTCGGCGGCAGATACGGGGCTTGTGAAAAGCAAGCTGGCGCACAGTAAACCTGTGAGGGCGGAGGGCAATTTCATAAGTATCTCCAAAAAAACTTCAAGTAGCTGTTTCAACAAAAACAACAGCTCGTTATCTTTTTTCTTAGCAAGGAGCGTGCCAAAGGGGTAGGCTAAATATCTAATGCTTGAAATTGGTTGTGCTGGAGATGTTTAATTTGTATTTGTGTGATGTGTGTGAGTGTGGTTTGGGCAGGTTGCCTTTGTGTGCACGGGATGAGGGCGTAGAAGCAAAAGGCGCACCATTTTGGTGCGCCTTTTGGAGAATGATGGAATTATTCTGATCTAAAAGAGGGCTTACGGCCTTCAAGGAAAGCCGCAAGCGCTTCCTGAGCCTCTGCTGATTGATTTTGGCGGTGCCAAATGGCCTCTTCGGCTTCAGTCAGTTTGTTTAAAAGCTGATTTCTCGACATGGTGAGAAGTGCTTTGGTGGCATGCACTGCTTGAGGGGGTAAAACAGCTAAACGAGCCACTTTAGAAGCGACTAATTGGTCGATACTTTCTTCTTCCGCGACACCTGTAATGAGGCGCATATCTAAAGCTTCATTAGCAGAGATTGGTTCAGAGAGCATCAGTTTTTCAGCGGCACGTGAAATGCCTGCTGATGTTGCCATCATTATGGCTGCACCAAATCGAGGAGCGCGACCTAGAGCGACATTGGGAATCGAGAATAAGGCCTTGTCAGTAGCGTATACAAGGTCACAGTAAAGAAGCATGGTGAATGCTTCGCCGACGCAAGGGCCGTTGACTTGAGCAACAATGGGCTTGGGGAAGTTTTTAATCACTTCAAAAAAACGTACCATAGACTGGTCAAGGATATCGGGGGCGGATCGCATTTGCTCAAGATCGGCACCTGCTGAAAAAATATGTTCTCCACCTTGCAGAAGGACGACGCGAACAGACTCATCCTGAGAAGCTTGTACTAAAGCTTCTGTTAGCGTATCAAACATTTCGGCGTTAATGGCATTTCGCTTCATTGGATGATCAATGTTTAGGCGAAGGACACCAAATTCAAATTTGGACAGGATGGTCATAAGGTGAATCCTATGGAAATAATAAGAGTACGGCGCGCATTATAGGTTATTCGCTTTGTTCGAGTTGTTTGACCCAGGCATCCGTTTCTCTTGTTTCAGCAGAAAGTACTTTAAAGCCGAGGCGTTGCATCAATCCTTGCATCCCTTCATTCCCTTTAAGGACATGACCAATTAAAGAAGTGATGCCATGCTTTAACGCGGTTTTTTCGAGATGACCCATCAAAATACGAGCAAGCCCTCGCCTATGCCAGGCGTCTTCCACAACGATGCCAAACTCTGCGACATCTTGTGTGGTTCGTGTCCAACGAGCCATCGCACGGATTTCATGATGATCTGTCACGACCCAGGCCGATTCTCGTGCGTAGTCAATCGTACACATTTCACAAATGCGTTCGTCGGCTAGATGAGCTGCTGTATGGAAGCGCAGGTAGAACGTTTTGTCAGAAAGACGAGAAATAAAGGATTTAACTTGTTCGAAGTCACTCGACAATAATGGCTTTAAGGTAAGTTCCTCGTCCTTATTAGTGAATGTGCTTTCATTTTCAATAGGAGGTGGACAGACTGTTAAATGACTGAAATGAAGATCTGGAATAAGTGGTTCTTCGTTGAGATGGATTTTTGCATCAATACAGGCAACGCCGTTAAGTGTCCAAACAAGAGGATTTAACGTCATGTCTCGTATGGCGGGAATCATGCTAACTAAGAGTGAAATGCGGCACAGAATTTCTGCAAAAGCTTTCTGATCGGTAGGTGCAAGCCCTCTATAGCGCCCCAGTGCTTTAGCAATACGAGCTTTATTCACGAGGCGTAGCGCTGAATTGAAGGATAAGGGTGGCAATTCGGCTGTGAGATCTTGATAAATCTCTGATCCAAAGCCACCAGAACCAAATTCAATAACGGGCCCTAATACGTTATCGTATGAAATCGCAAGACGAACTTCACGAATGGTTTCGTGCGGCACCATTTTTTGGACAATGACACCGTCCATATTTCCGAAGGGGGTGTGGCGACTTAAGTTTTCAGCTAAGTGATGCCATGCCATAGCGAGTGCCTCAGTGTTAGAGATGTCAAGTATGACGCCCCCAACATCGGATTTACAGGAAATCGATTTGGAAATCACTTTGACGGCAACTGGCCAACCAAGTTTTTCGGCAGCGTCTTTAGCTTCAGCTAAGGTTTGGCATTCGATTGATGGTACGCTTTGAATACCTATGTGATCTAAAAGGCGTTCAACTTCGTGCGCTGTTAGCGTATGGCGTCCTTGTTCTCGGGCGCGCTGAATGATTTCTCGAGCCTTTTCTAGTTGAATATGATTGATGCTAGGCGTCCAGCTTGAAGGCGTAGACAGTCTTTCTTGACGTCGCTGAGCTTCCTTTGCAAGGTAGCTAAAAGCATGTGTTGCCGATACAGGGGATTGAATGGCAGAAATCGGTGCATTGGGTACGCTTCGTAATTGTTTGCGCACACTGCGAGTGATTCGATCACTTACCCAAGCTGTAATGACGGGTTTGTAGGAGCCTGCTGCGGTTTTTGCTAGTAATCGCAAGGTTGGGTCAATGGTCGTGACAGGACTAGGGGCAACAACGACAACAGCGCCGTCGATCATGGGATCCTGTAAGACTATTTGTAAAGTTTTTCGATACCGCTCTGCGGGTGCAGTAGCACCAACGTTCACGGGGTTTATGGCGATTTGTTGTGATGGGAACGCGTTGGCAAGCGCTTTGATAGATGGATTCGATAAACCGCGTAAATCGATCCCACGCTCTTGGGCGGCTGAGGCTGTGAGAGCGGCAAAGCCAGATCCGTTGGCAATCACCGCAAGTCGATTACCTTGAGGAAGTCTATTGGTTGCAAAAGCTGCCACAGCTGCGGTGAAGTCTTCAAATGTAGAGACTAATGTTGCGCCAGCACGTTCGACGAGTGCCGCAAAAGCTTTTTCGCCACCTGCATCCGTACCCATTTTGAAGCAAGCTATGCGGTCTGCAACATATCCTGAGCTCGTATTGGCTTTAAGAATGACGACATGTTTATTTTTACAGGCTGCATTAAGGGCGCTGTAAAACGTCCGTGGATCGCGAACGCCTTCAATATGTAGAGCGATAACGAGTGTGTTTTTGTCCTTGGCGTAATAATCGAGCAATTCGGGCATGTCTAGGTCAATGGCGGCACCTGTAGAAATCACGCCAGAAAAGCCAAGCTCTGCTTCTTGTGCGTAGTCTAATAAGGCCGTTCCGATCATCCCAGACTGGGTGATTAAGGCAATATTTCCAGGCCTAGGTAAGTTAGGCCAGTAACTCGCATTGACACCTAATCCTGGATTCATCAGTCCAAGTGAGTCAGGACCTATGAGGCGGATATGGTATTGATCGGCAATGAGTTGAAGTTTTTTTAGCCAAATTCTGTCACTGGCATACGCATTTTCGTCTGGTGTAATTAGTGCACAAGCTACGCCACGTTCTCCTGCTTCGATCAAAGATTTCAATATTCGATCAGCTCGTAACGAGATGACGGCTAAGTCGATGTTGCCAGGAACTTCGCTAATTTTGGCAAAACAAGGGCGCTCTCCAATGTATTTGTACTTTGGATTGATTGCCCATGCATTTTTGAGTAGTGGGGAATGCGCAATGGCTCTCCACACAAAAGAGCCTCGACTTTGAGGTCGGTCACTAGCGCCAATGACAGCAATATTTTCAGGACAAAGCGCGCGATGCAATGGGGGACGCGTGGTATTCAAGATGAACTCCCGATCGTGAGTTGCTCAATGGATTTTCTTAAATTGTGCTCCAAATACTACTAGTAAAGCAAAGTACGGAGCGATTTGGAAATTCGGTACACTGTAGACAAATATCCATTGAGGTATGTTGTCTCGTAGTCCATAGCTTCGTTCTAGGGGTATATATGAAAGTTTACGGTGAACCAACGCGTAGTATTCGATCCATCAATGGTGGAATGGCAGTCGAAATCGTTGATCAAACACTTTTGCCATATCGATTTGAAAAACGAATTTTGAGTGATTGGCGTGATTGTGTAGAAGCAATTCGAACAATGCGCGTTCGTGGGGCTCCCTTGATTGGCATTACAGGAGCCTGGGCTGTCGCTTTAGCTGTACGAGAAAATCCCGAAAACGAAGCCTTAAAAAAGGCAACGGATGTGATCGCATCTGCAAGACCTACTGCAGTTAATTTGTCTTGGGCTGTCCGACGCATGTTAAGTGTTTTGTTGCCACGAGATCCATCTTTACGACTTGAAATGGCAATTAAAACAGCTGAAGAGATGACCCAAGAAGATGTGTTTACATGTCGTGCGATCGGTGAAGCTGGGATGACGTTGATTTCGGATCTTTATACCAAGCTTCGTCGTCCTGTCAATATTTTGACCCATTGCAATGCTGGATGGTTTGCAACGGTGGATTATGGGACGGCCTTGTCTCCAATCTATATGGCCTTTGAGCAAGGTACGCCATTACATGTGTGGGTCGATGAAACAAGACCGAGAAATCAAGGGTTACTCACTGCTTGGGAGTTAGGACAACATGGTGTGCCACATACCTTAATTGCTGACAATGTGGGTGGACAATTAATGCAACAAGGTGAGGTGGATTTAGTCATTGTTGGTGCTGATCGCATCACACGCCGAGGTGATGTAGCCAATAAGATTGGAACCTATCTTAAAGCCCTCGCTGCAAAAGATAATGAGGTTCCCTTCTACGTGGCCGCACCTGAGTCGACTATTGACTGGACGTCAACTGATGGAAAGCGAGAAATTCATATTGAGGACCGTAGCGCTTCGGAATTGTTAGTGGTCCAAGGAATGGATAGTACTGGACGTGTAGGATCGGTTCAAATTGCACCTTCTGAAATGGCAGTGGCTAATCCTGCTTTTGATGTGACGCATAACCGTTTTGTGACGGGCATTATTACGGAACGCGGCATCGTGAAACCCGTTGATCTGACAAGAGTGTTTAGTGACATGTTGCCAAAGGCGTAAATAGAGATGGATGTAGACAACAGAGTGTTGCGAGCTTCAATTATTGAATGTGCTCGCGAGATGAATAGACGTGGAATTAATGTCAATAAGTCGGGTAACGTATCGACATTGGCTTTTGACGATAAAGGAAAAAAAGGGTTTTTAATTACCCCGACGGGTATTCCGTATGAGGTTCTAGAGCCTGAGGATATCGTTTGGGTTAGTTTGGAGCATGGCGCGAGCAATGAAATGATGAAAGGTCATCGAACGCCATCGTCGGAATGGGAAATGCACGCTCGCGTTTATCTAATGAGATCTGATGTCTCTGCTGTAGTTCATACTCATTCATGTTATGCCACTGCATTGGCTTGTCAGGATATGGGTATTCCGCCTTTTCACTATATGGTTGCAATGGCGGGGGGCAAGTCAATAGATGTTGCTCCATACGCGACATTTGGTACGACGGAGTTAGCGAAGATTGCAGCGCAAGCATTGGCGCAAAAGAATGCTTGTTTACTCTCACATCACGGGGTTTTAACGTGTGCTCGTAGTTTGCAAGGCGCGCTGACCTTGGCAGCAGAAGTCGAAAATTTGGCACGACAATATACGATCGTACTTTCTTTAGGAAAACCAAAATTGATTCCCGGGGAGGAAATGGAAAAAATCCTTGTTAAGTTTGGGACGTATGGTAAACAATCCCAACAGTGTGATCAGGAAGAGGAGTGATGACGGTGTCTAAAGCTCCAGACAAATGGTTGAGAGTCGATGGGTCGGTCGTGTCATGTACTGAAAGTGTGAAAGTGCTCAATGAAAATTGGAAAGAAGCCTATGACTTGCTTCAGGACATGTATGAAGATGCTGTGCTTCTCGGTTGTGGTAAGGAGGCTTTTAAGATCGAATTGAAGAGAATGATCGAAGAGCTTCAGTGTGACTATGAGGAAAAATTACAGCCTATTGAAGCACGGTCTGCTTCTTAGAGAAGGAGATGAGCTATGTGGAAAAAGTTTGTCCAAGGGCTAAGCATTGGCTTAGCGTGTCTGTGTCTCACGGGGTGTTCTCATCCACAACTGATGGACTTTGGATCTCAGACGGATGTTGTGGAAGTTGAGCTTGGGGCGCCACATGCGCGTGTGGTACTGTCAGCTGGTGGGGAGCGTTGGGTTTATTCAATGCAACCCTTTGGTCAAGAGGTTTGGTGGTTAACTTTTGACCAGCACCATCGATTAGTTCGCAAGGAAGAAGTGCTCAATCGTGAACATATGGCGTTAATTAACCCCGGTGTTAGCACGCAGGCAGATGTGTGGAACCTATTTGGGCCTTGTGCACAAAAGTATACTTTCGCATTGATCGATCAAACGGCGTGGATGTATAGGTTCCGGGATGAAGGTGTCTTCGATATGGCCTGTTGGGTTCAATTTGATCAACAAGGTATTGTTACGGAAGTTGGTTTTACCACTGATCCATGGAAAGATAGGGATAATTCGTTATTCCTAAATATTTAAACAAGAATAGAAAAATGCAGTTAGAAGCATTCAACGATAGACTTCAAAAAATTCAGACTTGTGCGTCGGGGAGATGGCTTGAAATACTGACAAGTGCAGGTGTTTCAGATGATTTTTTGAGGAAAAAAGGGCGTCCTTGTCCATTGTGTGGTGGTACTGATCGGTTTTCGTTCTACAAAGAAAAGTCTGACGGCTATTGGTTTTGCCGTGGTTGTGGCTATGGCGATGGTCTTAAACTTTTACAGTTGTGGCGCAATGAACGTTTTACAGATACTCTAGCCTATTTAGAAGGCGTCTTAGGTCTCTCGACACCTGACGAGAAGCCGAGCAAATATGCGACAACAAAGGCACACGGTCAGTTTCGACAAGAGAAGTTGCAACGTTTATGGGATGAGGCTACGCCATTGGATCAGTTAGATGAAATGGATCCGGTCATTCTATATTTGCGTTCACGAGGGCTATCTCAACAGTCTTTAGAGCTAAGAAGTCATCCGGCCTTGGATTATTGGGAACTACAGGACAATGGGGAAGCTCAGTGTCAAAAATGGCCTGCGATGATTGCGAGGGTAACGGATGATGATGGCAATTTGGTCAGTCTTCATCGAACCTACTTATCTCAAGATGGTCACAAGGCACCCGTGGAGGCACCAAAAAAATTATTTGCAGGACACTTAGAGAAAG
Organism: uncultured Sutterella sp.; assembly: GCA_937943605.1. GTDB lineage: Bacteria > Pseudomonadota > Gammaproteobacteria > Burkholderiales > Burkholderiaceae_F > Sutterella. The sequence continues at coordinate 6,213 of CALEAW010000064.1, read as the reverse complement.
GGCTCGTTCGATTAATGCCTCCAGGTGAATGCTTGGGGATTGCAGAAGGTATTGAGACAGCTTTAGCTGCTCAAGTCATGCGAAAAATACCAGTTTGGAGTGCGATTTGCGTGGGTGGATTCCAAAAAATTACTAGCCTTCCAGATTGTGTTAAGGAGGTTGTTATTTTTGGAGATAACGATAAAAGTTTTGTTGGACAAGCGGGGGCTTGGGCGCTCGCTGCGAGACTGAGAAGAGATTTTCCTCAGTTAAGCATTAGAGTTGAAATTCCTGAAGTGGCTGGATTTGATTGGAATGATGTGTGGATGCGTCGCCGGGAAGGGAGTCGTAGACCAAGAAAATCGAATCGATAAATGAAAAGAGGGGGCCGTGAGGTCCCCTCTTTTATGGAAGTTAATTACTGATTATTGACCAGCAATTTCCAATTCCTTCTTCTGTTCGTTACGCAAACGAATGTGGAGTTCGCGTAACTGCTTTTCTTCCACTTCAGAAGGCGCGTGTGTCAGTAAGCACTGGGCACGCTGCGTCTTCGGGAAGGCGATCACGTCACGGATGGAGTCAGCACCGCACATCATCGTAACGATACGGTCAAGACCGAAGGCGATACCACCGTGCGGAGGGGCGCCAAATTGGAGAGCATCCAAGAGGAAGCCAAACTTCTGGCGAGCTTCTTCAGGACCAATCTTAAGGGCGGAGAAGACCTTTTCCTGGACTTCTTCTTTGTGGATACGAATGGAGCCGCCACCGATTTCCCAACCGTTGAGAACCATGTCATATGCCTTCGCATAGGCATGTTCTGGGTCGGAAAGAAGGAGGTCTTCGTGACCGTCGAGCGGGCATGTAAACGGATGGTGGCAAGCAACCCAACGCTGATCTTCTTCAGAGTATTCGAACATCGGGAAGTTGATAACCCAAAGCGGCTGCCAGCCCGGCGTGAAGAGACCGTGGGACTTACCAAATTCGGAGTGACCAATCTTGAGACGGAGAGCGCCGAGGCTATCCCAAACGATCTTGGCCTTATCAGCACCGAAGAAGATCACATCGCCGTCCTTGGCGCCAGTACGTTCGATAATGGTATGAAGTTCTTCGTCAGAAAGGTTCTTGACGATTGGGCTTTGCAAGCCTTCGCGACCCTTGGAAAGGTCGTTGATCTTGATGTAGGCGAGACCTTTGGCGCCGTAGATCTTAACGAATTCAGTGTACGTGTCAATTTCAGAACGCGGCATGGAAGCGGCGCCCGGGACACGCAAGGCAACAACCTTACCGTTGTAGAGAGATTTAACGCCAGAGAAGACCTTGAAGGTGGAGTTGGCAACAACGTCCGTCACTTCAACGAGTTCAAGATGAACACGAAGGTCAGGCTTGTCGGAACCGTACTTAGCCATGGCTTCATCCCAAAGCATGACAGGGAACGGATTTTTGAGCTCAACGTCCAAAACTTCCTTGAAAACCGTGCGGATAAGGTCTTCCATGATGCCACGGATTTCGTCCATGTTAAGGAAGGACGTTTCAATATCGACCTGGGTAAATTCAGGCTGACGATCGGCACGAAGGTCTTCGTCACGGAAGCACTTGACGATCTGATAGTAGCGGTCAAAGCCAGCAACCATCAATAACTGCTTGAAGAGCTGGGGAGACTGCGGAAGGGCGTAGAAGCAACCATCCTGAACGCGAGAGGGGACGAGATAGTCGCGGGCGCCTTCAGGCGTGGAGCGCGTCAACATCGGTGTTTCGATATCCACGAAGCCCAACTTGTCGAGGTACTTGCGGAAGGCCATCGTTGTGCGATAGCGCAAACGCAGATTCTTCTGCATCACTTGGCGACGAAGGTCGAGCACGCGATAGGTAAGACGTGTTGTTTCGGACAGGTTTTCGTCGTCAAGATGGAACGGAGGCGGTAAGGACGGATTGAGAATTTCGAGTTCGTGGCACAAAACTTCGATTCCGCCAGAAACCATTTTGTCGTTCTTGGTGCCTTCAGGGCGAGCGCGAACAACGCCAACAACCTTAAGACAGAATTCATTACGGCACTTATCAGCCGTGTCAAAAACGTCAGGGCGATCCGGGTCACAAACAACCTGAACAATACCTTCACGGTCACGGAGGTCGATGAAGATCACGCCGCCATGGTCACGACGACGATGAGCCCAGCCGAAAAGAGTCACGGTCTGACCGATGAAGGATTCATCAACCAAGCCAGAGTATACGGTTCGCATATAAGCTCCGAAAAAAAGACCAACAGTCCAGTTGGTACACAGTTACAACGACAATGCTTTGTATTTTGCAGAGCCGCAATAATATTGGCTGCGGCACAAAAGACCGTAGCAAAAAGAGACAACAAGGTCGAAAGAAAGACCTTTGCACACAATAAGTAAGTTTACTGCGATCAGGTTTAAAAAGCCTCGCACAAGGAATGGTTTGAATGTTTTTCCAAGAGAAACGTTGATCTCTTGATGGTCAATCCCTTATGTAAAAGACAAACACAGTTGCCTGAGGCACTAGTTCTTATTGTTGCTATTGGCTCGAGAGGCAGGAAGAGCTTTATGGCCGCCGTTAAAGTCAGTGGCAGCCCAACCAGATCCCTTTAATTCAAAACCAGGAGCAGAAAGCTCTTTGACCAATGTATCTTTGCCGCACTTTGGGCACTTCGTCAGAGGTTTGTCACTCATCTTTTGAAGGAAATCTTTTTCAAAGCCACAGTCGGTGCACTTGTAAGCGTAGATAGGCATGGTAACAATACATGTGAAAAAACGTTGAGAACAATGATTATAAGGAAGGAAAGGTGATAAGGCGTTGAAATCAAAAAAAAAAGAGGTCGTTGTGAAACAACGACCTCTAGGACTATTCGGTGAGGAAATTAATCTTCTTCCTCTTCACGTTGATACTTCGATGCCAAATCAGCCTGCTTGTTTGCAGGAACTGGTTGATAGCTGTCGAGTTCCATAGACCAACTGCCAGTCCCTTGTGTCAGAGCGTGCAGGCGGGTGGCGTATCCATCAAGTTCAGACAGTGGCACGGTACCAGTGATTTCCATCAAACCACCGGGCAAGGAGTCGGTACCTGATACCTGACCGCGTCGGCTTGCTAAGTCGCCAGCGAGGTCACCCATATATTGGTCGGGAGCGATGATTTCGATTCGTACAATCGGTTCCAAAATCTTCGGCGCTGCCTTAGAGAGTGCATCAAGGAATGCTTTACGGCCAGCTGCAACGAAAGCCACTTCCTTCGAGTCAACAGGGTGGTGTTTACCATCAAACACAGTGACCTTGACGTCTTGTAATGGATAGCCAGCAAGGTAGCCTGAGTCTAAGACTTCACGGACTCCCTTTTCGACAGCTGGAATCAGATTGAACGGAATGACACCGCCCTTGACTTCATCTACAAACTGGAAGCCTTCACCTCGAGCTAAAGGAGCGACACGCAGATACACTTCACCGAACTGACCTGCGCCACCGGTTTGTTTCTTATGGCGAGCATGCCCTTCGGCAGGAGCGCTAATCGTTTCGCGGTACGGGACACTGGGTACGCCTGTGACCACTTCAAGCTTGAAGTTTACCTTCATGCGGTCAAGGATCGAACGTACATGCATTTCAGTGAGGCCGCGAATAACCGTCTCATTGAGCACTGAGTCGTGGTCAACAGCCATTGTTGGGTCTTCAGCAAGCATCTTGTTGAGAACTTCACCCATGCGAGCTTCGTCTCCACGGCGAGACGGTGCAATCGCTAAACCAAACATGGGTTTCGGGAAGTTGATGGGGCGCATGCGAACGCCAATTGTCGAAGCGTCCGAGTGAAGAACCGAACCATAAGTCAATTCGTCGATCTTGGCCAATGCGCCAATGTCGCCCGGGCTTAAACGATCGGTTTCGGCAGTGTTCTTCCCTTGAAGAATTAACGGATGGGCAGCCTTGAAGCCCTTCTTATGGTCGTCAACATAGAGAGTTGTATCTTTGGTGATTGTCCCTTGGTGTACACGGAAGATACCGATCTTGCCGATATACGGGTCGTTGACAACCTTAAAGACCTGAGCAATGACTGGTAAATCCTTTTCAGGACGTGTGACGTATGGTTCCCCTTCTGCGTTAATGAAAAGTGCATCGTTGGCTTCGGCAGGGCTCGGAAGGTGGCGAATAATGACTTTCATAAAGTCACGGATGCCAATCAGGTTCTTAGCGGAAACGAAGCAAACGGGAATAATCGTACCTTCACGCAAGGCTTTCGTGATCAACGGATGTAAGGTACGTGGGTCTACGCTGCCTTCTTCCAAATAGTGTTCAAGCATTTCATCGTCTTGTTCGATAATTTTTTCAATGAATGCTCGATGAACTTCAGAAACGCTCAAAATGTCTGCTTCACCTTCGTCACGATCGAAGCAATCGATCACGATAGAGCGGTTGTTGGCAGGAAGATTGATCGGCAAGACGCCTGGTCCCCAGACTTCTTGTAGATCTGTGAGTAACTGTTCTAGATCGACATCCGGGGTGTCAAACTTATTGATGACGATCATACGGCAAAGATTCCTTTCTTTGGCGATGTCCATCATGCGGCGAGTTAGGAGTTCAACGCCCTTAGTAGCGTCAATCACAGCGCATACTGATTTGACTGCGTCCAATGCGGACATGTCTTGCCCAATGTAATCAGGATACCCCGGGGTGTCTAAGACGTGAATACGGACTGGTGTCAAATCGGGAAGCGCTGTATCCACATGAGCAACAGCAAGTCGAATGGAATGTTGAACCTGCTTTTCCAATGCGTCGTTGTCACACATTGTATTGCCGCGCTCAATCGATCCCAATTCAGAGATCATGCCTGTACGGTAGAGCATAGCTTCAATCAAAGAGGTTTTACCGCAGGAGCCATGCCCCACCAAAGCTACGGTACGAAGATTTTCCGTTTCATAGTTGCTCATATTATTTCCTCTTCCTCAAAATTGAAAATGGCTAGTCAGGCCACTAGTCTTCCCATTTTGCGCCGTCTTGACCGAACGTAGAGAGTTATGGTGCCAAGGCTTGATTTAAATCGACAAGTAGAGAAATAGAGCTAGTAGTTTTTACGAAAATAGGTCAAAATATAACGTTATGGTTGTAAAAAACATGAACTTGTCAATACTTTTCGGTTGAGTTCATCGAAATGGCAAGATGTTTAGGTAAGCGAATGAGGATCTCTAAGCCGTGAGGACGGATATTTCGAGCTTCAATGGAACCTTCATGTACTAAGACGCTTCTTCTTGCTATCGCCAATCCCAAGCCATATCCAGTGCCTGTAGCCTCGTGGTTGCCTCGTACAAATGGGGCAAAAATATGAGGTAGTTCGTTTTCCGGTAGCCCTGGGCCTTCATCTCGGCATGTAAAAAGAAAATATTGATCTTCTTCGGTCAGAGATAACTCTATTTTGGCGCCGTTTGGGCTATGTCTCAATGCGTTACGACCAATGTTGTCGAATGCTCTTGTGAGAAGACGACCATCTGCGTTAATCACTGGATCCCCTTTAATTTGAAGGTTGACAGTGATCGATCTAGATTCTCCTTCAAAACGAAGATTTTCAGCGACGCTTTCTACTATATTGGCGAGCCCCACAGCACTTGTGGGCGTCGTCACGTTATTTTCGAGACGAGCATAGGTCAAGATCGATTCAAGCAAATCATCAATGTTGTCAACTTCCTTTTGAATACGATTAAAGGTTGATGTGGTTCGTGAGGGCTCGCGTTTGGCTAATTCGATGGCCACACTAATGCGAGTGAGTGGGCTACGAATTTCGTGACTGACATCATGGAAAAGCCGCTGCTGTCGAGTGATCAGGGTTTGAATTCTGTCAGCTAAGTAGTCAAAGACTCTCGCAAGATTCGATACCTCGGTGTTAGTAGAACATAGTTCTTGAGGACTTCTAGTGTCCAATTCGCCAGAAGCAAACTGCTTCATTGCATTATCGAGTTGATTGAGGCTACGTGTATAAAGTCTTGCTAATGTCCATGACACCAATAAAGTCAGACCGATAGCAATCAGTAGGGCAATGCCGATAGGAAAATGGTAGATGTTGTGTGGGATTAACCGTACAGGAAATGGCGTTGTTCTAACTGCAAAAATATCCCAACGCGTTCCTTCTAGTTCAATGTTTTTGATGTATGCGTTGGCTGGGTAGCCAATCTCATAGTCTACAGGCGTCAACTTCCAGACGTTTCCTACTCTCAACGTCTGGAAGGCTCTAAAAAAACAA
>CALEAW010000063.1 GCA_937943605.1 uncultured Sutterella sp. | reverse complement strand
TTGTTTTTTTAGAGCCTTCCAGACGTTGAGAGTAGGAAACGTCTGGAAGTTGACGTCGGGAAGAACCAAAAGGTTAAGAAAGAAGTCGTTGGTGGAACATATTTACACGGCAATGGGCTTGCGATGGAAGCGGAAAGAAAGTTCCATATTGGTCGAACCCATGCAGTAGTGGACGGCGGCACTGTTGGCGAAAATGTTTTCGGAGGTAACAAGTTCAATACCAATTCAATGGCTACTCTGACTGGTTCGATCAATGAAGTCACCATTGATGTGCGTAACGGTGCCAAAGTGACTGGTGCAGTTTATGCCGGTTCCAGCATGAAAAGTCAGTTGAATAATGGTGTTTCGAAGATCAATGATCATATCAAGTCTGTCACCCTTAATGTGACCGATAGTGAGGTCGGCGGCGTAGTGGCTGGGACATTCATGCAGTGCGTCGGTGGTGGGAAGGGTGCTAATGTCCATGGTCTGCTTGACGTATCGAAAGTGACGGTCAGTGGTTCCACGGTTGATAAGTTAACTTATGAAGGGATGAATGGTTCCAATGTCGTGCCAGAATACTCAATGAATGTGAGTGGTTCGGTTTATGGCGGCGGGCTGGTATTGAATGGCAATAACGGTGAATCCTTTGTCAACAAGGTAGGTCAATCAGACATTCGCATTCTAGATGGCTCGACCATCAAGGGTCACGTAGTGGCTGGCGGTCTGATTTTCTTAGGGAAAGACGCCCAAAAAGAAGGATCGTCCTCAGCGACAGAAGTGGGTGACGTTAAATTAACGGTAGCTGACTCGCACCTTGAAGGCGATGTGATTCTCGGGTCTCAAGTCGTGCATCAGTTTGCGGGTGATCCTAAGCAATACAGCACGACGCTTGGTTCCACCGAATTGGCACTTCATAATGCAAAGATTGACGGCGTGATCCGTTGGCAAGATTTGATTGTCGACGGTTCGTCGACTGCCGGTAATGACGTCTTGACCTATCAGGCGAATACTGCCAAGAAGTCGCTTGTTGCGTCTGGCGCTAACGTGGTGGGTGGTATTAGCGAAGTGTCAACTATCACGCTCAATGCAAGCAAAGACAATGTCGGTGACAAGGGACAAGCTGTTTTGACGGTGAAGGGCGGTACCGCTGACCTTCAGGATGCTGTGATTACAGTGAATGGTGGTCTTGATGTTGGGGCGCAGAATGTGCGCTTGATGGCTTTGGCAGATAACGCGAAGGTCGTTGGTGACAATACCAAGATTGTGGGTAAAGGTGTCTTTGTTGACCAGGTTTGGCAAGCGCAAAATCAAGCTGAATTAGAAGCTCTCTTCAATAAAGAAGGCACACTCGGTTCTCAGGGACTGGATTTTAAGCCGACCCTCAATACTAACGCCCAAACGTTGAGCGATGTTCGTTTAGGTACCTTGGCATTTATTAATCAAGGCGCTGAATTTATTGCTGATGAAGGCTTGACCTCAATGCGCCGTGCAGCAACAGCAGGTAGTGCGACGGGCTTTGCTGCCATGCATGGCGGTTGGTCTAAATATTCGACGGGCTCTGATGTTGAACTGAAGGGCATGGCCTTGGTGGTAGGTACCGCCACGCAACTCAACGACTTTACTGTTGGTGCATTTGCTGAAGTCGGAACCGGCAGTTCGGACGTTGGCGAAGGCGCTTCGACGGCAGATGGCGACCATCGCTATTATGGTCTCGGTTTAGGCGCAGTTTGGGCACCAGACGATCATTGGCATGTTGACGGTGCGGTTCGCCTTGGGCAAGGTAAGACCGAATATAAGGGCTTCTTAGAAGGCAACCGTGCTAATTACGATTCGGATAGCTTCTACGCTTCGATGCATGTGGGTGCCGGCTACCAGTGGATGTTGACAGAACGTCTCTCGGCTGATGTCTATGGTCGCTATGCCTTGGGTTATATCGACGGTGACGACCTGACGATCGATGATCCTGATCGTAGTCGATTACATATGGAAGAAGCTTGGACGCATACCGTGCGCTTGGGTGCGCGTGTAGGTGGTTTACTTGATCAGTCGGCCTTACGTTGGACGGTAGGGGTTGCCTATGAACATGTATTCGATGGCGATTCTGAGAGTGCTGTCCAAGACATTGCTTTGCGTACGCCATCGCTTGAAGGCGATGCGGGTATCGTTGAAGTGATGTTTGGTCGGACGCCTGCTACGGTTGGACAATGGGGTTGGGGGGTTGGGCTCAAAGGCTATGTCGGTGACCGTAAAGGTGTGCTCGGTGAAGCCAATCTTCAATATGCCTTCTAACGCGTAGTGTATTGCTAGCTTCGTCACCCTTGATGACAACAAAGAGGGTGACAAACTCAGCTAAAACAAAGCCCTGGTGCAATCAAAGCATCAGGGCTTTTGGTTTAACGACACGCTTGATTAAGGTCGATCAAGCCGAGTGACGGTTAGTTGGGCGCAATAAAGCCTCGCGCTTAGAACTCTTCACGCTGCAATTGTTTGAAAGCGGCGTACAAAGCGTCAGCCTCGAAGAAAAGGCCAAAAGTCCCATCTGCTGGATTACGATACATCTTCACCGTTCGGTTTTTGGCGAGGTATTGCGCAAAGCCCTGGAGCGGGTTTTCGCTTCGTTTGGCGAGCGCTTGCGCAGCTACAAAGTCTTTCTTCGGGAAGAGCTCCAACATGAAGAGCTCATCGGTTTGGAAGAGTTTTAAGCGTTTTTCTGCATAGATTGTTAAGACTTCTTCAATGGGCTTATCGAGCATGATAGTTGTTTCGCTACCGATGGTGAGGCTTAGTGGCACATAGTCTGAAAGCTTATTCGAGAGGTCGGTAAAGAGCTCTGTGGAGTAGTCTTCCGTCGAAATGAGCCGAACTGCCATGAGGCCAATCGGCTCTTCAAAGACGTATACGCATAACCAGTCGTGATCGAGGAACTTTTGTGGATACTTGCAATATGCATTTGACGGGAACCCGTCAGCAGGAAAGAGTTCAGAACAAGGCTTAATACTGCTATCTACCTGAGTCACGGCATCAAGTGGCATGCCAAACTTAAATTGCTTAAAGAGTTTAGGACCCATGACTGGCTCTGCTGCACTCGCTAAGGAAGCAAAAGCACCTAGTAAGGTCGTACAGACCAAGGTGGTGAAAAGCTTTTTGATGGTCGTCATGATGGATCTCCTTAAGGCATAAACCTGTCTGAGGCGGATAGCCAACGAACAAACGTTGGTGCTGCTGTTTTTTTCAATTGTATTGTAGGAGAAGCGATGTTTCTTTGATTTGCTTCAAATGCATTTCAATAACCCATACGAAACGTAAATCTCCAATCAACGTCCTGTCTCACATCAAGTTTTTATTGAATTTTGTTTGAGAATGAGAACGACTCCCATTAGCATTTATGTTTAATTGAAAGTTCTTTCTCTCTTAAAGCGATTTCTTAGCCTGATTGCTAAGAAGCGAAGTAGGGCACGAAGGGCTTTCAAGATCAATCCAATATAAACAGGTGCTCTCAGGAGAAAATCATGAACGAAACAACGAAATACGGTCTCTTCTTTTTAGGTGGCGTGATGTTAGGTGCCTTGGGGACGATCGCTGTCACGCGGGGTAAGCTCGATGTGAAGCCTTTGGCCACGGATTTACTTTCGACCGGCATTGATCTTAAAGATAAGGCCATGGGTCTCGTTGAAAGCGCCAAAGAAGACCTCGCTGATGCTGTGGCCGAAGCTCAGGTAAAGAGCCAAGTTCGTCGTGCTCAGGCTGAAGAAGCTGCGGCCAAGACGGCTGACGTTGAAGTGGCCCAGTCTCAGACGGTTGAAACGCCTGCAGAAGCTCCGGTTGCCACGCCTGAACGTGCTGTGCCTGCGCTTTAATTAGCAACTTTGAGGCATACGCATGCGCTTTCAACTCATTCATGAAGTCGGCAATCGTCAGCGTTGGAAGACGCGAGAGGTGATCTCGAGTGCGTCTGCTCAATTGATGGCTGCCGACATTGCCGGTTTAGCTGGTATTCAGGGTGTTAGCGTCAATCCGAGGACGGGTTCTGTGATCGCGACTTTTGAGTCTGTCGAAGGTCGTCATCAGCTCGCAACCTATTTAGCGTCTTTATTGACCTGTCCTCCGATTCGACGCGAAGCCCGATCTAAGTATCCTATGGTTCCATATCGGGAACCAATCTCAGCTAATGACCTGGTGCAACGCTTATTGCCTGCTCGAGCGCAAAAAGCGTTAACGTCACTCAACCAAAATCGTATGGTCAATGGTGTGACCCGTGCCTTTCGCTCTGGCGCGAATGGGATGCCACTATTGACGATGGTCGTGCGTCCGATCATTTCGATCTTTAAAGGCTGGGAAGCACCTACTGTGACGTCTCGTCCCGAGGATCTCAAGCAAGACCAAAATAGACAACGTCTCTCAAGCAACGACTATGTGGTCGAAAAGCCGACCTTAGATTTTGGACCATTGGCGAGACACATTGGCATTGCACCTTTCATGCCGATGGGCGCGCGGGCTGCGAATGCGTTACTAGGCGCTTTACCGATTATTCGGGAAGGGTTTGGTGAGCTTTTTAAAGGGCGCTTAAATGTTGCCGTCTTGGACGCCGCTGCACTCCTAGTATCACTTTTGCGTCGAGACTTTAAAACCGCAGGGTTATTGGTCTTACTCCTTGGTATGGGCGAGATGCTCGAAAACTACGCCCGCAAAAAGTCGATGGCGAGTTTGGCTGAACAATTGTCGGTCAAGGTGGATCGTGTTTGGGTGCAGTTGCCTGACGGAACGCAATGTCAAAAGCCCTTTGCAGAATTGACGACTGACGATCAGATCTTGGTGCGTACCGGTAATGTCATTCCTGTCGATGGAGTTGTCATTGCAGGTGACGCAGCTGTCAATCAATCCACGATGACTGGCGAACCTTTAGCAGTGCCACGAACGGCAGGCGGCGCGGTCTTTGCTGGCACGGTTCTTGAGTGCGGTGAACTCTTGATTCGTCCCACCAATATTGGTGACAAGACGCGTCTAGCGAAAATCATCGCGTTTGTCGAAGAAAGCGAAAAGCGTAAGGCTGGCATTGAAAGCCGTGCCTTGAAGTTTGCCGATGCAATCGTTCCTTTTAACTTTGCATTGGCGGCCCTTGTCTGGTGCTTTACTCGTGACTGGACACGTACTGCATCTGTCTTATTGGTGGACTATAGCTGTGCTTTGAGGTTGGCTACGCCCTTAGCGATTTTGTCAGCCATGAAAGAGGGTACTGTCCGAGGTGTGGTTGTAAAGGGTGGGCGCTTCTTAGAAGCGTTGGCTGAAGTCGATACGGTGGTTTTTGATAAAACCGGCACGTTGACGAATGCCACACCAGCACTTTCTGATGTCGTGTCTTTAGACGATGCGCGTGACGACGATGAACTGCTTCGTTTGTCGGCTTGCTTAGAAGAACATTTCCCGCACCCTGTGTCACGTGCCATTGTTGATGCGGCCCAAAAGAAGGGTCTTGCGCACTTTATTGAAGCGCATGACGCACAAGTCCAATATATCGTGGCGCACGGGATTTGCTCGTCTGTGGACGGCTCACGCGTCTTGTTAGGGTCACGCCACTTTATTGAAGACGATGAAGGCATTGATTGCTCAGGCGCAAAGACGCATGTGGATCGCTTAACGTCTGAAGGTAAGACCGTGCTCTATGTGGCCTTAGACGGTCGCCTGATTGGGTTACTAGGAATTGAAGATCCGATTCGACCAGAAGCATTGACCGTCATTCGGGCACTGAAGGCTCGTGGTAAGCGCGTCATTATGCTCACGGGTGACGATGAACGCACGGCCGCTACCGTTGCTAAGAAGCTCGAACTCGATGCCTATCGCGCACAAGTCTTGCCTACTGACAAGGCTGATGTTGTGACGCGACTCAAAGCCCAAGGGGCCAAGGTCTTGATGATCGGTGACGGTATCAACGATAGTCCGGCGCTTAGTGCAGCTGATGTCGGTGTCACCTTGCGTGACGGGACGGATATTGCGCAAGAAGTAGCTGATGTGGTACTTGCGCCCTCGTTAGACCATTTGCTCACGGCGTTAGACCTGGGTGAAGCAACGATGAAACGTATCCGATCGAACATGTATTGGAGCGTCGGTTTAAATACGGGCTTTTTAGCTGGTGGCTTGACGGGGCTGATTACGCCAGCAGTCTCCGCCTTGATGCATAACTCCACCACGATTGGTGTGTGCTTAAACGCCATGCGTCCTCAGTTAGGTCACTACGAAGGCGAAACGAAGTTTTTGCGTGATGTTGAAGGTGATGTTGTCGATATCGTCAATCGAATCAAAGCGCTCATTGATGACACGCCGGTTGGACGTGTGAAGACTGACGCTCGCCAAGCGTACGTGAGTGTTGCGCAGGGCGCGGGTCACGCTTTAGGGCAAAGCTAAAGGAGATGAATCATGGCTGAATTTAAAGACGCGATTCGTAGTCTTTTACCCGGACGACTACGATTACGCCATCCAATGTTGCGCGAGATGACTGCTGACGATGTGGCTTCTTTGCGAGACTTACTCATGGGGATTGACGGGATGGTTGATGTGACCATCAATCCGAACGTCGGGTCAGCATTGTTGCTCTGGGACACAAGTGTGCTCTCAGAAGAGACATTGCTCGAAACATTGAGCTTTTATGCAGAGATGTTTTTGGCTAGTGACGAAGCACCTAAGTCTTATGTCGGTGGAGACGTTGATAAAACCAAATCAACCTTATGTCGACAGGTGACTGGTGCACTTGACCAAGGTCTGACATCGATCGAGTCAACGGTCGTGAGTGGATTTGCGAGTGCGGCAAAGACCTTTACGCCGAAGATGGCCGAAAAGAACGGTCGTCGTGCTGCGCGTGTTTTGCAAAACCGTACGATGTTGGGGCTTTTCGGTGGCAGTATTGCCGCATTAGCGATTAAGCAAACGGGTTGGCATGTGGGCTTGGGAGCTGCTTTTATGGCGCTCTTACTTATTCATTTGCAGCAACATAAGCGTGTGCTTTAAGGGTGATTCATGACGAAATTCATGAAAGTCGTCGTGATGGTGTTTTTGAGTGCAATGGCGATTGGACTTCTGATCGCTGTTGCCTCGCTTTTGATGTACGCCATCGCGTTTATGTTGGTTGCTTTGGTGGCAGCTGTGGTGCTTGCACCCAATGACCTCAAAGCAATGGTGAGTCAGTTGACGGGTGTCTTTGATAAAGGGTTAGGGCGGATAGAAGCGCTTTGGCAGGATATCAAGGCGACGTTGGATCAGTGGGGTGCCAGAGAAATGGCCAAGACTCAAACGAACACCCAGACCCAAGCGAATTCAGAGAGTGGGGAGGAAGATGCTCGTGCTGTGGTGAAGCAACAATGTGACCAATGAATGTGAGCTTCTCAAGGTCTAAAAAAGGCTTTGGAGCACCTTTAGAAGAAAAAAAACATAGATGCCCAAAAATCTTTCAACATTTTTTCTCACATCTATGGTAAGATTCGAAGCTCACCGAATGACAGGGGTATAGCCAAGCTGGCCTAAGGCACCGGATTTTGATTCCGGCATTCGAAGGTTCGAATCCTTCTACCCCTGCCATCAACGCTCCCTTCCAAATCTTCTCTTCTTTCTCCCTTCATATTCTTCTTATTGCGCTAAATCGCTTTCAGGCGAAGTTGCATCTTCTTTACGCGCCTTGCGTGGTTCCATTGAGTTTGTCTTGCTTTTGTCTTCCGCTCTTCGGCGCTTTTGATTGTTGGTGCCTTTGAGGGCGTTCTATGACGTTTGTGGCCGATTGGGTTTTTAATCACGTAAAAGAAACCCGCTCGCGGTGAACGAGCGGGTGATTGTGTCTTCACGGGACGGTGTGAGCATCCCGTGGGGGTTTAAACCTTAGGCCTTGACGGTCTTAGGCTGACGGAAGACATAGACTTCAGGGAGTTCGTCTTCGTCATACTTCTTGATGCGAACCTGCGTGGAGTTAGCCACATTACCGCAAGAGAGTTTCGACGACGGAATGTCGATGGTGAGCACGTTGTCGCACCCATGAACGTCTAACGAGCCGTCATCATCGGGGTCTTCTGGGCAATACCAGGCACCATGATGCACGACAACCGTATCAGGACGGACGCGATCCGTGACGATGACGCCCGCAAGAATCTTACCGCGACGGCTTTCAACGACAACGATGTCGCCTGTTGTGACGTCGAGCTTCTTCGCAGCATCAGGATGCACCCAAACGGGTTCACGATCATCGATATTCGTAAAGAGGTTCGAGGCTGTGCTGTCGAGCTGCGAATGCAAGCGATAACGGCTCTTGGCGGTCAGAAGGGCGAACGGATACTCGTCAGCAATCTTGCCGCCCAACCATTCAGTCGGTTCAAACCAGGCTGGGTGACCCAAGCAGTCATCGTATTGGTAGGATGCAACCTTTTCGCAGAAGACTTCAATCTTGCCTGATTCAGTACCGAGCGGGTTCGTAATCGGATTCTTACGGAAAGCGCCAAAGTAGTTGTAGTGCTTGGATTCTTCAGAAACCGGGAAGAGGACATAGCCACGCTGCCAGAATTCTTCAAAGGTCGGCATATCAAGGCCTTTAGCCTTGGCTTCGGTGGCGGCTTCTTCGTAGAAGCGCTTAATCCAACCCATTTCGTCCAAACCTTCGGTGAAGGCTTCTTCAAAGCCAAGCTTCTTGGAGAGTTCCCGATAGATCCAGAAGTCAGAGCGCGACTCGTATTGCGGTGCGATCGCTTGATGCATCGCAACGTAACCTAAGTTCGAGTAAGAACCAATCGCCGTAATATCAACGCGTTCTAAGCTCGTGCAGGCAGGCAATACGATGTCAGCGTGACGCGCGGATGCTGTCCAAACCGTGTCGCAGATGACCGTGGTCTCGGGCTTACGCCAAGCTTCAATGAGTCGATTCGTGTCTTCTTGCTGACCGAAAGGATTGCCACCAGACCAGAGCACCATGCGAATGTCAGGATACGTGATCTTCTGACCGTTGTAATCAATCGTCTTACCTGGATTCAAGAAGCAGTCAGAATAGCGTGCCAACGGAATGTTGACGCACTTTTCAGGCTTGGCGGACTTTGGCATGGCCGAGATACCAGGCAACGCCGGCGCTTCGCTCGTCGCAGCACCACCATTGGAGTAGTGGTACGTAAAGCCAAAGCCACCGCCCGGCTGACCGATGTGACCGCACATTGCAGCCAGCACGACCATCATCCAATGAACTTGTTCGCCATATTGTGCGCGCTGAATGCCCCAGCCACCCATCAACATTGAGCGACGTTCACGCATGAGTTTGGCTAAACCACGGATGGTCTTGGCGGGCACGCCTGAAATCTTTTCAGCCCATTCAGGTGTCTTGGCGACACCATCTTCTTTGCCGAGCAAATACGGTACAAACTTGTCGTAGCCAACCGTATAGCGCTTCATAAACTTTCGGTCAACCTGATCCGTCGTTTCAAGTTCATGGGCCATGGCAAGCATGACGGCAACGTCGGTACCGGGTTTCGGTGCAATCCACGTGCAGTTGTCGCCAAAGAATTCGGCCGTGTCAGGTTTCAACGGATTGATCGCAACGACAGGAATGCCTTTGGCTTTGACAGCTTTAAGACCTTCAGCATTTTCGTGCACGGTCGTAGACCAATCGATGTCGTTGGTGACAATTGGGTCAGCGCCCCATAAGATGATGACTTCGGTCTTTTCTGTGATCAGATCCCAACCCGTCACTTGTTCGTATACGCCATTAGACCCAATGACGTAAGGGAGCATGACTTGTGCGCAACCCGTCGAGTAGTCACCGTAGTAGCTCGTATAGCCACCATTCAAATTCAAGACGCGCTGCAACAAGTTACGAGCGTTGCCTAAGTTAGACGTGGACATCCAACCGTAAGAGCCACCCCAAATGGCACCCACGCCATAGGTTTCTTTGACGCGCTTCAATTCACTTGCGACCAAGTCGAGGGCTTTATCCCACGACACACGAACGTACGGGTCAACGCCACGCTTTTTGCCGCCGGCTTTGTAGCCCTTTTCAAGATAGGACTTACGAACCATCGGATAGCGAATGCGTGCGCCATTGTAGGGCTGCTGGGCGACCGCTTGGAGTTGGTATGAAGGGGCATGATCGCCTTCAATCGGCTCAACACGAACAATACGGCCACCGGCGACGTGGACTTGGTAGACGCCCCAGTGAGAGGCGTTCATCACCACACCGTCATTCAAAATGGATTTACCAGGATTAAAGGTCGTTGAGAGCGAGAGGTCGGGCGCAGGAAAGATCTTGGGACCAGCAACAACGCCGCCCTTAAAGGTCTTAGCAACGTTTTCGGCAACAGTAGAAGCAACAGGTGTTTTGTCAGCAGCTTTGGCAGCAGGGATGGTTGCGGCAACGGTCGCAGCACCCGCGGCCTGGAAGAAGGAACGACGATTTAGCATAAGTTTTTCCTTTATCGACGGGTCTTTAGTTGGTCTATTTGGTCTTGGTTGTTGGTCTACATAGTTTTAAGGCTTGGCGTGCTCTTGCAAGTACTTGAACATCAATGCATTGCTGCCAGCTCTGGAGTGTCCCGTACGACCACCGCGTTCAGGCAATTGGCTTGCCCATTGGTTGGCTGTAAAGTGATTCGCCGCGGGTGCCCCGTGGCAAGAGGCACATGCTTGTCCTAAGCGGTCTTCACCAGATTTCCATAGGCCTTTGATGTCCGCAGTGAGGGCTTTTGTCGGTACCCAGCCCGTGACACTAGCCTTAACCCATGGGTTGCCAGCGACTTCTTTGACGGTTTTTTCGTCAGTTTTGACGGCATCTTCTTCGTCCAAGCTTGCGTATTCGATACGAACATTGGCAGCCTTAAAGAGTTGAGACGGGAATTCTTGTAGTGTCCAACCATCAATACGGACTTGCGTGAAGTCACCTGACTTTTTGAGGACGGTAACAGGTGTAGCGACAGTCAGCGTGCCTAAATAGTCGCTACCGGCTTTTGCTTCGATCTCGCAAGGTTGAGCCGTGTAGAGGACGTTGGCAGCCATGACTGGCATCGTGAAAAGTGCGCCGATCATGAGCGCACAAGTTTTCAATGACATGAATAAATCTCCTTACGGGAGGGCGTTTTTTAAAACGGTCTTTCAGTTGTTCTTTTGAGTGTAAGGAGAGGGGTGAGGTTTAACCTCGGGAAAAACGTGCGAAATTCCTAAAAGGAATAGCGGTTTGAGGTAATGCTTTGATGTAGGTCTAGGTTTGTGGGAGGGTTGACGGAGGGGAGAAGCAGTGATGTTAGGGTGACAGCTTAAAACGGTTGATTCTAGGTCACCTCTAACGATAAGCTTAGAGCTGTGTCGTGTTCGTTGATGTTGTAATCGATCAAGCATGGGTTTGTCTCAATAGCAATCAAGCTTTGACAAACGAAGTGACACTGGTGCAAGTTGTGTGGATACCTTACTCAGAAGGAAGAGAGGCGATGTTATTTGACTCGCATAATTCAGCAAAAGCAGTTAATCCTCAGACAGGCCATATACGTGCCTCGGTGCGTGACTTGCTAACGATGCTTAAAGATCCAGAGATCACTTTATCGTCTGATTACTACGATTGGTGCGTGGATGACAAGGAAGAATTCCTTTCAAAGTATGTTCGCGTTATCCAGACGCGTGACGAGCTCATGCTTCAGCGTCTCATTAGTAGTTACGAAGAAGGTCCTTACGCCACCGTAAGCGTCATTAAGCCAAGTCGCAGTCGTACCTATGGCGAAGTGACGGTTTCGCGTCGGAGTCTAATGGCGAGATTAGGAAACTTTTCACCTGACGACGTAGTGAGACTCACACAATATAAAAACAACACAATGATCGAAAATTTGAACACAGGCAAGATCACCTATTCGAGTGGTATCGCTTACAAGGACTTGCCGCTTTTGCCAAGCGCGGTTGAGCCGTGCGTAGCTGAGGCAAAAGTGTCTCCCAAAGACCTACTTGCCTGTTTTGACTGTTGTGATTCCAGTGTTGCTGACGTGATGCTGAAGCCAGACGCTTTCGCTTATTTGCATTTAACGGTATCAGGTAATAAGCGAGTAGGGAATTTGTCTGCTATTGGCATGTCAGTGTACGGTTTAATGCACTTTGCCTCCCAGGTTCGCGGTCAATTTGCTGACGACAGAGAAGTCTTCATAACGATTCCTAAGCATTGCTTAGATAAGCTCCGTGTGATGTTGCGAGGCCAAGACGGCATGGTTGAAATTGGTGCCACGCCCTCGGGTGGCTATATGGCCTATGAGCAGTATCGCATACACTTTTCGCGACCTGAAACGCCGTTACCCGATTTGAATAAGCTCGATAAAGAGGTTGATAAAGCAACCAGTCGTACCGTGTTCAATGTATCCGGATTGCAACGAGCACTCATGCAAAATCGATCAATTTGTCTATCTGGTGAAACCGAAGTGTGCTTAAAGCGAGAAGGCGATTATCTGAGCGTCTCTTTTGTGGTGGATGGTGAGCTTCAAGGTGAAAAGTCTCTTCTAAGAGTAGAAAGTTTTTCTGGCAAGGATCCAAACTTTTACATCAATGCTTGGATGCTCAATCACGCTATAGAAAACGTAAATTCAGATAAGGTTGAGGTGCGCGGTTATCCAAATGCTGACAAACCGATTTGCTTTAAAGGTTTAGGTGATCCTTATTGGGTGTTGATTGTCCGAGGGGTAAAGATGAGGTGAAAGAGGGTAGCTGATTGTCGACTCTTGATTTGAGCTATATACGTTACCGAAGGGGATTCTTGTGACTCGTTGATCGTGCTGGTAAGTGTGCCCCGCCTTTCGGATGATAGCTGAACAAACGGCCGCTGATTTGATGTCAACGGCCGTATCGTCATGGTTTGAAGACAGGTTTATGTACGATAGAGAGAGCGAAAAGGCATCTTGCTATCAGAAAGCAATTCTTGCGCCGATCGTCCACTTCCAGTTTTCCTTGACATCGCTACCTGCGGTCTTTTCAAGGTCAACGAACGTGTAGGCATTCTTCGCCAACTTGAAGTTCGCACCAATACCGTATTCGATCCACGTGTCGCCAAGTTCTTCCTTGAGGTGTGACGTGTTAAGACCGGTCACCTTGTTGTACTTCGAGGCCGTAGCTTCCATGTCACCCATGAAGTCATGAAGGACAGCC
This sequence comes from uncultured Sutterella sp., assembly GCA_937943605.1. GTDB lineage: Bacteria > Pseudomonadota > Gammaproteobacteria > Burkholderiales > Burkholderiaceae_F > Sutterella. Next base: position 6,282 of record CALEAW010000063.1, on the reverse strand, counting down.
ACGCGAGCGTAGATATTGCCCTTCTGTTCCGGGAAGTAGAAGCCACCACGAACACCAACTCGACCAATCAGACTGTCATAGTCATCTTGTTCGACCTTGACACCATTATCAGCCACGAAGTCATCACCCATGATGCGACCGTAGGTTACGCCAACAGAAGGTTCAACGAAGCCAAGGGTATTAAAGGCATAATGCCACCCCGTTTCAGCTGCAAGACTGAAAGCATTGTTGTCGAAATCACCCTTCATCGTGCCGGAAGTAAAGTCGTTCGATAGGCGAGAATACTTGCCGATCAAGTCGACGAAGAGACCGTTGTCAGCCAGGTACGTACCATAGAGCGACAAGCCGTAAATCTTGTTGTCGCTTTGGCCACGGTCAAAGGTCGAAGAACCGTCAGTATAGGAGAATGCTCCACCAACCTTCCAACCTGCACCGATGTCATAATCGGAACCAACCTGGATCGTCGTATTCTTGGCCTTCACAGACTGTGCACCATACTCCTGTTCAGAACCATAAATACGAGCCCAAGCACCTACCGTTCCTTCGGCGTCACGCAACTCACCCATGCGCTTCAAAAGCGTGTCGTTTTCATGACGCCACTGAACAGCCGAGAGAGCTGCGATGGAGCTGTAGCCGTCGAGTTTTTGGTTGGTGGCTTCAGTTACCTGGCCAGCAGTACCGTTCTTATCAATCGTTTGTGAAATAGCGCCATTGATGTCGCCTTCTTGAATGACATTGGTAATCGTGGCGCCGTTGGCCGTTACCTTACCTTGCAACGATTCAATTGCAGTTTTGCCGCTGGTGACATCATCTGCCGTTAAACCTTCAACTTCGACTTTAAGGGTAGGTGCACCAACGACTTGATCAATTTTGACATTACCAGTGGTTAAGGTCTGGTCATCATTGAGCATGGCATAAAGTGCAATACCCCCCACCAGTTCCATGCAATTCATCCACTTTTACATCAGCATTCTGTGATGCAACTACCACATTGCCTTTGTCAAGCGTGAGAGTGTTTACAAAACTGTCGTCTGTAAGTTCCCAGAGTGCGCCATTGGCAAGCGTTAGTTTCATTCCTGAAACGTTATCTTTGCCACTTGGGATAGGGTTGACGTTAGAGTCTGAATGAATGTTTCCTTTGAGGTAGGAATTTTCGTTCGATAGAACGAGATCAACGTTGGAATTAATGGTAGTACCCGAATCAGTGCTGTATCTGAAGACGATGTCGCCTTTGAGTTGAACAACATGGTTCCCACCCGTGGCATTGATTTGAATTAATGAGTTACCTCGAGTGTTTAAGGCATTGTCAGCTTCAACATATAGGTCACCATTGTTGATCAAAACTTGCCCTTGTGACCAAGCTGCAATACCATTGGTTGTAACACCTTTCTCGCCAGTCACAACAATATTTGTTTGTTTTGCTTGAATGTCAATGACAGCCAATTTGTTGTCAGGAAAATCAGTCGTACGAGTCATAGCACGAATGCCATAAGCGTAACCGTTAGCAGAAGAGCTATGGACTTTGACATTTAAGGCGTTGGCTTTGACGTTGATGCGACCGCCTGGGTGTTTCCCATCTGCAACACCGCCGTCAGCACATAAACCATCGACCCAACCGCCGGTGACATTGACATTAATGGCCTGAGTGTCAGTTGTGCCCAGATTGACTGTACCGCCAGCTAATGCAAGAACGCCATTTGTAGCACCTTGTTGAGTGTAGTTCGTGATTGTTCCGTATTCTTTACCGATAAGTCCGCCAGTGACTTCGATAGTAGAACCAGTAATGTGCTTTACCTCGAAATTTTTTCCGTCATTGTCATGGGCGACAATCAATTCAGCGTGGGCGACAGACGATAAAACAGCAGTTAGCGCACATGCAATCAATTTCCGTTGGAAAGCATAACCATTCATAGACATTTAGAATCCTTTTAATAGATGTAGCTAGTGTTGTATGACGAAAAGTCTCGGACTTAAAGGTTTTTAGATGTTTTAACAGTAAATACTCATAAAATTGTTGATCAATAATTATTAGAATGAAAATATTGTTTTTATGATGTAATATGTTAAATATTTAAATGTTTACAAAGATATTCTTCTATTATTAAGTTGTTGTAGGTGTTGAAAAAATGAAAAACATTTTTGTTGAGAGTAAGTTGTTTTGGAAGGGGGGGGGACCCTTAATGCCTGTGGCGCAGGCAATTGAGGATCTTTTCTTTGTTGCGCTATAGCAACAAAGGTATCTTTGTCGAATTGTGATGGTTGTCAATGTAGTGGGGCTGAACTATATCTTCAGCTCATGGTTGATTTACTTAGTTTTTCGACTAATGTCTTTCTTGTGGTTATATTTTCAGGATTCAGTACGCTTTTTTAATATATTTGAATAGATAACATCAAATTTATGTGTTCCTTAAGGTTTACGAAGGACGCTACATATTAAGTGACATCCTTCTAGATTGGATGGGTTTTACCACATCCTGTCGTCAACACAGATGCGGGTTGATGATGAACCGTTGGAATAAAATAGGTCTTCCCGACCTAAGTGACGATTAACCACAGAATGGAAATACGTGTTGCCTACACGTGTGCTTGACGGTCCATCAGAGTTGAAGTTCGTATTTATAGAAACTGAGTTTTGCGTTAAATCAATGTTTCTTAACTTTGCTGCAAAGTGTATGATCGTGTGATGTAAGTATGTGACAACGACTAGTAACGCTAGCTAAACAAGTATTTACAAATGATGTATGTCTGAGAATTGCCGAGTTATGGTAATAATCGAAAGTCTTTTGAGAAGCGTTCTCACTTTTCAATAGACGTTTGATTAACCAACAGACACCATCTACATGACACAACGAAATAACTACCCTCTCAGAAAGGGCTTTGCTTTTCTGACGCTCGCTGTTGCCATGCAAAGTGCATATGCGAACAATGTCTTCATCGATAACATCTGGTATCGAGACTACCTAGACTTTGCTCAAAATAAAGGTATTTTTAAGCCCGGCGCAACGGGGTTACAGATCGTTCAAAAAGACGGATCGGTCTTTAAGCTGCCAGATATTCCGTTTCCTGACTTTTCAGCAGTAAGCAGTAAAGGCGCAACCACATCTATTGGCGGTGCGTATACAGTGACAGCGTCACACAATGAAAAATTTAAATACCCCAATAGCAATAGACCTTCACATCATGCGATTGATACACAGAAATGGGGCAATACGACGTATCGTTGGGAGAACTCGCGTCATAACGGGGACTTTGCTATCCAGCGCCTCAACAAATTCGTGGTTGAAAGCGAAGGTTTAGATGGTGTAGATATCCCACAAACCGACCAAGGTTGGCGTGATTTACATGAGCGCTATGGTACGTACACAAATAAAGAAGGTAAACGCAAGCTCCTGATCCTTCGTGTTGGGACGGGGGTAGCTTCTTTTACACAAGACGGTAAAAACAATCCTCTAAACTTTGCCTACGAGCAAGGTGCCATGACCGCAACGATGTACGAACTTGAAAAGTGGGGTGCTGCTTGGGCGCATACATTCCCATTCAAGAACTACACGACGCAGGGTGATAGCGGATCTGCTTTTTTACTTTATGACAAGGTTGATAAGAAATGGGTCATCCTTGGTACATTGCATGGCATTGATCACCCACATAGGAGTTTTTACAACCGCTGGGATGACAAGACGGTTAACGCCTTTAAAGAGCAACACACGGCGAAGGTTGCTCTAGATAAAGGCGAGGCAACTTTCACAAGTGATACCCAGTTGTCACATGATGGAAAAACTCAAGACATTTCTAAAAAGGACGTCTCTTTAACGGGTGGCGGCACACTGCTTTTAAGCTCGAACCTCAATATGGGTATTGGCGGGCTTATTTTCGATAAAAACCAACAATATACCGTTGAAGGCAAGGAATTTACCTTTAAGGGTGCTGGCGTCGATATTGGTGAAGGCACGACTGTCGAGTGGAATGTTAAGGGGGATCCGAAAGATAACCTTCATAAGATCGGTAAAGGCACGCTTAAGGTTAATGTTGCCCAGGGCAACAACTTGAAAGTTGGTAACGGTACGGTTGATCTCAATGCTGATAAGGCCTTTAATAACATCTACATTACATCTGGTAAGGCAACCATCAAGCTAAACTCGTCTCAAGCTTTGTCTGGGGGCGACTTTGGTGGGATCTTCTTTGCCAATAATGGCGGTACGTTAGACCTGAATGGCCATAACTTTGAAGTGAAGAAGATTGCTGCGAATGATGTTGGCGCAGTGATTACCAATACGGCGGATCAAAAGGCTAATGTCAATATCAAAGCGACCGACAAATACATCTATCACGGCACCTTGAAAGGGAATATTGATCTCAACTATAAGCATGAGACAAAGCCTAGTGACGGTGTGTTGGTGCTTGACGGTGGAACGGACATTAAGGGCAACATTAATGTAGAGAACGGTAAGCTTGTCATGATGGGCCATGCAACAACGCATGCCACGCTGGGGCCTTGCACAATTGAGGCCTGGAGATGCAAAGTTCCGCCCTCCCAAATCATCCAAAACGCCGAACGTCCCATGGCCGACAAGACCGGCAAGGACTACATGATCAGCAACAACGTGTCTGACTTTAATCAGCTTGATTGGGAGACGCGTTTATATAAGTTCGAAAAGCTTAACTTGACGAACGCTGATTACCATGTCGGTCGTAATGCCGTGGTTGAAGGCGACATCGTTGCTAATGGCTCGATCTTAGCTTTCGGTGGTGATCAAGATGTTTATCTTGACCGCAAAGACGGCTTGAATATCACAGGTGAAGGCTTTGGCTTCCAGCAGCAAGTGGTGTCTGGTAAGTCCCGTGCCGATTCGACCATCACTTATAAGGGCGATATCGTAGCGGATAAGAAGAGCACCATCGATTCGTGGATGGCTTATTTTGAAGCGAGTCTCGATGTCAAGGGTGGTTCTACCTTTAATGCGCACGGCGATTCTGTTGTCAAGTTGCGCGATCAGGGGATCAATGTCGAGGGCGCCTCTAAAGTTGCTTTAAACAATGTTCTAGTTGAAGGCAACAAAGAGAAGGTCACGATCAATGCGTCTGACGATTCGACTTTGACGATTAATAATGTCATTGCTAAGAAGGCTCAGGTTGATCTCAAAGGTAAGTTCGTTCAAGGTGCATTACTTGCCGACGAGGGCGGTGTGATTCATGTCGACGAATGGAACCTCAAGAACGGTAATCTTGAAACCATGGATTCTGGCTGGATCAATATTGGTCACCTTAAGACTCAGGGCTCTCAAGTTGCTTCTGCGAGCTTCACGATTAATAACCGCTTGGATATGACGGACTTGAATCCGTTTATTGCCGGTGCTGATGCGTCGGCATGGGTTGGTCTTGCGGGTAATCGAATTACGTTAAATAAGGATGCCAAGATTACTGCGTCTTTCTCGAACGACTTCTTGTCTATGGCTAACGTCGCTTTTGGTGAAAAATACACCTTAATCGACGCCAAAGAACTGAAGGACGATCGTGCCGATAAAGACATTACCTTTAATCTGAAGGGTGACGGTACGATCGTTCAAAGCAGCAAAGAGAACAACAAGATTGTCTTTGAATTCTCTGAAAAGGTTGAACAACCCGTTCCGCCGCCAGTTGAACCTGAACCTGACATTGAGTCCGAACCCCAGCCGCCGGTGACGTCACCTTTACCTCCAACAGTTCCGCCTGTGACGACACCTGGAGAGCCAAATCCGCCAGTTCCGCCGAAGCCTGAATTCCCTGCACCGCCAGTTAAGCCTGAAGCGCCGAAGCCCAATCCTCAACCTCGTCCTGAGGCTCACGAGATTGAAACTGCCTTCTATGCGACGGCAGCGAATCCGCGTAGTGCTGCGATCTATAACGCGATTCTTGAACACAACAAGAATGGCGGTTTGGCCTATCAGCAAGTGGCCATTAAGGACGCTTTGACGATGGATAATGTCACCGATGGAGCAAATGCCTTGGCAGCAATCGCCGCCCGAACCGACCGTATGCTTGGTGAGACTGCTCGCACGATTACGCAAACGCGCATGATTCAGCCTGTGCGAACGGCCATTGATTCGCGCTTGTCGTCGTTGCGTAGTCCGATGGTTCAGACGAACGCCTCGCAGTACCCGGTGGCGTCTGTCAGTGGTGACCTCTCTGCTATTGGTCGCGCTATGGATGCCGATGCTTTACATCAGAGCGTCTTCGTTGACGTGAGCGGTGGTTATCAGAAGGACAGCAGCCGCACCGATCGCATTGTCAGCACCAACTTTGGTT
>CALEAW010000062.1 GCA_937943605.1 uncultured Sutterella sp. | reverse complement strand
AAAAAAAGGGGGTGTTGCAAAGTTCAGGAGAACCTGACTTTTGCAACACCCCCTTTTTTGTTGCTTACGTATCGCTAAAGAAGAATAGACGATACGATCGTGATGATGACCACACCTAAAATATTGAGCCAAAATCCAGCCTTGACCATGTCACCGATGTGGAGTCGCCCCGTTCCAAAGACGATCGCATTTGGCGGCGTAGCGACAGGCATCATGAATGCACAGGATGCCGCCAAAGCCGTAGCGACAAGCAGGCCCGAAGGATCTATCTTGAGCGCATCAGCAGCGGCGGCAATCAACGGCATCATCGTAGCAGCCAACGCCGTATTTGACGTGACTTCAGTAGCAAACGTGACTAAGGCAGCCACACCAGCCATCATGGTGATTTCGCCGAAACCAGCCAGTACCGAAGCCTGTGCCCCCACCAAAGCGGCAGCACCCGTGCTCTGTAAAGCCGCAGCCATGGTTAAACCACCACCGAACAAGAGAAGAACGTCCCAAGCAATCACATCTTTCGCAGCCGACCAGTCCAAAGCGTGAATACCACGACGAGCATCAACAGGGATGATAAAGAGCAAGAGACCAGCAAGCATAGCGATCGTTTCGTCCTTTAAGGCATTGAAGGGCTTGGCACCATCAATCGTAATATCTCGAATCAAGGGACCAAAAATCCACAATACAGCAGCCAACAAGAAGACAGCTAAAACAATCTTTTCACCGCGACTCATGCTACCGAGCTTACGCAACTCATTGCGCACCCACTCCTTACCACCAGGAATCCCATCTATGCGACAAGGAAAAAGAACTTTCGTTAAGAGAATGTAAGTAGCAGGCAACATCAAAATTGCCACAGGAAGGCCAAGCATCATCCAATCAGTGAAGCTCACAGTGGTGCCATAGGTTTGCTGCATGAAACGAGCATAAATCCCGTTAGGAGGAGAACCAATAAGCGTGACCATACCACCAATTGAAGCGGCATAAGCGATAGAAAGCAAAACACTGATGCCGAAATTACGTTCATCTTTGCCTATCACTTCACTCTTTTGCGTCGATCGGACAACCCCTAACACGGCGATGGCAATCGGTACCATCATCGCAGCCGTCGCGGTATTAGACACCCAAGCCGACAAAAAAGCTGTTGCGAACATCAAACCCATGACCATTTGGGAAGGTTTCGTGCCGAAAAACTTTAAAGTTAACAGGGCAATACGACGATCTAAATGCCAACGGTGAATCCCGGCAGCGATCAAGAACCCCCCTAAGAACAAGAAGATCGTTCCAGAGGCGTAATTAGACATCGCTGCCTTAGCCGTCGTAATCTGCAAAAGCGGATAAGCCACCAATGGCAGCATGGCTGTGGCAGCAATCGGCAATGCTTCAGTAAACCACCAAACAGCCATCCAAACAGTCACACCAAGGCAGGCTCGACCTTCATAAGAAAACGGAACCTCAGCTCCTGTCGAATTGGTATAACTCTCCGGTAATAGGAAAAAGGTTATGAGCCCCAAGATCGGGCCGGCGATAAGCGCAATTAATTTTCCTCGGTTAGAAACGGCGCCAATTTCAATACTGGATTCGGTCATGGAACCCTCCGTGATAGTTGATCGAACCCCGCCTACCGATCTAGAGAACCGTAAACGAGTTCTGTTGAATTGATGGTAATCAACGCAAAAATCAATTTCAACGAGCATTTAACAAGGGATAACCCTCTGCATTTTTCTGCATTTTCCGAATAACGGAAAGCCATCCCGTATTGTAGAAAAATTTCTCGTTAGCTCAGAATAACCCCTTAAGCGACATAAACTACTACGGATTTAGTCAAAAACTATAACCACCCTATAGGTTCCCTATTGAAATTTATTCCGGCACAGAAAGCGCTTTAAGACAGGCATTAACAGTACGGTAAGCACTGCGCCCCGCAGACTGTCCTAAAGGCAACATGGCAAGATCAAATCGGCCTAATCGAACCGCTTTGTCATGTAACGGTCCCATCAAAGCCCATTGCGCTGGGTAACCTGCTGTTTTACCTTCGTAATCTACGAGTGCTTCAATCAGACCGTTACGAAGAACACGACTCAATCTGCCGTTATAGACACGCGTCATCACCGTGTCGCCTGCCGTACCTGACTCAGCGTAATAACGATGCACCTCAGTAGCCCCAGACTCCTGAGTCGTCAACAACGCTGTTCCAATGACAGCACCAGCCGCGCCCATAGCTAAAAGACCTTGCATTTGATCACCAGTCGCAATACCACCTGCAGCCAACACAGGCAAGCCTGTCGCTTTCACGGTAGCTGGTACTAAAGACATTAAGCCAACCATCACATCCTCTGGATCTTCAAACGAGAGTCTTGGTCCTGCTGCTTCAGCCCCTTGCACAATAATGGCTTGACAACCGGCCGCGCGCAGAACCTTAGCTTCTCTTAACGTCGTCGCCGTCCCGATATTCACGACACCTTCTTCTTCAAGTCGTTCCGCTTCTGGTTCACGGAAGCCGCCAAAGGATGAAATCATTGCAACCGGTTTAACAGACAACGCTGCCTCAAACTGCTTGAAAAAGTCTGGACTCGTCTTACCTTCCATGTCGTAGTGTTTGAGCCACTCGCCATCTGCACCATCAGGCAGATCCAATTCCGTGAGCAACATGGAAATTGCGTCACAAAAACCTAAAAAATGCTCTTTATTCGTTAATCGCTTATCATCTGGAACGGTAAGATTGATAGCGAAGGGACGTTGCGTCAACGCCTTTACCTGGCGAGCAAAGTCGATAATCTGTTCGGGCATGAGATCTGTGGCAGGAATAACACCAAGACCACCCGCTTCAGAGACAGCAGCCACCAATGCTGGCGTAGCAATTCCAGACATGGGCGCATTAAGAATCGGAGTCTCAACTCCAGTCATTTGAGCAAAACGGATGCGAGAATCCTGTGTCTGGGACATAATTGCGTCGATCTCCTACAAATTCAATTAACAGCAAGCTAGATTTTATCTCGCCTGCGTTCATAGCACAGTACATCTATGTCGAAAAAAACGGTTGTAATTGGCCTATCTGGCGGCGTTGACTCATCAGTCAGTGCCTGGTTACTGAAAGAACAAGGCTATAACGTTATCGGTCTCTTTATGAAAAATTGGGAAGATGATGACGACAGTGAATACTGTTCATCTCGCCAAGATTTCATTGACGCTAGTAGCGTTGCTGATCTTATCGGCATTGACATTGAAGCCGTCAACTTCGCTAAAGAATATCGTGAACGCGTCTTTTCTGACTTTTTGCGTGAATATAGCGCTGGCCGCACCCCGAATCCCGATGTTCTTTGCAATGCCGAGATTAAGTTCAAGGCATTCCTTGATCACGCGATGGCCATGGGTGCAGACCTCATTGCTACAGGGCATTATGCACGTGTACGCCATACTGATCATGGCGTACAACTGCTTCGAGGCGTTGATCCCAGTAAAGATCAGAGCTACTTCTTGCATCGCCTTAGCCAAGAACAAATCTCACGCGTCATTTTCCCTGTTGGCGACATTCACAAAACAGAAGTGCGTCGCATTGCTGATCAAATTAAGTTACCAAACGCAAAGAAAAAAGACTCGACTGGTATTTGTTTCATTGGCGAACGACCTTTCCGTGAATTCCTGAATCGTTACCTCCCAACGCAACCAGGCCCAATCCGTATTCCAGACGGAACGGTTGTCGGTGAGCACATTGGACTATCTTTCTATACGTTAGGACAACGTAAAGGCATCGGTGTTGGTGGCCGTCATGATTCCACTGGTGAACCGTGGTTCGTCGCCAAAAAAGATTTGGCTACCAATACGCTTTGGATTTGCCAAGGTCATGATCACCCTTGGTTATTAGCTCATGAATTAAAGGCCGTGCATCCTAGTTGGGTCTCTGGTGAAGCCCCAGCCCCCTCGGAGCCGCTCACGGTCAAGACTCGTTATCGTCAACCAGACGATCCTTGTCATTTAGACTACGCATCAGAAAAGAGTTTCACGCTGAGCTTTGATAAACCCCAATGGGCGGCTACGCCTGGTCAAAGTGCCGTTTTGTATCAAGGTGATGTCTGTCTCGGCGGTGGGTTTATTAATGATGTGAAGCATTAATCGTCCCCCTAGGGCAAAAAAAAGCGCAACCTACGTTGCGCTTTTTTTTCATCCGATTAAGACTGCTTTGCTTTCTCAGCAGCTAAAATCTTCTTCAAACGGGCTTTACCCCAGAAATGTCCAATCACTATCACGAGCAAAGCACCGCCTACGGCCAACGGATAATGCATCATGAAAGCTTGTTCTGGCCAGCGAGATGTGATGAAGACGTCCGAAGCCACCATCCCCCCCGCAATCCAACCAAGTAAGCCCGCACCAAAATAGATAATGACCGGGAACTTATCGATAAGTTTCAAGATAATCTGAGAACCAAACACGATAAACGGCACAGACACCAACAAACCAAAGATAATCAACAATGTCTGATGAGCTTCGTGTGCCTGCTGAGCGGCGCCAGCAATAGCGATCACGTTGTCAAAGCTCATGACAAAGTCTGCAACGATAATGGTTTTAATCGCACCAATCAGCTTGTCACTGCCTTCAACGTTTTCGTGCTCTTCGCCTTCAGGCAACAGCAACTTGGCACCAATCCAAATCAAGAGCACGCCACCGGCGACCTTGAGGAAAGGTAAATCCAAGAGCAACACCGCGCATGTAATTAAAATCACACGTAGAGCAATAGCCCCAGCAGTCCCCCAGAAAATACCTTTAGCACGCTGATGTTGTGGCAAATTACGGCAAGCCATGGCAATCACCACAGCATTATCACCGCCGAGCAGAATGTCGATCATAATGATCTGTCCAACAGCCGCCCAATGCATGTTGGCGAGCAGATCGAAGAGATATTCCAAAATAACCTCCCAGGGAATTCTCAAAAAATAGGTAGCGAGGATTCTAGCAAATTCGAAAAGAATTTACTTGAATTCTTACAATGCCGCGAACACCTCAACCACTGACACAGACGATTTTACCCTTGTAACTGTACCGTTAGTCGTCAAGAATCTCTACGCGCCCCGAAATCACCCTAGAAATCGCTCCCATTGAAAAACCTCGATACATCAAAAAACGAATTTGCCGATCGCGCTCTTTTCTATCTTTAGGAATCTCATCAAAGCGTCGTTGCCAAATTCGATACGCCCTAATTTCTTCGGGCTCTTCAATACTTTCCATGGCAGCGTCTACATGCTCAGAAGCAACTCCGGATTGCCGTAACTCACGTCGAATCCGCGCATTACCTAAAGTTCTAGATCGAACACGAACTCGCGTCTCTGCAAAGCGTTCATCCGACAAATAACCAGCGGACTCTAGGCGATCTAACACTTCAACGACCATTTCATACGTCTCACCCTCCTTGAGAGCACGACCCAGTTTACGATCAAGTTCTTTGCGTGAATAATCACGTCGCGCCAAGGCAGCTACAGCACGAGCAAAAAGACTGGGTTGATTCCGCCGAGAAGGATTCGCCTTTCGCTTTTCCTCACGGCGACGTTCCAACTCTTCAGGATCGTTACAAAACTCTTCGTCTGTACTAAATGTATGACGTTGTCGTCTTGGCAATCGTCGCGGACGTTCTCTTTGGATTTCATTATCATCAAAGACGCTCTCCATACTGACTGACTGCGCTGGTAGCATCTTGGGCTTCATCACTTCAACGTTCTCTTGAAGAGACTGTAAGCCATCATCCCCCCAAATAAATAGTTGCCCATTGGTATCCTGATTACCCATACTCGAGACTCCTATGCAAAAAAAGGGTAGCCTCAGCTACCCCCTTTCTTATATTTGGGACGACTTAGAATTCCTCATCCATCGGAGGGATGTCATCCATTGGCATTTCTTCATCCCCTACAGACGACATACTCTTAATGTGAATCCCCTTCATTTCACGAATCTTTTTCTCGATTTCTTCCGAGATTTCCTGATGCTGCTTCAAGAATTCGCGAACATTTTCTTTACCTTGGCCCAAACGCTGACCGTTATAAGAGTACCAAGCACCAGCTTTCTCGATCACCTCGAGTTCAGTCCCGATATCGATGATTTCACCGTAATGCGAGACCCCTTCCCCGTAAAGGATGTCAAAGGTAGCCTGTTTAAAAGGGGGCGCAACCTTATTCTTGACAATCTTCACCTTGGTTTCGTTACCAATGACCTCGTCACCTTTCTTAATGGCACCAGCACGGCGAATATCTAAGCGGACAGAGCTATAGAACTTCAAAGCATTACCGCCCGTCGTCGTTTCAGGATTGCCATAGCCACCAATTTTCATACGAATTTGGTTGATAAAAATCACCATTGACTTGGTTTTCGTAATAGAACCGGTCAACTTACGCAAAGCCTGGGACATCAAGCGAGCTTGCAGACCAGGGAGCGCATCGCCCATCTCGCCTTCAATTTCACTTCGAGGCGTCAAAGCTGCCACGGAGTCAACAACGATCAAGTCAACAGAACCAGAACGAACCAACGCATCTGTAATTTCTAAAGCTTGTTCTCCGGTATCAGGCTGAGAAAGAAGCAAGTCCTTGAGGACCACACCCAAGCGCTGGGCATATTGAACATCTAAAGCATGTTCAGCGTCAATAAAGGCGCAAGTACCACCAAGCTTTTGCATTTCAGCAATCACATGCAATGCCATCGTGGTCTTACCAGAAGATTCAGGACCGAAGATTTCAATAATGCGGCCACGAGGTAAACCACCAACGCCCAAAGCAAGGTCAACCCCTAAGGAACCAGTCGACACCGTTTCGATATCTTCGACTTCGGTACCTTCAGCCATACGCATAATAGCACCCTTACCGAATTGCTTTTCAATATTGGCAAGCGCAACGTTTAACGCCTTCTTGCGTTCCTCGCCTTCGCAACGTTCTGGACGAGCAGGACCTGAAGACTTACTAGCCATGACGGACTCCTATACAGAGATTTCAATATTATTTATCAATCGCAATCGACTTTTAGATGTCCATACACTATGGCAGGATCATTTAGACATCTCCAATAACAAAGGATCGCGAATATTCCAATTAATTCATTGGTTATGTTTTTGCATTTCCACAACCATTAACGACATATTGCCTGAAAATTTTCTGTTTGACTAGGTCTACTTTGTTAGGGGTTACCCTAAACAATGAGACTTTTTTACACTCCTAATCATTCAATCAAACCTTTAATCAAAAGAGAGTGAATCAGACTTTTTTTCAACATCCTTGACAACTCAAAAAAAGTCATGCATAATTCGTTTCCTCAGTTAGTTGAAAGCATCAGTTGCGAGTCAGACTACGACTGACGGGTCGTTAGCTCAGTTGGTAGAGCAGCGGACTTTTAATCCGTTGGTCGTGGGTTCGAGTCCCGCACGACCCACCACGACTACTGAGAAAATTTGTTTTAGAGATGGGAACGTAGCTCAGTTGGTAGAGCAGCGGACTCTTAATCCGTCGGTCCAGGGTTCGAATCCCTGCGTTCCCACCAAGATTCCAAAAAAATCCTACTGAATTTTCAGTAGGATTTTTTTTTGCCCGTTGATTACCAACAGGTAATACCTCAATTGACTCAGCATTTATCTCTCTTCATCCACCACGCGACACCCCAACAACAGGTAAACTGTGCCGATCAGCCTTACCTGCGACTCACTTTCGCGTATAAGAAATGATCAGACTAGAACACATTACTCAAACGTACAAAACGCCGGAAGGTCGAGAATTCAAAGCCCTTGATGACGTTTCTCTCGACATTAAGCCAGGGGAAATCTTTGGCATCATCGGTCGTTCTGGCGCCGGCAAAAGCACGCTCGTTCGTTGTATCAACTTATTGAACCGTCCCTCTGAAGGACGCGTCATTGTTGATGGTCGTAACTTAACCGAGTTATCTGAAGACGAACTTCGAGAAAGTCGCCGTTCTATCGGCATGATTTTCCAGCACTTCAACCTGTTGAGTTCTCGTACCGTCTATGACAACGTAGCCCTCCCGCTAGAGCTTGTTGGCACACCCAAAGACGTCATTCGTGAAAAGGTCGAACCCTTATTAAAGTTGGTCGGCTTAACCGAACACGCTCATAAGTACCCCGCACAGCTTTCAGGCGGTCAGAAACAACGTGTTGGCATTGCCCGTGCACTCACCAACGACCCGAAAGTCTTACTCTCAGACGAAGCCACGTCAGCACTTGACCCTGAAACCACGACGGCTACCCTCGCACTTTTAAAGCGCATCAATGAAGAACTGGGCCTTACCATCGTCATGATTACGCACGAAATGCAAGTGGTTAAGCAAATTTGCAATCGTGTTGTCGTGATGAACTACGGCAAGATCGTCGAAGCAGGATCCGTGTGCGATATCTTCATGGCACCCCAACACGAAACAACCAAAGCGCTGATTGGCAACGTCATGGCTCGAGACATGCCGCCAGCCATTCTTGAACGCTTCCGTCAAGCACGCGCTCGCCACGTCAATAGCGATGCGGTTTATCTGCTTCGCCTTGCCTTCTCTGGCTCTGACGTAACGCGCCCTGTGATTTCAGAGTGTTCTCGACGCTTTAACATCGACTTCAACATCTTGCGTGGTACGGTCGATGACGTCCAAGGTCAGACTTTAGGTTCGTTGACTGTTTTGATTGAAGCTGATCGTGCCGCATTCCTCGATGCTGTCACGTTCATGCAAGAAAACGGTGTTGTTGTAGAGGAGATCAACGATGTCAAGTAATCTCATTCAGATGATTTGGGACTCTTTCCTCGAGACAATCATCATGGTGGCTATTTCGGGGGGTATTGGTGCGCTCGCTGGCATTCCTTTAGGGATCATCCTTTTTGTAACGGATCGTTCTTCTTTCTTGCCAATGCCTAGCCTCAACACCATCCTCGGCACTATCATCAACGCAATGCGCTCTGTCCCGTTCATCATTTTGTTGGTGGCAATCATTCCGTTTACCCGTCTCATTGTTGGCTCCTCGATCGGCACAGCGGCAGCTATCGTTCCGTTGACGCTATCTGTTGCTCCCTTCATCGCTCGCATTGTTGAAACGAGCCTTCGTGAAGTAGACAAAGGACTCGTCGAAGCCGCTCAATCCATGGGGGCTACGAACTATCAGATCATCTCGAAGGTTCTTTTGCCCGAAGCCATGCCGGGAATTGTGGCCGGGCTCACCATCTCAATCATTAGTTTGATTGGTTACTCGGCCATGGCAGGTGCTGTCGGTGGCGGTGGCCTGGGCGACTTAGGTATTCGCTATGGCTACCAACGCTTCATGCCAGAAGTGATGTGGACTGTGGTCTTTATTTTGATCATTCTTGTCCAAGGCATCCAAAGCTTTGGGGATTGGGTCGTTCGACGCATTTCGCACAAATAATCTAATACCTCATCACCAAAAAAAAGGGGTGTTGCAAACAACTGGTCATCCAGTGCTTTGCAACACCCCTTTTTTCGTGAAAACACTTCAATTTCTCAGGTCTTTGTCTTAACTTACTCCAACCGCGTCAATCGTTCGTCAGACTTTCCGACGAAAACAAACCATTCCCAGGCATAATGCGCGAACCAAGTCCATTTCTGTTAGGACTCTACGTACCCGTCAAGGATATTTTCATGAAGCGCCGATCCATACTTGCCGCTGTTGGTCTCACTGCTTTTCTCAACAGCCTTCCCCTTGCCTACGCCGCTCCGCAAACGATAGTCGTTGGTGTTACCGCCGGACCCCATGCCGAAATCATGGAGTTCGTCAAACCGCTCGCCCTAAAAGCTGGGCTCGACCTTCGCATTGTCGAGTTCTCTGATTTTGTCCAACCTAACGCCGCTTTAGTTGCTGGTGATTTAGACATTAACTCCTTCCAACATAAACCCTATATGGATCAGCAAAATGCTGATCGCGGCTATCGACTTGTATCTGCTGCACCAACGATCACGTTCCCTTTGACGTACTACACACGCAAAGGCTATAAGTCGCTCGACGACCTACCCAAAGGCGCTCGCATTGGTATTCCTAACGACCCTACCAACGCCAGTCGCGCCCTTCACATGCTCCAAGAAAAGGGGCTCATCCGTCTCGACCCACAAGTTGGCATTCGCGCTACGGTGCTAGACATCACTGAAAATCCCAAGAAGGTTCGCATTATTGAACTCGACTCTGCACAATTGCCACGTAGTCTTGATGACCTCGATGTTGCAGCCATTAACGGTAGCTACGCGGACACGGCGGGCTTGGTACCACAACGTGACGGTATTTACATGGAGCGTGCCGATGGCCCCTACGCAAATATTCTTTGCGTACGAGAAGAGGATGCTCAAAAACCCTGGGTTCAAACCTTTATCAAAGTGTACCGTTCCCCTGAAGTTAAATCATTTGTAGAAAATCGCTACAAAGGCGGGATGATTTGCTCTTGGTGATGTAATATCTAATAGCTCAATTAGAGTTACCTTAAATAGATTTTTTCTATCAACATCATGCAGCAAAACAATCCTCAACACAACGATTCCGAACACGCTCCAATTCCTGAAGCCGCCATCAAGTTCAACTCCGTTCTTACTGTGGCTCAGGGTTTTGCACTGATCGCGATTGCTATTGCAGCTCTTGTAGGCATCTGCTCATCTATTTGGAGCATGGTTGAAACCAAAAATGCAGGTCTCGGGGACCTCTTGTTACTGTTCCTCTATATCGAGATCCTGTCAATGGTTAAAGGATCCGCTTTAGGTACGCGTGAAATTCCTATTCGCACCCCGGTTGCACTGGCTATCGTTGCCGTTGCCCGTTACATCGTCGTGGACGTCGAGCACATGACCCCGACCTTCATGCTGATGACATCAGGCGCTATCTTGGTGCTTGTTTGTGCGCTGTGGGTTCTCAGCCACCTAAAGTTCCGCTATTAATGTTTTCTGCACGAATTGGAGGTCACGTATCTTCAATTCGTGCTAGAATTAATCTTCTCTGCGGGTGTAGCTCAATGGCAGAGCAATAGCCTCCCATGCTAAAGACGAGGGTTCGATTCCCTTCACCCGCTCCAAATTTCAAAATCCCGCCATCATTTGGATCTCAAAAGTCCTTTCCTTGAGGCGGGTTTTTCGTATCTATAGCTATCATCTCGTCGGCATCGCCTCTAGAGCGTCCCGAGCTACCCCATCATGGAAAATCAAAGCGATAAGCCTGAATTGACACCTGAAGAGCTAGAAGCTCTCAAGAAGCGACACATCCGTTCTTTTGTCATGCGCCGTGGCCATATTTCGGCCGCTCAGAAGCGCGCCTTAGAAGAAACCTTGCCGCAATATCAGGTGGAATATTCCCCCAATCATTTAGATTTTGAAGCAGCTTTCGGTCGTAAAGCTCCGTTAGTTCTCGAAATCGGGTGTGGCATGGGTGAAACAACGGCTGCGATTGCGCAGGCTCATCCTGAAGTGAACTTCCTTGGATGCGAAGTATTCGTTGCTGGCGTCGGTGCCTTAGCAAAGCGTCTCGATGAAATGTCCCTGACGAATGTCCGCATCGTGCGCCATGATGCTGTTGAAATCGTGCGTGACATGATTCCAGAAAACAGCTTGGACGGCGTACACATTTACTTCCCCGATCCTTGGCGTAAAGCACGTCACCATAAGCGCCGACTCGTCGCGCAGCCGTTTATTGGTTTATTAGCCTCGCGTATTCGCCCGGGTGGCTACATCCACTGTGCTACAGACTGGGAAAACTACTCTGAACAAATGCTCGAAGTTCTCGAAGCAGAACCGCTTCTTACGAACCTTCATGGCGCTGGTCAATTTAGCCCTGTCATGGGCAACCCGTTATGTGATCGTCCTCGTACGAAGTTCCAAGCCCGCGGTGAACGCCTTGGCTACGGTATCTGGGATTTAGTTTACCTTCGCAAGTAACAAAAAAAAGCGCACGTTATGTGCGCTTTTTTGTTTGCCATCGTGTTACCACTGAACCACACCAGTGATCCACGTTAAGAGAATGACACCACCAAACACGATGCGATACCAACCAAAAACTCTAAAATCATGACGAGAAACAAATCGAATAAGCCAGTGAACCACCACTAGGGCAGCGAAGAACGAAACGATGGTTCCCACTAAAAGGCCTGGAATATTCGACGAAACCATGATGTCTCGCGCTTGCCACAAATCCCAAACAGTCGCACCAAAAATCGTCGGAATCGCCAAAAAGAATGAAAATTCCGTCGCAGCCTTACGAGAAAGACCAAACATTAAACCACCAATAATCGTGGCGCCAGAGCGACTAGTCCCAGGAATCATCGCAAAACACTGAGCGACCCCCACCTTAAAGGCATCTAGATACGTCATATCATCCATTTCCTTCACACGAGGTTGAATCTGATGACGTTCGTGATAGCGCTCGACCAACAAAATAATGAAGCCACCGATGACAAGGGCTAAACCAACAGCGACGGGGTTGAAAAGATATTCTTTCAATAAATCCGAAACCAACACACCTACGACTGCAGCAGGCATAAATCCGATCAATGTGTTGACGGCCAATCTCTGCTGCACTGAATCTGAAAATAAACCTTTCAAAATTTGATAAATACGCTGCTTGTAATACCAACAAACGGCAAAAATGGCTCCCGCCTGAATAGCCACCACAAAGGTATCTGATGTTGAATCACTAAAGTTCACAAGATCTGCAGCCACAATCAGGTGTCCTGTTGAACTCACAGGTAAAAACTCTGTAAGACCTTCAACAATTCCCAAAAAAGCGGCTTGTAGCAGATAAAGCCAATCAAACATCAAAATTTCCTTTGTAGGTAGTTAGTTAGTGCGAAGCGAATCATATTGTCGCAGAAACTGCCGTTTCTTGATCACAGTGAAACAAGGCGTTACGGTCTACTTGCTCTGCAATACTAAGGCCACTTTGTTAAGATAAGTCATCTTCTCATCCACACTGGAAAATCTCGATGTCTAACGAAAAACTCATGGATAGCACGCTCGTTGAAGAGCTCCAAGAACGCATTGACGCCCTTGATCTCGATGACGCCATGGATGCTGGTGTTGCAGACGGCTTTTTGACCGCCTTTGCACTCAATCCTGAACACCCTAGCAAAGCCGATATGTATCCGTACATTTTCAGCATGGATGGCGACCCCGCCGCCCTACCTGAGGATGACCGTATCCTTGAGCTTTTAGATATTCGTTTTAATGAAATTAAGGCCGCTTTAGCCGCCAAGGGTGGTTTAGATCCCGTCATTTTCCCGCTTGTGGATGAAAACGACCAAGTCATCACCAATGAAGAAGGCATTGAAGCACTCGAACCGTGGGCTAGTGGTTTCTTCTTCGGTATGCTTCGTTGGCCAGAGGAATATCAGCAGTCCGAAGAGGTCTCCGATCTAGCTACGCCAATCCTTCGCAACTTAAGCCCTGATAGCTTTGAAACACCCGAACAGGCACAAGAATTTATCGACGGCTATCGTCAGGGTGAAATGCCGAAGAATCTCGAGGATGCTCTGTATGACCTAGTCAAAGCTGTCTTCGACCTAAAGCAATTGATCGACCCTAATAAGCCTGTTACTCGCGAAACACCGCGCATTGGTCGCAACGATCCTTGCCCATGCGGTAGCGGTAAAAAATATAAGCAGTGCTGTGGCAAAAAGGCTTAATGCCTCTTTGTCAGCAATTTAGGCAAAAATCGTGCAGGGTCTAACTTAGTTGCCAAACTAGCAACCAAAGGTGAAGGCTCTGCACAAATATCTGCCGCAACGACTTGCGCACAACTCAATCCCCAAGTCAAACCTCTAGAGCCAAACCCAGCACACATCCATAATTGGTCTGCACGAGGTATCGCCTTTAATTCAGGCACACCTTTAAATGAAAGGTTTTGAAGCTCACTCGCCGTCATCGCTCGTCCCGCTAGCGGCATGCGATCCAGAGGCACCGCACGAATGCCCTCATAAAACCCAGCAGCCAACACCTCGGGGCGGTCGCCCATTAACTTATTAAAGGTCTGTAGGTTATGTTCGTGGGCCTCCCAGGCGCTGATTTGTGGCCCATCGCCTGCCTCGTACGTTGCACCAACCGCACAAAATCCATCACTAGTCTTGGCGACATACCCATCACCCGTCAATGCGCACTTTAAAGTTGGCAAGTCTGTATCTCTCAGCAAAGAGATACGACCATATAGCGGGTGAAGACCAAAGTGGAAAGGCTCCAGACCAAGCACCTCAGCAGACCCCATAGCCGAACACACCACACAAGCTGGTGCACTTGCGACAGCTTGTTGATGCTCGTTGATGGCAACCCAATACCCTTCATCACGTTCTAGCCGTACTTTTACATGAGATAAAACAGTCGCACCACTTCTCTCAAGCAAACGTCTCACCAATCGCCCTGCGTACACAAGCCCTGCTTGCTCGTAAAACCAACCACCTTGAGATAAAGGTAAGCCTGTTCGTTGACTTGCCGTAGCTTGATCTAAGAGTTTGGCAAAGCGCTCTGGCATTGCAATAGGTTGTTGTGCACCCCAAGCCTCTTGCCAACGATTGAATTCATCAGACGACGACGCAGCGTCCATCACGCCCGTTGAAATAAAGGTATCAGGGAAGGCTTTCAAGCACTTCACCATGGCTTCAAAACCAGCTCGAGTTAACTGGAATAATGGGGAGTCTGAGGCCTGCCAATGCGGATGAATCAGTCCGGCAAAGAGCGCAGATGCCCCGCTACCAGGCACACAGCCAGCATCGACCAACACCACTTCGCGGCCTCTCTGACTGAGCTCGTAGGCCACCATAGCACCCGCTAAGCCACCACCCACAATTAAAACCCTGTCGGCCTTCTTCCTTAGTGAGCTCTCTTTAGTCTTACATTGACGTAGACGATAGCTCTCGCCAACCTGTTCGAGATAAGGTGGAACCGAACTAAGCGTCTTTTGGACGAAGAGCACCGTTTTATCGCCCATCAAATGACGCAACACTTTAAACGTCGAAATGTCTTCGGCCAACACAACATCAGGTGTCTGAACCAACTCACTTAAACTTTTCTCTATCGAAGTCGATCGAATCAGAATAAGCGTCAGTTCCTGGCACTTGATCCGATGAACCCCCGGCATCGAAACAAAACCATCCTCTCCATCAAGTGGATTGAGTTGCAGCTCTGCGCAGATTGATTCAAGTAATTCGGTTGTACTCGGTACGACCAGTTGGATGTCATTGACATTCGACAACGACGAAAGCCTCTGTCGGCACCAAACCAACAGAGGCTTCGATAACGATGTAAGCACCCAGGTCTTCATCTTACTCATTGCTTGATGACTACGACGCAATCAAGCTTATTGAGTCTTAGTGCTTCAACGGTTTAAAGCGCAGACGCTTAGGTTGACAAGCTTCTTCGCCCAAGCGACGACGCTTATCTGCTTCGTATTCGTTGTAGTTACCATCAAAGAAGACAACACGAGAATCCCCTTCGAAGGCCAAAATATGCGTGGCGATACGGTCAAGGAACCAACGGTCATGGGAGGTCACCAATGCGCAACCTGCAAACTCGAGCAACGCTTCTTCCAAGGCACGCAAAGTTTCCACATCAAGGTCATTGGACGGCTCGTCAAGCAACAATACATTGCCGCCAGCCAACAAGGTCTTTGCCAAATGCAAGCGACCACGTTCACCACCAGACAACGTACCGACCAACTTCTGCTGATCACCACCCTTGAAATTAAAGCGACCCAAATAAGCACGGCTAGACATAGAGAACTTGCCCACTTGAAGGATATCGTTCCCATCGGAAACAGCATCAAAAGCGGTCTTATCGTTAGGAAGCGAATCGCGCATCTGGTCAACTGCAGCCAAACGAACCGTCGAACCAATCTTGATTTCTCCACTATCAGGCTGTTCGCGCCCTGTAATCATCTTAAAGAGCGTAGATTTACCAGCGCCATTCGGACCAATCACACCAACAATGGCACCTGGCGGAATGCGGAAAGACAAGTCTTCAATCAACAAACGATCGCCAAACCCCTTCGATACGTGATTGAATTCAATGACGTCGTTGCCTAAGCGCTCAGCAACCGGAATGAAGATTTCATTCGTTTCATTACGCTGCTGGTATTCAACGCTCGACAACTCTTCAAAGCGAGACAAACGAGCCTTCGACTTAGCCTGACGACCCTTCGGATTCTGACGAACCCATTCCAACTCATGCTTAATCGCCTTCATGCGAGCGTCTTCCTGACGCTTTTCAATTTCGAGGCGCTTTTCTTTCTGATCAAGCCAAGAAGAATAATTACCCTTCCATGGAATACCTTCGCCACGGTCCAACTCGAGAATCCATTCTGCGGCATTATCAAGGAAGTAGCGATCATGGGTTACAGCGACAACGGTACCCGGGAAGCGATGCAAGAACTGTTCCAACCATTCAACAGACTCAGCATCCAAATGGTTGGTCGGTTCGTCCAAAAGCAACATATCAGGACGAGACAACAACAAACGGCACAAAGCCACTCGGCGCTTTTCCCCCCCAGAGAGATGGCCAATGACAGCATCCCAAGGCGGCAAACGAAGTGCGTCAGCAGCAATCTCCATCTGCGTTTCTACATTCGTCCCAGCGGCAGCGATAATTGCCTCAAGACGAGCCTGTTCCGCAGCCAAAGCATCAAAATCCGCATCGGGCTCAGCGTAGGCATCATAGACAGCATTGAGCTTTTCTTGAGCCTGCATCACTTCGCCCATACCTTCCTCGACCGTTTCTCGCACTGTCTTATTCGGATCAAGGGCTGGTTCCTGGGGAAGATAACCAATATTGATCCCAGGCATCGGGATGGCCTCCCCTTCGATATCCGTATCGACACCCGCCATAATCTTCAGAAGAGTCGACTTACCTGCACCATTTAGGCCTAGAACACCAATCTTGGCGCCAGGGAAAAAGGAGAGCGAAATGTCTTTGAGAATTTGACGCTTCGGCGGGACAATCTTCCCGACACGGTTCATCGTAAATACGTACTGAGCCATATTGAAATCGTTGCTCCGAATATGACAGCGCCAGTCATGAGGCGAAACCCTCTGACCGGCACCATAAACTTATGAAAACGGTCTTCACAGACCTAAGGATTTGTCGCTATCTTAGCGAAATTGGGATTGTCGCGCGACTTAATCAGCGCATTTGCAACCTAAAAAGGTTTTAGTCTTTCTTGAGACCGAAGTAACCACGGAAGATCCAGAATCGACGCAAACGGTTAATGCGTTCCAATTCTTGCCGTCTCGCTTCGCCCATTGCTTCTGGTTGATATTTCAGCCACTTTTTCAAGGCGCCAGACATATCAAAATCTTCCAATAGTTTGCGCAGCCAATTGGGCATCCACCCCGTATAAAGAGAGGCCTGAAAATCGATTAAACCAGGCTTTCCGTCTGGTTGAACCATGACATTCCCAGCGCCGCGTACATCAAGATGTACGACACCACGGCGATGCATGGTTTGAAGGAGCTTCTCAAATGCCTCTAAATAGGCTGGAGTCACCATTGAACGAGGTACCTGCCCAATATTCGCCCCTTCCATAAAACTGACCGCAATCGCGAATGAATCGATTCTGAACGATTGTTCAGCAACCCCTTCTATCCCATGTAAACGAGCAAGAATCGAAAGTTCGCGTCGCAGCAAGAAAGGCGCGACGGTATATCGAACATACCAAGGACGGGAAGAGAAATCCTTCACAGTCCAGACCGTACCATCGAGCTCAACACGACTAACCACCGCATTCGCAATACGGCCATCGCGCAATAATTTGGTTTTAGCACGTGCCAAATCGGCACGAGTAAATGGAAGTGTCTTTGTCATGTATCCATGGTGAGGCACACACAGTACCTCACCCGTCAGCAAACATTACGGCATTACAAGGCCGCTACCCTGAGCGGGAGGTGCCTGAAAGCCCGGCATACCCGGCGTAACGATCTGGCTAGCAGCTTCACGGCGCATGGCCTGAATCTTTTCAATGGTGTCACGCACACCCTTCTTAGCAGCTTCACCATAAGCTTCGACGGCCTGAGCAAGCGTTTCAGCTGGAATTTCAAATGAAATCGGCAACGGACCCATTTGCGTCATGATCTGCGCTTCGCCCATAAAGATCAAAGGACGTGCTTCATCACGTTCACCCGTCGACAAAATGGGCTTCAAGATACGAATCGTACCCACTTTACGATCGGTCACGACTTCATCCTTATAGAGATTCGTCGTATCCATATCGACGTTCATTGCATCAATACTGTCCTGTCCAGACATAAATATCTCCCAAGAACTAGTCACTCAATTTGGCACTAGCTCTATCAAAAAACTTAATCGCGCCATCACGCGTCTGAAGTAGCGTCAAAATTGTACAGAAATTACCCGAAACAATCAGAACGCACTGCTTTAAATCGTTGCTTATCGATAAACCATGACAGGTATATGAGAATGCGTCAGAACCTTTTGGGTCTCGGAGCCCAATAAGACTGCCGTAAAGCCTTGACGTCCATGGCTAGCCATAAACACCACATCGCAGTCTTGCTTTTTCGCTTGTTCAATAATGCACTCAGCCGGTGAAAAACCCTTGACCATCAACGTCGTCGTCGGTACACCAATTTCATCACAACGACGCTTTGCCGTCTGTAAACGATCCTCTGCTTCCGCCGTCACACGTTCGTCGTACTGTTCAATGGATTCAGGACGATATTCCGACAAATTGGTATAGGAGTACGGTTCAACTACCGTAACAACAACCACAGAAGCCCCGAGCGACTTAGCAAAGTTCGCGGCACCTTCTACGGCTTTATCTGACATCACAGTACCGTCAGTGGGAACTAAAATTCGCTTGTACATGTCAAAAATCCTTTACGGTTAACCTTTGGCATCAAATCATGCCAAAGATAAGATTGCCTTTATTTTAAATCACCATCGTCAATAGAGGCCGCAATATCGTTAATCACAATCGAGGCAAGTCGTAAGCCAGCTGTACCCGTGACAGCCACGAAGGCTCCAAACCCAATCCGCTCGCCTGGCTTGGCGCCAACAACAGCCAAACTATCAGCCCCTGGTTGGCGTAGCGGTTCATTGCTATACACCGCTGGAATATCAAAGGGTTGAGACTTTCCATCGGCTGAGCCAACAGGAAACCTATATTCCTTTCTGAGGATCGTTCGCAATTTGCCTAGCAACGGATCACCTTTGACACGGGCCAAGTCAGACACCTCGATTCGAGACGGATCAGTACGAGCACCTGCGCCACCAGCACAAACCGTTCGTATCCCTAACCGTCTTGCTTCAGCATGTATGGCGGCCTTGCCTTTTAGATCATCAATACAATCGACAATCCACTGCGCATCTTTTGGAAGAACTTCGTGGACATTGTCTGGTGTCACAAAGACTTTCTTTACTTCAACCTGACAATCTGGATGAATAGCTTTGCAACGCTCATAAAGCACATCCGCCTTTGCTCGACCATATTCCCCTTCGAGCGCTGGTAGTTGCCGATTGGTATTGGAAAGAGCGACCGTATCCCCATCGATCAGCGTCAAGCGTCCAATGCCACTACGAACAAGCCCTTCAACCGCCCAACTACCAACGCCGCCGAGCCCAATAACAACCACATGGCTCCCTTGCAATTGAGCACCGACTGCCTCACCAAATAGACGACCTATACCTCCAAATCGTCGATCATCGGTAGTTACACTCATGATTTATTCCTTAATTGTCCGTACATTTGATTTGTAAACACTAGCATCGAAAAACAAACGATGATTTTTTTCATTTTTTCTTGTTTTAAAGCAAGAAAAAGCACCCTTAGCAACCTGTTCTCAATCGATGTTTTCAACGATTCAGAGTACATTATTCTCAAGGACGAAACGTTTGCATCAACGGTATCCCCGTAGTCTAAAGCAAAGTTTGATGTCCCCAAGAATACTCACAGGAGGTTATATGAGAATCCTTGTTCCCGTTGACGGAAGCGAAAACAGCATGCATGCTGTGGAATTTATCGCCAGTCGTACTACTTTGCTCGGTAGCAATCCTGAAATTGAAATTTTGAACGTTCAATTACCGTTACCCGCTCGCGCATGTCGTCTCGTAGGGCAAGACTCTCTCACTCGCTATTACGAAGATGAAGCCGAGAAAGTTTTCCAGCCTGTTCGGCAAGCACTCAGCAAAGTGGGCTTTCAAGCTTCGGAAACTTTTATCGTTGGAGAAGCTTCGGACGCCATCGCTGCTGAAGCTGAAAAATTCGGTGCGGACTTGATTGTGATGGGCTCTCGCGGACAAACAGCCTTGCGTGGCCTCTTCTTTGGCTCGGTCTCGAATGGTGTTTTGGCAAAGTCCAAGTGTCCTGTTTTGATGTTACGGGACAAGACGGCGCCTCAAAATGATGCACTCAAGGTTGGCATTGCTATTGACGGCTCCAAGTATGGCCGCGCTGCCGTCCGATACGCTCTTAAGCATATTTCCCTTTTTGGCACGGGTGCTCAGTTCTATCTGATCAACGTCGTCAGCGACTATGCTGGTGCTGTCATGCCTGATATGGCCGGAATGGCATTACCTGCCCTCTCTGAAGAAGAAGTTCTCGAACTGCAAAAAGATGAATTCAACGAAGCGGTTGAACCGTTACGTCCCATGTTCGCGAAAGCCGCCATTAAGACCAAGGAAATCTGTTTGGTTGGTAACGCAGGGGATGAAATTGCAGCTTTTGCCAAGAAGAAAAAACTGGACTTGGTCGTCATGGGCTCTCATGGATACGGCCGCTTCAAAGCTGCTGTGATGGGTTCCACGGCTACTCGTATAGCTGCGACGGGCGATGTCCCATTACTCATCATTCGCCAGGCATAACTGCGTTTTGATAAACGTTCTGAGTTGACATCCTTCAGTTAAAGCGACATATCGACAACGATCGACGTGTCGCTTTTCTTACAATTATCCGTACGATTTCGTTTTTGTTATTCGCAGAAATCCCAAAAATACGGTATAACGTACGCAATGCTCCTTCTGAAGGCCATCGACCGTTGTCGTTGCAGACGACCCTACAAAAGCTTAGTTACACCATGACTGCATCTAATGATCCTCTAAATTTTGTCCCCAACCCAACTAGTCAATCCCCTGACTCGGACGAGCTTAGAGCGCTTGGAAAACCCGGGCTTCGACGTGTTGTTTGCTTAAGAAAGTCAATGTCGCAATCGACGGCTAAGCAACCTTCTGCTCGTAAGCTTGACCTACGAACGACAGCGCCACTAAGCAAGCGTGAAAAAAATGTCAATCTCGTTCAGCACAAACGCATCATTGCTCACAGCAACATTCCTGAACCGAGACCCCATCTAATTCACGAGAAACCGCAATCTAAGTCTCGCATTCGTGTTTTAGTGGCTGCAGCCAACCGCTCCACAGTGCGCGCACTCAGTTCCTCTCTGAGCTGTAACGATATGAACGTGGTTGGTACAGCTACGACAGGTAGTGAACTTGAAACCCTCTTACATCTTCGTTCGGACATTGATGTTTTAGTCACCGATGTCTTGATTAGCGGGGTTCAAACCAGTCTAATTTACGCGCCAATCGTTGCCCAGCGTCCTGATCTCAATGTGCTTTGCTACACCTTCCGTAGCGAGCCTGCCTACGTCATGACCGCGATTCGTTGTGGTGCATTAGGTTATGTTTTACGTAACACAAGTGAAGACTTAGCCAATTGCGTGCGCCTGCTCAAAGGCGGCGGTTCCCCGATGTCTCCCGCGATTACACGCCATGTTTTGCGCGCCATGCAACTCAAAAAGCGCGATGAACATCCTACGCGTACACCAGACATCCCAGACTTATCAGATCGTGAACTTGAAATTCTCGAACTACTCGCCAAGGGTATTTCGTTCTCGGATATCGCCACCATCTTGGTTATTTCGCCCCACACAGTCACGGCGCATATCAAGAAAATCTACCGAAAATTACAAGTCCATTCGCGCGGTGAGGCCGTTTACGAGGCTCGTGCTTTAAATCTCATTTCAGATACTTAAGTGTAAAAAAGGAGTGTTGCCCAATCAGCGTAACACTCCCTTTTTGATTCATTAGACATCAGCCGTCCAACGACCTGTCTTACCGCCATCTTTTTCCAACAAACGGATATCAGACATAACCATCCCTCGGTCAACGGCTTTACACATGTCATAAATCGTCAGGAGCCCAACCTGCACAGCCGTCAAGGCTTCCATTTCCACACCCGTCTTGCCATAGCACTCACACGTCGCACGGCACACGACAGCATTTTGAACTTGATCCATTTCAAATTCCACAGCCACACGCGTCAAGCCAATCGGATGACAAAGGGGCACCAGGTCGGCCGTACGTTTACTAGCCATAATCGCTGCCACACGTGCAATCCCCAACACATCCCCTTTCTTGGCCGAACCCGAGGCAATCAATTCGAATGTC
The DNA here is from genome assembly GCA_937943605.1 of uncultured Sutterella sp. Classification (GTDB taxonomy): domain Bacteria; phylum Pseudomonadota; class Gammaproteobacteria; order Burkholderiales; family Burkholderiaceae_F; genus Sutterella. The sequence goes on along the minus strand of CALEAW010000062.1, from coordinate 59,686 downwards.
GCAGGCGCCATGCTGATACGACCACTAGCAACAGCCTTGCGATGGGTCTCAGCCTTTTCTCCAACATTCACCATATGTGCCTGTCCGCACTCATCAAAATGTGTCAGTTCGCTCATTTTCGTTACCTTTCCTTGTTTTGAGCCATAGAACCATACCAATTATGGGCATCAGCCCTTTATGATAACCATCACGCTTTCAGTTTTGTCTAACATCTTCCTCAGTTAGAGAAACTGTATCTGAACTCCAAGGATGGATGATGAAAACAAAAGCTTGGTTATTGCTTCTCGCCGCCTGCACGACAGCAGGACTACCAAACGCCGCATTGTCTGCAGGCCCCACAGCACTCGACCTGAACTTACCGAGTCTCGGTACAGTAGCAGGCTCAGAATTATCCCCTAGCGACGAACGGGCACTGGGTGCACAAATCATGACTCAAGTGCGTTCAGATCCCACTTACATGACCGATCCTGAAACGAGTGAATATCTGAACCGCCTTGGCTACCAACTTGTGAGTCGTGCCAATACTTACACCTATCAATTCTTTTTCTTCCCAATTAGAGATAGTTCATTAAATGCTTTCGCACTCCCTGGCGGGTATATTGCCGTACACACTGGCACCATCATTGGCGCGAAAAATGAAAGTGAACTCGCAGGTGTCGTTGGTCATGAAATTGGGCACGTTTCTCAGCGTCATATTGCCCGTATGATCGAGGGGCAAAAAAGCAATATGGCCATCACCATCGGTTCGCTTTTGCTTGCCATTCTTGCCGCCCGTGCTGGCGGTAGCTCTGGCGGTCATGCCGCGGCAGCTGTTGCAATGGGGTCTCAAGCTGCCATGATTCAATCTCAGCTCAACTACTCTCAAGATGCCGAACGTGAGGCTGACCGTATTGGATTACAAACGCTTTATAACGCCGGTTTCGATCCCAAAGGTATGGAAAGCTTCTTTGAGCGTCTACACTCGAGCAACCGCTTTTATGAGTCTGCCGCACCTGCTTATTTGTCCACTCATCCATTAACTGTCGAGCGCATGTCCGACATGGAAAACCGTACTCGCCAGTTACCAGGACGTATTCATCGTGACAGTTTGGACTTCCGTTTGATTCAAGTACGTCTTGAAGTTCTCCAAGAAACGCGGCATGACGGTTGGTTTAAGATCCAGAAAGAATTCAACCGTCGACTGCAGACTGCCACAGGCTCAGAAATTCCCATTCTCCACTATGGTCTTTCGGTGGTCGCTCAACAGTTACACCAATCTGAAGATGCTCTGAAGCATGCCCGTGCGGCCATGCAAGCGGGCAATAGCGCCATCTTAGTACGTAACCTTACGCGTACTGAGTATGACGTTGCGACGAACAAAGCTGACAAACAGAAAGCACTAGATCGAGCCAAAAAAGCACTCGACCGTTTTCCGCTTTCGACCATGATCGCCGAAAACTATGTTGACTTACTTTATGCAGAAGGTCGACATAAAGATCTCATTCATTTTTTACGTAACAACGAAACGCTCGGCTCCGACAGTGCAAACTACCATGGACTTTTGGCTCGTTCTTACGAAAAACTCAATCAGCGTAGTTTGCAATACTTCCATACAGGAGAAATGTACGCACTCTTAGGTTCTACTGAAGCCGCGGTTTATCAGCTTTCCCTCGCTCAAAAAGCGTCGGATGGCGACTTCTATACCATGAGTCAAATTGATGCCCGACTCCGAGAGTTACGCAATCAACTGTTGATTGAAAAGCAAAAAGACCGAAACTAATGGTTTTACAGGCTGATTTTGCCCTCGAAGCGTGCGAAAATACTGCCACCATCGCCTTCTAATGAGAAGGCTCCTTTTTATAACTCGAATTGAATATAAATATGGCTATCGAAGATTACCTGACCATTGCTGAAGATACGGACGAACTTATTGAAACTGATGCTGTGGTCGTTGGCGCAGGTCCTGTTGGTCTCTTTCAGGTGTTTGAATTAGGGTTGCTTGAAATCAAGTGCCACGTTATTGACTCTCTCAAGAATGTTGGTGGTCAATGCATGGAACTCTATCCGACCAAACCCATCTACGACATACCTGCCGTTCCTGTTTGTTCTTCGTATGAATTAACAGAAAACCTCCTGAAGCAGAACCACCATTTTGGCCCAGTATTCCATCTTGGCCAGGAAGTAACGCGTGTAGAAAAACAAGAAGATGGTCGCTTTTATGTTGAAACGAGCACTGGTTCTCGTTTTATGACCAAGGTAGTCATTATCGCAGCTGGTGTCGGTTCCTTCCAGGCTCGTCCGTTACGCGTGAAGGGCATTGAAAAGTTTGAAGGCACTCAACTGCACTACAGCTGCAAGGATCCGTCTATTTTCGAAGGTAAAAATGTCGTGATCTGCGGCGGCGGTGACTCTGCTCTCGACTGGACTCTTAACTTAGTCGGCAAGGCTGAAAGCGTTGTGCTTGTCCATCGTCGTGACGGTTTCCGAGCACAAGCCGCATCTGTCGCCAAGATGAAAGAACTTTGCGAAAACTGGGAAATGCAGTTTGAAGTCGGTCAGATCACGGGGTTTAACGAAGCCGATGATAAACTCACCGAAGTGCTCGTTGCAGGTGCCGATGGCGTTACGCGTCGCATTCCTCTCGACCACCTCTTGGTCTTCTTCGGTCTACAACCCAAACTTGGCCCCATCGAGAACTGGGGTCTCACCTTAGAGCGTAAGCAGATCGTTGTGGACACTGCTCGCTTTGAAACGAACATCCCAGGCATTTTTGCTGTGGGCGACATCAATACCTATCCTGGTAAGAAAAAGCTCATCTTGTCGGGCTTCCATGAATGCGCGCTCGCTGCTTTTGCCGCCTGTGACTACGTCTTCCCTGAAAAGCGTGTTTTCTTGCAGTACACCACGACCTCTCCTAAGCTTCACAAAGTTTTGGGCGTTGAAACGCCGAACATGGACGAAGATTAATTCACTATTCGTGGCACTCAGCCATGTAACTTAATCAAAAGGGGTGTCAAATGTTGATTTTGACACCCCTTGTTTGTTGGCTACTCTAGCTCACTTTAGTCATTAACGACTCGAATGCCAGGCATACGTGCCGTGTAATCCTTCGTCAGGCGAGCAAGTGCACCAGCCACCTTCATGGCCATTTCGCGATACATCAAGGCTTCCTTGCTATCGGGATCAGCAGCCACTGTCGGGCAACCGCTGTCAGCACGTTCACGAATCGAAGCAGAAAGCGGCAATTCGCCAAGCAAAGGTACACCATACTGCTCACTCATACGCTGAGCACCACCTTCGCCAAAAATATGTTCTACTTCGCCACAGTGTGGGCAAATGAAGACAGACATATTTTCAACAATCCCCAGAATCGGCACATTGACCTTTTGGAACATACGAAGTCCCTTCTTAGCGTCAATCAACGCGATATCCTGAGGAGTGGTCACCACCACGGCACCTGTCACAGGCACCTGCTGAGATAACGTCAGCTGAATGTCACCCGTTCCCGGAGGCATATCAACAATCAGATAGTCAAGATCGTGCCAGTTGGTCTGAGTGATCAACTGCTGCAAAGCGCCTGCTGCCATCGGACCACGCCAAATCATCGGATCATCTTCTTCGACCATAAAACCAATCGAATTAATCTGAAGACCCAAAGATTCCATCGGCTCAATGGACTTGCCATCAACGCTGACAGGCTGACCAGAAGCGCCTAACATCTTCGGCTGAGAAGGACCATAAATATCGGCATCGAGCACACCAACGCGAGCACCTTCATGTGCTAAGGCAAGCGCTAAGTTAGCAGACACCGTGGACTTACCGACGCCCCCTTTACCCGAACTCACAGCAATGATGTTTTTGACGCCAGGCATGACGCGCAACGTACCTTGAACCTTATGTGCAATGATATTTTGGGTAACACTAACCTCTACCGAAGTTGCACCAGCGGCTTTGACAGCAGCACCAACCGCCTCACCGACAGACTGAGCACGATAACGAGCCGGGTAACCAAGTTCGATAAAAACCTTCACATTCCCTTCAGCATCCGTTTCGGCGCTCTTAAACATCTTGCCAGACACATAGTCAGTGCCTGTGACTGGGTCAATCAAAGCAGACAGCGCTGTTTTAATCGCTTCCGTAGAAATCGTCATAAACTTATTCTCCAAATAGACTGCGAGTACACGCAGTTGTGGCATTACATGCATTCTATCCTGTGCAAGCACTAAAGATACGATTAAAACCCAATTCGACTGTATGTTATCGCACTCAAAATAACGAGCTACGGTACAATAAATGGTTGCTTCAGTTTTTCTGAAGCCTTTTTTTATTTAACTTTCGGATCAAACACGACGATGAGTCAGCGAAATCTTTTTGTCACGACAGCATTGCCATACGCAAACGGCGCTTTCCACATGGGGCACATCATGGAGTACATCCAGGCTGATATCTGGGTGCGTCACGAGCGAATGGCCGGCAATAAGGTCCACTTTGTTGGGGCTGACGATGTGCATGGCGCCCCGATCATGATCGCTGCTCAAAAGCGTGGCATCACCCCTCAAGCTTTCGTCGCTGAAATTGCAGCGGGTCGCAAGCAATATCTGGATGGTTTTCACATCAGCTTCGACCATTGGCACAGCACCGATGCACCTGAAAATCATGAATTAAGTCAGGAAATCTATCGCCGTCTCAAGGACGCAGGCCTGATTTACACCAAGGACATCGAACAATACTATGACACGGTCAAAGGCATGTTCCTTGCTGACCGTTTCATCAAGGGGACCTGCCCGCGTTGCGGCGCAGAAGATCAGTACGGCGACAACTGCGAAAAATGCTCGGCAGTGTACTCCCCGATGGAAGTCGTTAATCCGTACTCCACGTTATCTGGTTCTCGTCCTGAAATCCGTCGCTCTACGCACTATTTCTTCAAGTTGTCTGATCCGCAGTGCGTGAAGTTCTTGCGTGACTGGACGAATGGCACGGGTAAGGATGGTTTACCACGTGTTCAACAAGAAGTCTTAGCTAAGGACCGTGAATGGTTGGGCGAAGACGGCAATCTCTCTGACTGGGACATCTCTCGTGACGAACCTTATTTCGGCATCGCGATCCCTGATGCGCCAGGCAAGTATTTCTACGTTTGGCTTGACGCGCCTGTCGGTTACTTGGCGTCTCTCAAGGCTTATTGCGCCAAAAACAATTTATCTTTCGAAGACATCCTTCGTGACGAAAACACTGAACAAATCCATTTCATCGGTAAGGACATCATTTATTTCCATACGTTGTTCTGGCCAGCCATGCTTCATTTTGCTGGCAAGCCCTTCCGCGTACCTGATCATGTGAACGCACATGGCTTTATGACGGTGAACGGCGAAAAGATGAGTAAGAGCCGCGGCACTGGCATCTCTCCGCTGGAATATCTTGAACTCGGCATGGACGCAGAGTGGCTTCGTTACTATCTCGCCGCCAAGATGAATTCCCGCGTTGAAGACGTTGACTTTACCAAGGCTGACTTCGCTCAACGTGTCAACTCCGACTTGATCGGTAAGTATGTCAACATCGCTAGTCGCGCAGCAGGTTTTATCTTCAAGAAATTTGAAGGTCGCATCGATGACAACGCAATGAATGATCCGCTATTGGAAACCATTCGTAGTCGCGCTAACGAAATCAAGCACTTCTATGAAGTGCGTGAATTTGCTCGCGCTACGCGCGTTGTGATGGAGCTTGCCGACAAGATCAACGAATTCGTTGACCAGGAAAAGCCGTGGGAACTTTCTAAGAATCCTGAACGTCAAGCTGATCTCCACCGCGTGTCTTCGATCGCACTCGAAGGTTTCCGCCTGCTTACGCTTTACCTCAAGCCGGTTTTGCCAGCTACAGCTCAGCGTGTCGAGGACTTCCTCTCGATTGAGCCGTTGACCTGGTCTAACGTCAACACCCCCTTAACCGCCTCTAACCCAATTAAGGCCTTCAAACATCTCATGCAACGCGTGGATATGGAAAAGCAACTGAATGCCCTAGTCCCTGAAAAAGCCCCAGAACCTGAACCCGTTCTTCCGGGCGGTGAAGCAATCGCTCCAGAATGCACGATTGATGACTTCTCAAAGATCGATCTTCGCGTCGCTAAGATTGTTAAATGCGAAGAAGTTGAAGGTGCCAACAAACTGTTGCGTCTGACACTTGATCTTGGTGAAGGTCGTACCCGTAATGTCTTCTCTGGCATTCGTAGCGCTTACAAGCCCACCGACCTTGAGGGCCGTTTAACGGTTATGATTGCCAACCTTGCACCTCGCAAGATGCGCTTCGGGATCTCCGAAGGCATGGTTTTAGCAGCCTCAGATGCCGACGATAAGTCTTTAGGACTATTCGTTCTTGAACCTCACGCAGGCGCTATTCCGGGGATGCGCATCCGATAATTTGAATTTATTTGCTCAATTAAGCAATTATTTCAAGATTACTTGCGATTGAACAAAGGCACCCTCTCCTCAAGGAGGGTGCCTTTTCTTACAATTAACTAATTTTACTGACCCCTCACTTTCATTGTCATGAGTTTTAAAGAAGCGGCCCGTGAATTCATGCATCATGTTCCACTGGCCAAATTCCATCCCGTCCTTCTCAACAGTTTGAAGGAATATGACTCCCATATGCTTTCCCGCGATATTTCCGCTGGGTTAACTGTGGGTATGGTCGCACTCCCTCTTGCTATGGCTTTCGGTATTGCCTCTGGCGTTCCGCCAGAATCTGGGCTTTATACCGCAATCATCGCAGGCTTTTTAATCTCGCTACTTGGCGGCTGTCGTGTACAGATTGGTGGCCCTGCGGGTGCGTTTGTCGTTATCATCTACGGCATCATTGCCCAATACGGCTTGGGCAATTTAATGCTCGCTACACTCGGTTCTGGCGTGCTCCTCTTTTTCATGGGGCTCTTCAAAATCGGGGGTTTTATTAAGTTCATCCCCGTCTCGATCGTCATTGGCTTTACCAACGGTATTGCCGTGATGATTGGCTTACAGCAGATCAAAGATTTCCTAGGGCTCACTGTCAGCAAGATGCCTGCAGACTTCTTTGGCCAAATCAATACGATTGCCACTCACATTAACACAGTGAACTTCTGGGCTTTAGGCATCGCGCTTACGAGCTTCCTTATTATCAAGTTCTGGCCAAAGGGCTATCAGATGAGCGGTCCTCAGTGGAAGCGTTGGCTAGCTCACCTGCCTGGTACGGTAGTTGTTCTTGTGCTTTCTACGGTTGTGGTGACACTTTTCAACATACCCGTCGAAACAATCGGCTCCAAATTCGGTGGCATTCCTCAGTCTTTGCCTAGCTTGCAAATCCCTGATCTCGAATGGGAAACCGCGAAGCAGATGATTGGCCCAATGATCACGATTGCTGTACTTGGCTCCATTGAAAGTTTGCTCTGTGCCCGTGTTGCCGATACGATGACCGACGACCGTCACGATCCCAATCAAGAATTGATGGGCCAAGGTATTGCCAACATGGTCGTTCCCTTCTTCGGCGGGATTCCGGCAACGGGTACCATCGCCCGTACGGTGACTAACATCAAGTCAGGTGCCTTCTCTCCGGTTGCTGGCATGGTTCATGCCGCCACGTTGCTCGTGGTCATTTTGGCCGCCGCACCGCTAGCAAGTAACATTCCGCTCTGCGCACTTGCTGCGATCTTGGTCTTCGTTGCTTGGAATATGGGAAATTGGCGTGAATTCTTACGCTTACGTCAAATGACCCTCTCCTATAAGGCAACGCTCTTGATCACGTTCTTCTTAACCGTGATCTTTGACTTGACCGTAGCTGTTCAGTTTGGCTTGGTTGTCGCGTGCGTATTCTTCTTAATGCGCATGAACAACCTCACCGTCGTCGACCCCGTTACCTTACCATTCGACGTACCTGATACAGTTGAAGCTTGGCACATTAAGGGGGCCCTCTTCTTTGGCTCGGTTTCTAAACTTGAACACGTCACGGATCCGACGCGTATCACCTCATCTGCTGCTGCTCGTATTGTCGTTTTGGACTTTACGGACTTGCTGAACATTGACAACTCGGCCATGGATCAGATTGAAGTCTTTGTCCGTGCTTTACATCGTCACAATCACGAATTGATCATTGCTGGTGCCTCGGGTCACCCCTTAGCCCAGCTAAAACGTACGGGTATCGCACAACAACTTGGCGCTAATTTAGTTCCAAACATGGAATTCGCTATGGCAAGAGCAAAAGTCGTCTTAAAAGAACAAGATGAGAAAGCAGCTGCGAAGCGAGCGCTTTTAGGTGAAGCCTAATTAGAAAAAGGGGATTGAGCAATTCAATCCCCTTTTTCATTAGCTAAATAACCCTGTATTGAGTGGATCTGGACAGCGTAACACAACCTCATCACTGCCCTCAGGTAGCGTGATGTAGATCGGTGCATAAGGCTCAGCCTGTGTCAATATGACCATTTCCTCTTTGGCTAACTCCAACATCGCCAAAAACCACACTGTCTGTGACTCACGATCTGGCGTCTGCTCCCATAACATAGAAAGCGTCACCATCGTTTGCTGTCTCAACATACGTAGAAGCGCAGACATATGCTCTCGAACAGAAAGCTCTTGCCTACTGACCTTATGGCGATCACGAAGCCGTAATCGCCTCACCACATCTTTCCAAGCCGATACCAACTCCTGAGCCTTAACCTCAGGCAATGGCACCTCCTTAGGCACATTAAGATCAGCAGACGCTATATGAAAGTCTCGATCAATACGAGGTAAGGCCTGCATCCGCAAAGCCGCCGCTCGGATTTGTTCATACGCTTCGAGTCGACGCATAAGTTCGGCTCGAGGATCCTCAACTTCTTCGCCATCGTGAACACGCACTGAAGGCAATAATAAACGACTCTTAATTTGCATCAGCGTTGCAGACATCACAAGATAAGCGGCCGCAAGCTCAAGATCATTTTCGCGAACAAGATCCACATAGCGCATGTACTGCTCTGTAAGCTCAGCCATCGGAATATCCATGATGTCAAACTTCTGTTTTCTAATCAGATACAAAAGCAGATCCAGCGGCCCTTCAAAGCTAGTTAAGAAGATACGTAGTGCCTCTGGAGGGATGTATAACCCTTCTGGGCATGTTGACAAAGGCTCACCATACAAGCGAGCCAGAATCAGCCCCTCGGTACCTTCATCAACGCCTCTTGTCTTGAGTTGATATGTACTATCCATCGTGCGAAAAAAATGCCTCCCTTATCGTCCATCTATTGAACGATAACGAAGGCATTCAAAAGATCTCGTTTAAGACGCCAGCTTAGTTCGGATCATACATGAAGGCACGAACAGCGTCTTCAATGTCTTCCGGACGTTCATTATTGGCCAGACCATTGTCATAAGCATACTTAGCAACGGTAGCACCAATCTTGACAGAGACTTCACGAACCATCGACAGTGGCGGATAGAGAGAACCTTGTTCAAGATCAGATTCGCTCACGAATTCAGCCAAAGCACGAGAGGTTGCCAAGAACATACCGGTCGGCATACAACGAGCCTTAGCAAACACTGCGCCTAACCCCAAACCAGGGAAGACGTAGCTGTTGTTACCCTGACGCGGCACAAAGGTCTTTTCACCAAACGTGACGGGAGCAAACGGAGAGCCAGACGCAAAGAGCGCACGACCGTTCGTTTCACGATAAGCAGTTTCCGCATCACATTCGGCACGAGACGTCGGATTCGAAAGCGCGAACACAATCGGGCGTTCGTTGATTTCAGCCATCTCATGAAGAACTTCAGCATTAAAGGCACCAGGCTGGGCTGCCACGCCGATAATACCAGTCGGACGCAAAGCGCGAACTGCTTCGATAAACGTCTTGCAATTTGGCAAGTCATGAGCAAATGGCACCTTGTTGTGAGCCAACTTATCACCACGAGTCGACGTCACGAGACCCTTAGAGTCAAAGAGGCAGCAATGCGTCAAAGCCTCAGCACGATCCATGCCTTCAGCGACCATAGCATCAACCAACAATTCGGCGATACCCGTGGCAGCCTCACCAGCGCCCAAGAAGAGGAAACGCTGATCAGAGAGCTTCTGCTTCGTCACGCGAAGAGCAGAATACACACCCGTCACAGCCACTGTTGCCGTGCCCTGAATGTCGTCATTAAAGCACAGGCACTGATCCTTGTATCGAGCCAACAAATCAAACGCGTGATTATTGCCAAAGTCTTCAAACTGGATCAAAACGTTCGGCCAACGACGGCGAGCTTCCGTCATGAACTCTTCAATCAGTTCGTCATAAGCTTCGCCAGTCACACGTTCCTGGCGCAAACCAAGATAAAGCGGATCATTCAGGTTGTCCTGGTTGTTGGTGCCAACGTCAATCGTCACAGGAAGCGTCTTTTCCGGAGCGATACCAGCACAAGCCGTATAAAGAGACAACTTGCCGCAAGGAATGCCCATGCCGTTCACACCCAGGTCACCCAAGCCGAGGATACGCTGACCGTCGGTCACAACGATCACATCCACTTCTTCGTTCGGTAAGTTATCGATAATTTCACCCACGCGACCCTTGTCGTTAATCGAGATAAAGGCGCCACGAGGATAGCGGTAGATATGACTGAACTTCTGGCAAACTTCGCCAACCGTCGGCGTGTAAACCACCGGCATGAAGTCATCAATGTGTTCGATTAAAAGCTTAAAGTAGAGATCTTCATCGGTTGCGTGAAGACTATCAAGCATCAAGAACTTGTCGAGAGCAGTCGGGCAACGGTCGAGCAACGCAAGCATACGCTGAACCTGCAGTTCCTTAGTCGTCACGGCAGGTGGAAGAAGACCACGAAGTCCCTTTTCGTCACGTTCTTCCTGAGTAAAGGCATCGGCGCGGTTGAACTGCGGATTGCGGAGCAGATCAGCACCGCGAACTTGCTTGAAATCAGTCATAAGTCCTTCTTTTGAAAAAACTCCACGGGGTACAAAATTGTCCGGGCAGTTATAAGGTACTGAAGGTGTCAACAAATGCTTGTGACACCTTCCACGGTCATTGTAACAAGACTTCCATTCGAAATTTGAGGTTCAGATATTGGAGAAACATCGTAGCTTGTCACCAAGCACTTCAATTTCTGGTCTAACACTCGTTGAAGCCATTATCCCATAGGCTTCGCCTATAGCCTGACACTCACTAGTTGAATAAACTCTTACTTTAAAGTCTTCAAAAGTTGATTAGCCGATTTAGAGGCTTCAGAATCAGGGAATTGCTTGATCACTTTTTTGAGTGTAGCCGCTGCGGCCTTAACGTTGCCTAAAGAAGCCTGAGCCGACGCCACCGAAATCATCGCATCCGGCACACGGCTATGCTTTGGATACTCTTTAATCAATTGATTTTGCACATTGATCGTACTCTTATACTGCTCAAGTGCAAAATGACAAGAACCACGCCAATATAGGGCGTCCGCACGATATGGAGAGCTTTCCCAATCAGTCACAAACTTCGTGAAGCGTTTCAAGGCGTCCTTGTAGTCTCCTGCCTTAAGACTTTCAACAGCGGCATCATAGGCAGCCTGCTCTTGAGGCATCACCTTAAACTTTTCACCATTGACTTCAATTTCTTTAGGCTCAAATTTACCTACGCGCTCATCGATATTGGCATAAAGCTGACGATTACTACGCTTTTCCATATTCAGGGCGTTTGTCAACTCTTCAACCTTGCCTGTTAAGACTCGATTTTGATTCTGCAAACTATCCAGGCGATTCACAAAGGTCATTTGCGTATTTGTTAGCTGTTCTTCTAACGCCTGTACTTGTGCACGCAAATCTAAAATCGCGCGTCGCGCATCATCATCCGCGAATGCCATCGCGCCACTAGCAATGCTAGCCAGCACTGTCAGAGCCCCCAAACGGGCCATCGTCAATCTCATGGTCATACAACACTCCAGTGAAGGGGCGACTCGATTTTCACACCCATAAAGAACGGACAAAAAACAGCCGGCCGTGCCTGATTTAAGCAACGTCCGGCTAATTTGGCTATCGTTGATAGCGCTTATCCTTACTTAGCAGCAGGCTTATCAGCCGTTACTTCGGTAGGATAAACGATATCGGCACGACGGTTCTGAGCCCATGCTTCTTCGCTATGCCCAAAAGCCAACGGTTTTTCACGACCGAAAGAAACGGCTTCGATACGATCGGCCGGCACACCGAGCAACTGCAAACGTTGCTTCACAGCTTCAGAGCGCTTCTGACCCAAAGCCAAGTTGTATTCGCGACCGCCACGTTCGTCGGTATTGCCCTGAATAACAATATTCACACCAGGATTGGCAACCAGCCAACGAGCATGCGCTTCAACATTACGCATATATTCAGGCGCCACTTCATAGGAGTCAAAGGCAAAGTAAACAGAGCGCTGAGAAAGCGGATTATTCGGATCCGTGAACGGATTCACCGCTTCCTGACCTTCAACCTGACTGCCAGCCAACGTACCAGACTTAGCACCTTCGTCAAGAGAGACGGAAGAGCAACCACTCAACAGAGCAGCAACAGCAGCCGAAGCTGCGAGAACTTTCCAAGAGAACGACATGATGTCTTTCCTATCTTATTAGTAAGGATGATTTTTATAGTGAGTAGGTTAAGGTAGAATCGGACCCCAGCAAGGTTCTCTGATATCTCCCTTTCCAGTCAATCGCGTCATAAGACGACCATCAATCGAGGCCGTACCTAAAACGCCACGACCACGTTCCTCCGTGGCATAAACCAAGAAGCGACCGTTCGGTGCAAAAGATGGTGATTCATCGCGGTCTGTCGTAGAGACTAGAGTACTTTGTCCCGTAGTCAAATCCATCACAGCCGTGCGGAACTTACCATTAATACGTGAAATATAAGCCAATGTGTTACCGTCCGGGCTAATGCTCGGACTAATCGCATAGCTAGATCCAAAAGTGACGCGTTCGGCAGGTGCGCTACCGTCTAACAACTGACGATAAATCTGAGGGGCACCTCCGCGATCACTTGTAAAGTACAGCCAACGGTTATCGCTAGAGAAGACCGGCTCCGTATCAATACCAAAACTTCTCGTAAATCGACGTAATCCAGTCCCATCAGCTCTCATCAAATAGACCTGTGTAACCCCATCTCTTGAAAGGGCGACGGCCATCATTTGACCATCTGCACTAAAAGCAGGAGCCGAATTATTACCACGATAAGCAGAAATCGCGTGACGAGCACCAGAGGTCAAATCTTGAATAAACACGATGGGCTTACGTCGTTCAAAGCTGACATAAGCGACCTTTCGACCATCAGGAGACCAAACTGGCGAAATAATCGGTTCGTCAGAGCGGAGCACTTCTTCTTGATTAGCACCGTCGCTATCGGCCACAATCAAACGAAAATCTCGACGCCCCAACTGAGACACATAAACCAAACGAGAAGCAAACATAGGCTTCTCACCAGTCAACTTCGAATAGATTCGGTCGGCCACGCGGTGTGCAGCCATGCGAATGTACTTTTTGCTCACCACAAACTGTCCAGAATCGAGCATTGTGCTTGACACTGCATCGTGAAGGAAGTACTTCACCTCCCAACGACCATTAGGCAATTGATTGACCGAACCTACAACCAAAGCATTCGCACCGGCCTGAGCCCAATGAGCCAAACTCTCTGGCTTGCTCAGGTCTTCTGGAGCTCCTTCAGCGCCAGTCGGAATGAGTCTAAAAGCACCAGAGCGTTCAAGATCGGCACCAATGACAGCACTCAGATCTTCGCCCACTAAACTCGTGCCTTCTAATACCTTCACCGCGATCGGTAGCTGATTTGCCCCAACCCCAGTAATAGATACCTGTAACTCAGCCATCGCAGGTAGCGTTGTCATTAAGCCTGCAGCCACACCTGCCCCAACCAACTTGCGTCGGGAAAATTTGAGTGTCGTCACAAATGACTCCCTATCTGAACACGCAACCGCTCGGATTGAGCGGTTGCGTTCTATCAAGGTCTCCTCATCCCTCAGGAATAAGGAGACCATAACTCAAATACCGTCAAAAATTAGTGACGGAAATGACGTTCGCCCGTGAAGACCATCGTGATACCACGCTCATCAGCAGCGGCAATCACTTCATCGTCACGAATAGAACCGCCCGGCTGAATAATAGCCGTAGCACCAGCGTCAACCACGACATCGAGACCATCGCGGAACGGGAAGAAGGCATCAGACGCAGCCACAGAGCCAACGAGCGACAAGTTAGCTTCTTCAGCCTTAATCATGGCAATGCGAGCGGAGTCCACACGGCTCATCTGACCAGCGCCAACACCCAACGTCATGCCACCACGAGCGTAAACGATCGTATTGGACTTCACGAAGCGAGCAACGTTCCAAGCAAACATCATGTCAGCAATCTGAGCGGACGTCGGCTGACGCTTCGTCACGCAACGCAAGGCGCTTTCATCACAAAGCTGAATATCCGGGCTCTGAACCAAGAGGCCGCCACCGACACGCTTGAAGTCGAAGTCGTTATGAGCACCACCCAAGGCCACAACCAACAAACGCAAATTCTTCTTAGCAGCGAACACTTCGCGAGCTTCGGCACTAAAGGACGGCGCAATGATCACTTCAGCAAACTGCTGAGCAACCTGGCGAGCGCATTCACCCGTAACTTCACGGTTGAAAGCAATGATGCCACCAAAGGCAGACTTAGAGTCCGTCTGGAAAGCCTTGGCATAAGCTTCAGCAGAGTCAACACCCACGGCCACACCACAAGGATTGGCGTGCTTAATAATCACACAAGCAGGCGCTTCGAAGGAGCGAACGCATTCCCAAGCAGCATCACTGTCAGCGATGTTGTTGTAGGAAAGTTCCTTACCCTGAAGCTGTTCATAGCCAGCCAACAAACCCGGAGCCACAGAAGCTTCACGATAGAAAGCGGCAGCCTGATGCGGATTTTCGCCGTAGCGCATATCCTGAACCTTTTCCCACTGACGCGTAAGCACTTCAGGGAAACGGGTACGTTCATTGTTTTCGTCAAGACTCGTCAAGTAGTTCGTGATCATACCGTCATAACGAGCAGTATGAGCAAAGACCTTCTTCGCCAAAGCCAAACGTGTCGCAGCAGACACACCACCTTCAGCCTTGATTTCGGCCAAAACAGCTGCATAGTCTGTCGGATCAACGATGACAGCGACAGATTCGTGGTTCTTAGCGGCAGCGCGAATCATGGTCGGGCCACCGATGTCGATATTTTCGATCGCATCTTCAAACGTGCAATCCGGCTTGGCAATGGTTTGCTCAAACGGGTAGAGGTTCACGCAAATAATGTCGATCGGATCAATCTGATGTGCTTCAAGCGCAGCCATGTGTTCAGCCACAGGACGGCGGGCCAAAATACCAGCGTGAATCTTGGGATTCAAGGTCTTGACTCGACCGTCAAGCATTTCAGGGAAACCCGTGTAATCCGCCACTTCCTGGCAAGGAACGCCTTCCTGAGAAAGGAGCTTCGCGGTACCGCCCGTGCTCAGAATGTGGTAGCCCAAACCTACCAATTCACGAGCAAAGTCGACCACGCCGGTCTTGTCTGACACGCTGATAAGAGCCTGTTTTTTCATTGCTTATTTCCTTTTGAAAATTACCCGTTCACAAGCCTATGTTCAACTAGTTTCTTGTGTAGGGTATTTCGGTTAATACCAAGTAATTTTGCAGCTTCAGTTTGGTTGCTTCGACACAATGTCATCACATAAACCAACAGCGAACGTTCTGCGGCGGAGACGACAAGTGGATACAAAGGAAGCGGTTGAGAACCTTCAAGCTGTGTGAAATATTGATTCAATTGAGCAACTACAGCTTTATCTAGCAAGCTCGGTTCATCACACTCCATTGCTGACCAAACAGTCTCGGGATCAATAGGACCATAGGTGATCTCGACCTTTTTTCTTGGACGACCTTGTCGTCTCATCTGAATCGCGTCACCAGGTTTCTTTAGTTCACGCTCGTATGACATGTTATGAAACCCTTTCGAAATAGAGGTTAAGACATTCTGCCAGGTCTTTAGCCCCTTGTTTCGTCATAAGGGCCTTTAGTAGCATTTCGCTACCATCTAATCCACAAAGATAATGATTCAGATGCTTGCGAAATGTCACCACACCTCTTGCTTCGCCATAATAGTCAAAATGTCGCTGCATGTGCAGATTTATAACCCGTTGCTTTTCTCGAAGTGAGGGTTTCGGCAATAAAGTCCCCCATCCCAACGCGGCACAAACCTCATTAAATATCCATGGATTGCCATAAGAAGCCCGACCGATCATGACACCATCGGCCCCCGTCTGCTTCATCACGGCGACAGCTTTCGCCCCAGAATTAATATCGCCATTGGCGATCACTGGAATATTCACTGACTCCTTTACACGGCGAATTGTTTCATATTCTGCATGACCTCGAAAACCGTCAGCTCTAGTGCGTCCGTGGACAACGAGCATAGAAATCCCTTCGCTTTGCGCTATGCGAGCAATCGTCTCTGCATTTCGATGATCTTGATCCCACCCTGTTCGAATTTTCAACGTAACTGGAATATCTACCGCAGCAACAACTGCCGATAAAATCTTCGCAACCAATGCTTCATCCTTCATCAAAGCACTGCCGCATGCCGTTTGCAACACTTTCTTCGCAGGGCACCCCATATTGATATCGACAACTTGCGCACCAGAGTCTTGAGCGTAACGCGCAGCATCAGCCATCATTTGAGGCTCAGCACCAAGCAACTGGACAACACGTAACCCCGATTCCTCATCACAAGCCCAACGAGTGGCACTTTTACGACTTGATCGGAATTCAGGCTTACTCGTCGTCATTTCACCCACGGCATAGCCTGCCCCAAACATTCGGCATACTTCGCGATAGGGCAAGTCACTCATCCCTGCCATAGGGGCCAACATCACAGGCACGTCAACGGTATAGGATCCTAATTTCACTATTTATTCGCCACTAAGAATAGGCTCAATCAAACGTCAGCCGTATTTTAACGTCTTCTTTGTCCTCTCTCTCGGAATTAGATCAATTAGCCAAACAGAGACTCTGCAATGCGTAATTCGTTGGCATCGCCCACATTTAACCAGCGTCCGTCATAACACTCGCCAGAGACCCTCCCCTGCTCACAAGCAGCCCATAGCCATGGAAAGAGTTTCGCCTTGACGGGTTCTACATGCCCAAATAAACACGTACGGTAAACCCCCAAGCTAGAAAATGTATGCGTCTTAGGCATTGGTCTAACTAAGCGTTGAGCATCGAGCGTCATATCCCCTTGAGCGTGATATGCAGGATTAGGCACCAGCACCAAATGAGCATCCAATTGATCAGCTTCCAGCGTTTCGCCTCGGCGGATCAATGTCGAGTAATCAAAATCTGTCACGATATCTGAGGCGACCGCGACAAAAGCCGCATCACCATCAGCTGCCAACAAAGGGAGTGCTTTTGCAATACCGCCCAACGTTTCCAAAGCGTCTTCGGCACACTGCCCTTCTACGGAATAATGAAGACGTACGCCAAATCGACTTCCATCCCCCAATGCATCCATGATTTGTGCGCTATGGTAAGCCACATTCAAGACTATGTCTTGAATACCAGCACCCTTGAGTGCTTCAATTTGACGTACAACCATCGGCACACCGCCAACTTTCACAAGAGGCTTCGGGGTCGTCAGCGTCAATGGACGCATACGTCGACCCTCACCAGCAGCAAAAATCAATGCACGCATAAGGGGATGTCCTTTTTTTATTAGCACTCGATTAGAAGGTGTAACCCACTTGAACGTCAGAACCTTCCAGCTCGTTAATCAGATGCGTCAACGGCGACAACTGAATATAACGACGAGACGTCTTGCGGACGTAATCGATAAATCGCGGCGTATCTTCCAGATACTTAGGCTTACCATCACGATAATTCAATCGGGCAAAAATACCCAACACTTTCAAATGACGTTGAACCCCCATGAATTCCACATCACGATAGAAATTACCAAAATCCTCTGAAACAGGCAGCCCCGCCTTACGGGCCTTTTCCCAATATCGGATGGTCACATCAAGGACGAAGCTTTCACCCCAGGAAATGAACGCATCACGCATCAAAGAAGCAATGTCATAGCTCAACGGACCATACAAAGCATCCTGGAAATCCAAAATACCCGGCATAGGCTCCGAGACCATCAAGTTGCGCGGCATGAAGTCTCGATGGACAAACACTAAGGCTTCGCGACAATTGTTATCAAGAATCGCATCCGTGGCCATCTTCCACCACTTTTGTTGCGTTTCGTTCCATGTCACACCACGATGGCGTGCCACATACCATTCCGGGAATAGATCAATCTCACGTTGCAACACCTCGCGGTTATAAAGCGGCAACACACCAGGGCGAGAAATTTTCTGCCATGCCACTAATGCCGTGGTTGCCTTATCCATCAAAACACCAGCGTTTTCTTCGGTTAAGACATCCAAATATGTTTCACTACCTAAATCTGAGAGCAACATAAAACGATGATCTGAAGCCGTCGCGAAAATTTCGGGCGCATTTAGACCAGCCTCGTCACGCATCAGGCGATCAATCTTGAGAAAGGCATCAAAACTCGCTTGCGTTTCCCCGTCAGCGTTCATTGCGATATATGTTTTCCCATCAGCCGCTGTAATTCGGTGATAAGAGCGAAATCCCGCGTCCGCACCAGCTCGGGTCTTCGTCGAAAGATCGAGCCCATACTGAGGTGCCAACGATTGCAACCATTGATCAAAAAACGCATTGTCATTCTGTGCGGTCATTGTCATAAATTCCTTTTATCCAAGATCCATATCGGCATCAGAGATGATTTTCCCTCGACTCAGGCACTCTGCCATGATGAGGGGCTTTATAATCTTTTAATTATTTTGCCGTCATTCTATAAGGCCTGACCTCAGGCTGTCACTTTCCCCAGTTTATTCATGTCATTTCCGCTTATTCGACCGATCACAATTAGCGTGAGCTTAGCGGTTGCCGCAATGGCTTACAGTATCCCTGCAACGGCTACTCAATCCAACAATCGCGTGGCTTTAGAGTCTGTCATTGCTTTGGATCCTTCTCGTGCCATGCCAGAAACAGACTCTGTGAGCTTTGTCTCCGCAGATCGAATTGAAGGGAATCCTGAAGAACAATTACATTTATACGGTCAAGCTGAAATTCGACGTGCAGGCGCTGTTCTTAAAGGGGATCGTATCACCTATACGCAAGCTACCGATGAAGTGCAAGCCGAAGGCAATGCCAAAATTTCTCGCCTCGGCGCAACCTTCTCCGGGCCGTCCATGCGTTTCAAGATCACCCAGCGCACTGGGGACATGAACGACGCCGACTACGAATACGCACCGCGTAACTTACGTGGTTGCGCTAAAAATATTCGCTTTTTGTCTGGTGACACGACAACCTTTGATGACGCGAAAATCACGACCTGTAAACGTGACGACGAGGCTTGGTTCATTACCTTGAATAAGCTCGAAATCGACGAATACGATCAAACGGCGAGCGGTACGGGCGCTGTACTCAACTTTATGGGCTTACCCGTTATCGGAACGCCTTGGTTCGCATTCCCGATCAGTCAAGAACGTCGTTCTGGTTTTTTGGTGCCGACTTACGGAATGAGCTCCACGCGTGGTCTTGATTTGACCATTCCGTACTACTTCAACATTGCCCCTAACTACGACTTAACGCTCACACCTCGCGTGATGTCTAAACGTGGCGTTATGTTGGATACAGAAGCTCGCTTCCTTTACAACGATTTCTCTACAGTGGTTGATTACAGCTACCTTCCTGATGACCGTATCACCAAAGAGAATCGCTCGAGTATTCACGTCGACTCTCAATATCGCAAAGACCGCTTAAGCGCTCGCATCAATTACAATCGCGTTTCTGATGACGAATTCATCACGGACTTTTCGGGCAACATTCGTGAGTCTTCCGAAACCGTTTTGCCGCAAGACTACTCTATTCGTTACGACGAAACCTATTGGAATACCGCGATTAACGTCCAAAAAAATCAGACGTTAAATGTGAACGGCATCCACTCTACCAAGCCGTACGAACGTGTTCCTCAAATCGTCTTCAATGGCTATAACGGCAATTGGAAGGGTTTTGAACTCAACACAACGCTCGATGCCACTCGCTTTGAAAGCCCCTCCATGGTGAACGGGGATCGCTTTGTATTCGAACAAAGCGCTTCTTACCCCTTCCGTGGCGCTGGTTGGTTTGTCGTTCCGAAGGCAACGTTCTTAGGCACGTGGTATCAGCTTCGTGACCTATCTGACAGAGATAAAGCAACGTTCAATGAAAAAGATCCTCACCGCACAGTCCCGATGCTTAGTGTCGATAGCGGTTTGGTCTTTGAACGTGACACCACTTGGTTTGGACGTGCCGCTTATCAAACCCTTGAACCGCGCATTTATTATGCGTGGGTACCGTATCGCAACCAGGAAAACCTCCCTGTTTTTGATACCAGTATCGCGGACCTCAATTTCGCCACACTCTTTAGCGAAAATCTTTTCTCTGGCTATGACCGCGTGAGTGAAACAAACCAACTCACCACCGTGTTGTCTACGCGTTACTTTGATCAAGCCTCTGGTTTAGAACTTTTCCGTGCAAGCATCGGTCAGCGTCGTTATTTCTCTGATCAGCGCGTGAGTTTTTACGTGCCTAATACCAATGGCAATTACAACTTGGGACCTGATGCAACACGCACAGAAGAAGTCCGAAGTGACTTACTCGCCAGTGTTGGCGCTCGTTTAACGCGAAGTTTAACCGCCGATGTGAGTGGCCAGTATTCTTCAGCGCGTCATCGCTTTGAAAAGGTCGCCGCTGGAGTTCGTTGGCAACCAAAGCCAATGTCGCTCATTGGCTTGTACTATCGCTACAACTACTCGCAGAACCAAGACTTCACGAATTACAACAACGACTACATTAAACAGGTGGACTTTGCCGTTCAGTGGCCGCTAACAGAGCGCCTCTTCGGTATCCTCCGCTACAACTATTCTCTGTTGCAGAAGAAGCCGATTGAAATGATCGCTGGGGTTGAATATCTCCACGATTGCTGGACCTTGCGCTTTGCAACCCAGCGCTACACCACGGCCTCCAACAGCGAAGAATCGAACTTCTTCTTACAACTCGAGCTCAATGGTTTGGGTAGTATGGGAACAAGTCCGCTTGCAGAACTCAAGCGCAACATTAAGGGTTACCAGACCACTACCCAGGTCCCTGACAGAATTGGACAGTACGATTACTATGAATAAGCTTAAGACTATTGCCGTGTTAACGATGGGCATCGTCGCTTTCGGCACGACATATGCTGAACCGGTTTCTCAGGACGTACAGGCACAGGCCGTG
The DNA here is from genome assembly GCA_937943605.1 of uncultured Sutterella sp. Classification (GTDB taxonomy): domain Bacteria; phylum Pseudomonadota; class Gammaproteobacteria; order Burkholderiales; family Burkholderiaceae_F; genus Sutterella. The sequence continues at coordinate 38,382 of CALEAW010000062.1, read as the reverse complement.
CAACCGATGGAACTTGACCGCATCGTCGCTGTTGTTAATAACGACGTCATTACGGAACGTGAATTACAAGAACGTACCCATGTGGTAGCTCTTAACCTCCGCCGCCAAAACATTCAGCTCCCTGCAATGGATTTGTTGCGCGCTCAGGTATTGGAGCGCTTGATCTCTGAACGTACGATCATGCAACGCGCTCGCGAAACGGGGATCCGCATTGATGACCAAATGGTCAATGCATCGATTGAACAAATCGCTCGTCAAAATAATTTATCGGTTGATCAGTTGCGTCAACGCCTGATTGCTGACGGTGTCTCTTTCGGCGCTTTCCGTGAAGAAATTCGTGACGAGATTACGACGCAACGTCTTCGTGAACGCGAAGTCGATGCCAAGATCGTCATTCCTGAAAGCGAAGTTGATGCTTTCTTAGCTGAAAAAGCAGGCTTCACTGGCTCTGATACGACCGAATACCACCTTCAGCACATCGTTCTACCGATCGACCATCCAGACAACACTGAATTGCTTCAGAAGCAGGCCGAAGAAATCGCTGCTCGTGCACGTGCTGGCGAAGATTTTGCAACGCTCGCGGCCACCTTCTCTCGCTTACCTGATGCACTTCAAGGTGGTGACCTTGGTTGGCGCGCTTTGCAATCCTTACCCAGTGTCATTAGCGACAAGCTTAAAGAAGCTGGCAAAAAACCTGGTATCTACGTTGTTAAACATCAGACTTCCTGGGAAGTGGTACGTGTTGTCGATACGCGCGATGGCGTTCAACACAAGTTGGCAGGTGGCCCTGTTGAACAAACCCATGCTCGTCATATTCTGATGTGGGTCAGCGACCTTACTCCGGAAGGTGAAGTTGTGCATCGTCTTAATGACATCAAGCGCCGTATTGATGCTGGCGAAACCGACTTTGCAACAATGGCTCGTCTCCACTCGGTAGACAATACCGCCACCCGTGGTGGTGACTTAGGCTGGTTACAACCAGGCGACACAGTGCCAGACTTTGAAAAAGCTATGAACGCCTTGAAGCCTGGTCAAGTCTCTGAGCCGATTAAGTCTCAGTTCGGCTACCATTTGATTCAGGTGATGGAACGTCGTCTCGAAAAAGACGGCAATCCACAACGTATGCGCATCCAGGCACGTCAACAACTTCGCGAGAAGAAACTTGGCGAAGCTACCTACAATTGGCAACGCGAGTTACGTGACCGCGCTTACGTCGAAATCCGTGACAAGGGAGACTTCTAATGATCGACCGCCGGCCTGTTGCCATTACCACGGGTGAACCTGCCGGCATCGGTCCGGAGGTTTCTTTAAAAGCAGCTCTTTCGATTACCGATCCAATCGTACTCATTGGTAGTCAAGCGCTTCTTGAAAAAGAAGCCTCCCGTCTCGGGTTTGCCTGGCCACTACCCGCCCATATTCGCATTCTAGACATCCCTTTGGGCGCGCCAGCTTTACCTGGGCAACTAGACGTTCGTAATGCCACGTATGTGCTTAACACTTTACGTCAAGCCCATTACGGTGCCATGGAAAACCAGTGGGCAGCCATTGTCACTGCTCCTGTTCAAAAAAGCATCATTATTGAATCAGGCATCCCTTTCACTGGGCACACTGAGTTTTTCCAGGACTTAGCTGGCGTACAACGTGTTGTCATGATGTTGACGTCGAATGAGCGTCCTGATGCAATGAAAGTTGCACTTGCAACCACGCATTTACCCATTGCCGCCTTATCGTCAGCGATTACAGGAACGCTCTTAGACGAGGTCTTAGAAACGCTCCATCATGCGCTTAAAGTCGATTATGGTTTTTCCTCGCCTCGCATCCTGGTCACGGGGTTAAATCCTCATGCAGGTGAAAACGGGCATATTGGTCGCGAAGAAATAGAAACAATTACACCAGCGCTTCAGCGTGCCCAAGCCAAAGGTATGCAAGTCATTGGCCCCGTGCCTGCTGATACAGCTTTCATCCCTGGCCATTGGGATCAATATGATGCCGTCTTGTGTATGTATCATGACCAGGGACTCCCTGTGCTTAAACACGTTGGATTCCAAGACGGCGTGAACGTCACACTCGGTCTACCCTATATTCGTACATCCGTTGATCACGGGACGGCGTTAGATATTGCTGGCACTAGCAAAGCTGACGAACGTAGCATGATCTCCGCTCTCAAACTAGCACACTACCTCTCCAAAAATCGTGAAACAAGAATGGCTTGAAGGGCACAAAGCCCGCAAACGTTTTGGTCAAAACTTCTTACATGACCGCCACTGGATCGAACGCATTGTCCGTGGAATTGATCCAAAGCCGGGCGATGCCTTGGTTGAAATTGGTCCAGGCCAAGCTGCTTTAACGCGTGAAGTCATTGCTTTGGCTCGCCATGAAACAGCTGTTGAAATTGACAGAGACCTTGCTCAGTTCCTTCGTGAACAATTTTTGCCTGAGGAGCTGACCCTCATCGAAGCAGATGCCCTGAAATTAAATTGGGCTACTGTACTCGAAGGTAAGCGCCTGCGCATCATCGGCAATCTGCCTTACAACATTTCTTCGCCATTACTTTTCGCCCTAATGAGCGCGGCTGATCGTGTGATTGACCAACACTTCATGCTTCAACGTGAAGTGGTTGACCGTATGGTCGCCGAACCAGGTAGCAAAGTCTACGGTCGTCTGAGCGTCATGTTGCAGTATCGCTATGTCATGCACAAACTCTTTGATGTGCCGCCAGGCGCTTTTGTTCCACCACCTAAGGTAACGTCTTCCATCGTACGCATGGTACCGCGTCCAGTTGAAAACTTGGAACCCGTGGATATGGAAGTGTTTGCTCAAGTGGTCGCATTAGCCTTCCAGCAACGCCGTAAGACTTTACGCAATGCACTTTCAACCATTCTCGATGAAGAGGCCATTCAGCGTGCCGACGTCAATCCTGGCAGTCGAGCTGAAACCCTTGACGTCGCCGCATACGTTCGTCTTGCAAAAGAAGCCGCTCGCCTCCAACCGCATAAGGATGCGGTCTAACGCTCTATTTATTAGCAAACGAAGGTAAGTGTTTTATCACCTTTAGTCGAGCTCTTTGAGCTCGACAAGGCGGATATATGCGCTCAACCTCAGCCCAAAAAGCTAATGAATGATCCATATGGATCAAATGAGCCAATTCGTGCGCAATCACATAGCGAATGAGCTCATCATCCAAAAAAATCAATCGCCAAGAGAATCGAATCACTCGGCGTGAACTACACGATCCCCACCTTGTCTTAGCACTTGAGAGCTCCCAGCTCACAGGTGGTCGATATGCCCTCATCAACATCGGTTGCATCAACGCTTCGATGACGCGTTGCGCTTCCACTTTTAGCAAGGCTTCTAAAGCATTCTCGACTAAGCTCGGTTCACTTCCCATAGGAATCGCTAGAGCTAAACAGTATCCCTGTTCATCTCGGCAAACACAAGAACGTGACGCGTCTAAGCAAATACGTGCTTTTTCGCCTCGAAACAACAACTCTCCCCCATGAAAGAGCTGTTCAGCCTGACGACGTTCCTCTCGCTCCTGTTTTAGCGTCTCTAGTTTGGCTAATGAATGCTCGATCCACTCACTTTTATCGAGCACCAACTGATCAGCCGTGTTCACAGACATCCTCGGTGCCAAATGGACGGAAATCTCCAATGTTTCACCGTCGACCTTCAAGGTCATATTGGACTTTATACGTGACGAATAAACCAGACGATATCGTATCGAACGACCTTGCCCATCCTTGACAACCTCAACCGTTCGCCACACTTGTTGCTCACTACTCACGCCTTACCTCAATCGAGTCAGTTCATTCTCAATCCAAGCCTCGACTTCTGCAGTCACCTCATGGGGTTCGCGGCCTTTGGTCTGAATAACAGGACCAACACTCACCACAATAGTCCCTGGATTTTTTGCGATGCTATTTTTTGGCCAACAACGTCCTGCATTGTGACAAATCGGCAAGATCGGCGTACCACTTTGGCAAGCAAAGCGAGCACCACCCGTCTTATAACGCACATGTTCACCTGGGGGTACGCGTGTTCCTTCAGGGAATAAACAAATCCACCATCCCTGCTTCAACTTCACTGGGCCTTTTTTCATAAAGGCTTCAAATGCAGAACGCCCTTTGTTACGGTCAATGGCTAACATATCCATAGCCCAAACCACCCAGCCTAACAATGGAATCCAATTAATAGACTTCTTATAAAGAAAACAAGCCGGCCCCGATAAATAAGCACCTAACCAAAACGGATCCCAAGCTGATTGATGTTTTGCCAAAACAACCATGGGTTCCGTGGCGGGCGGCATGTTCTCCATACCTCTCATTTCTAGACGGATGCCACAAATGACACGCAAAAGCGTTAAAACAAGACGAGCCCACGGGCGACAAAAAAGATCGTAACGACGCTGTACGCTTAAAAAAGGCGTTGTCACCAAAATACATACCGTCAGACCAATAATGGTCAAACTTAAAACCAAATAGAAGAGCCAACCACGCAAAATAGACATTGAAGACAAGGCCTCTAAAGAAAAAAGGGATCCCAAACGAATCATACCGTTAAGGATCCCTCATAATCGCTGAAAAAACAGCGACTTTATTTAAAGATGATACTTACTTGGCCAAACGAGCAATTTCAGCAACCTTGTTCATCACAACATAAAGCTGTTTGAGCAATGCCTGACGGTTAGCACGCAAAGACAAGTCTTCAGCATTCACCATCACATGATCAAAGAAGCTATCTACTGGTCCACGCAAAGCAGCCAAGGTAGCTAACATGGCTTCGTATTCCCCGCGTTCGAATTCAGCCATGGCCTTAGGTTCAACCGAAACCAAAGTAGCGAACAAAGCCTTTTCGGCTTCTTCAACCAAAAGTGCCTCATTGACGCCGGTAGGCACTTCACCTTCAACCTTTTTGAGGATATTGCCAATACGTTTATTAGCAGCCGTCAAAGCATCGGCTTCAGGCATAGCCATGAAAGAACGAACGGCTGCCAAACGCTTCGGCAATTCATCGAGCTTTTCAGGATTCAAAGCCAAAACAGCCTCGACTTCCAGCGTCGTATAACCAGCATCACGCAACATCACGCGCAAGCGATCCTGGAAGAACTGACGAAGTTCTTCACGATGATCAACAACACCAGGAACGTTCTTTTCAGCTTCCCAGGCCGTATCAATCAGCGTATTCAAGCTAACAGGCAAGGCCTTTTCGATCAACATGCGCAACACGCCTAAAGCATGACGACGCAACGCAAAAGGATCCTTTTCCCCCGTCGGCATCTGACCAATACCGAACAAACCGATCAAGGTTTCCATCTTGTCAGCCAAAGCAGTTGCTAAGCTCACAGGCGTTGACGGAAGCGCGTCACCAGCATAACGCGGCTGATAGTGTTCACGAATAGCCAATGCTACCTCACGATCTTCCTTATCGTACACAGCATAGTATTCACCCATAATCCCCTGCAATTCAGGGAATTCACCCACCATCAACGTACGAAGATCAGCCTTAGCTAAGGTTGCAGCACGTTCTGCCTTTGCCTGATCAGCGCCAATCAACGTGGCGATTTGACCAGCCATCATTTTCACGCGCAACATACGTTCGGCCTGCGTACCAAGTTTGTTGTGATACACAACATGCTTTAGACCATCCACACGCGCTTCCAACTTTTCAAGTCGGTCCTGGTCATAGAAGAACTTCGCATCAGCCAAACGAGCACGAACCACGCGAGCATTCCCAGAAGAAATAGCAGCGCCGCCATCCTTGGCCTCAAGTTGAGAAACCAATAAGAATCGATTCATCAATCGACCATTAGCATCGCGCAAAGCAAAATACTTCTGATTAAGCTGCATGGTCAGAATCAAACATTCTTCTGGTACAGCCAAGAATTCTTCTTCAAATTCGCTTTCGTAGATCACCGGCCATTCAGTCAAAGCGGTGACTTCATTCAACAAATCCTCCGGCAAAATGACCGTTCCACCGATTTTTTCGGCACGAGCTATCAAGAGCTGGCGAATCATTTCACGGCGTTCGGCGTAGCAAGGCATCACCTTGGCAGCCTTAAGTTCTTCGACATAGCTGTCAGCGTTCGTCAGCATCACTGGCGTGGACACATGGAAACGATGGCCTCTCGTTTCGCGACCGGCATCAAGACCAAACAGCTTCACTGGCACAACAACATCACCAAAGAGTGCCGTCAAATGCTTAACGGGGCGCACAAAAGCGACGGTCGTTTCGCCATCAGCCAACTGATAGGTCATGACCTTGGGAATCGGCAATGCCTTTACAGAAGCTTCCAAAGCCTGCTGCAAACCTTCAGCCAGTTCGATACCTGGACGAACACCCTCAAAAACCAACTGTTCGTTCTTACCATCATTCACACGCTTTAAGTCGGCAACATCACACGTAATGCCCAACGCAGCCATCTTCTTCGTGAGTGCAGGCGTAGCCGTTCCATCAGCGGCAAGACCTACGCGCACTGGAACAAGCTTTTGCGTAAACGCTTCGTCAGGGCTCTTAGCAAAAACATTCGTGATGTGTACAGCCAATCGACGAGGAGCGCCATAAGCGGTCGTCACACTGCCTTCTGCCAAGAAACCACGTTGGTTCAAATGCTGAGCAACGCCTTGGGCAAAAGCTTGCGAAAGTTTTTCAAGTGCCTTCGGTGGCAATTCTTCCGTCTGAAGTTCAACGAGCAAATTCGTCATTTTCTTTCTTATCCTCCACTCGCCTTATTCTGCAACCTTAGCGGCCAACATCGGGAAGCCCAAACGTTCACGAGAATCGTAGTAACTCTGAGCAACCGCACGAGAAATATTACGGATACGAGCAATATAGGCCGCACGTTCAGTGACTGAAATGGCCCCATGCGCATCCAAGAGATTAAAGGTATGACCAGCTTTAAGAACCATTTCATAAGCCGGAAGCGCCAAGTTCAAATCCATCAAGCGCTTGGCTTCGCTTTCATAGTAGTCAAACTGACCTAAAAGCTTGGTACAGTCGCTAGCTTCAAAGTTATAAACAGACTGTTCAACTTCATTCTGGTGGAAAACGTCACCGTAGGTCAGCACACGCTCTTGACCAGAAGGATCCGTCCAAGTCGTGTAGACCAGGTCAAACACGTTATCACAATTCTGCAGATACATGGTCAAGCGTTCGAGACCATAGGTGATTTCGCCAGTGATCGGCTTGCATTCCAAGCCACCAACCTGTTGGAAGTAGGTGAACTGCGTCACTTCCATGCCATTCATCCAAACTTCCCAACCGAGCCCCCAAGCACCAAGCGTCGGATTTTCCCAGTTATCTTCCACAAAACGGATATCGTTAACTTCCGTATCAATACCCAAAGCGCGCAAACTACCCAAGTAGAGGTCGACAATATTTGTGGGAGCAGGCTTCAAAACCACCTGATACTGATGGTGCTGATGCAAACGATTCGGATTTTCGCCATAACGAGCGTCCTTAGGACGACGAGAAGGCTGAACATAAGCAGCGCGCCATGGCTCTGGGCCTAACGCACGCAAAAAAGTCGCTGTATGAGAAGTACCAGCACCGACCTCCAAGTCAATCGGTTGCAGCAAGGCACAGCCCTGACGATTCCAATATTCCTGCAGGCGCAGGATTACTTCCTGAAAGGTAATCATTCTCTATGCCGCCGATTCTTGTCGGCGCCTGTTCTTCAAAAATTGAGGGGAGTTCTCCTTACCGAAAAGATAAAGAGGCCAAAAAAGTAATTATAAGCTCTGTTTCTGCTTATCTTTCAGCTTATGCTCTCGCCTTCTCAGAAAGAGACCGTTTAAAGCCAAAAGAAGTGCTAAAAAGAGGAACGGATAAGCACCAAAACGGATATAAGGCGTCGGCGACCCTGTTGCACCTAATAAAGGTACCGTCATCGCATCGGGCGAGGTTGCACTTAAAGTTCTAACAATTTCGCCTTTTGAATTCACGACAGCACTTAATCCGCTGTTATTCACACTCACCAACGGTCGAGCGCTTTCGATCGCCCGAACCCTACTCATCGCTAGATGCTGAGAAATCACTGAATGTCCAAACCACCCTAAATTGGACGTCACAATCAAAAAGTCTGGCGAATGTGTTTGCCAAAATGAACGCACAACATTGCCATACAAATTTTCATAACAAATCAGAATACCGATGTGCGTTTGACCGACTTGTAACAAAGGCTGTACGCCATCTCCTGGCGTTAAATCAGCCATAGGCACCCCTATCAAATCAACAAACCAACGCGCACCAGCGGGTACAAATTCCCCAAAAGGCACTAACTCTCTCTTATCCAGTCGATACACAATGTGCCCTTCTCCAAGGACAAAAGAAGTATTAAAGACCCGACGGCCTTCCTGTCTAAAACCATTAAAGAGGACAAGAGCTTCAGACTTTTCTTGCAAATTCATTAGTGCGCTAGCAGCCTGTCCTGGCAAACGACTGACTAACCCATTAACAACACCTTCAGGTGTCAGTAAAAGCCTTTGGCGATCAGAAGGCATCCACGGCTTCTGAGCCTCTGGCAACATGCTTTCTAATCGAGCAACAGTATCTGCCTTGGTGTACGCATCCACAATAGGCAACACAGGCTGAATAACGCGGACATCTAAGGTTGAGGAAGCATGGGACCAAGCATGATCCTTGGCGACTTGACCAATCCCAAATACCATGATTAAACCGAAGACCGGCCCCCAAACCCACTTCAACTGACATGAGAGTGCTTGCCATAACAAAGCAGCTGACACAAAGATCATCAGCGTTACAGCATAAACGCCACCTAGTGGTGCCCACCCCATTAACGGGGTATCTAAAGCAGCGTACCCAGGCTGTAGCCATCCAAAATTAGCTAACAAATCCCCTCGACACCACTCCATCAAAACCCAAAAGCCAGCTAAAGCAAAATTTGCACAGGTTTGATGAGTCTTTCCAAAAAAGCGTGCCATCGCACAGGCAATTGCAGGAAAAACGGAAAGGACACAGGCTAAAAGGAAAAGCCCCAATCCAGCAACGCTCCATGGTAAATGGCCATGTACCGCCATAGAGTTCATCGTCCAAGATAGTCCTGGAATAAACCAGCCCAACCCAAAGACAAACCCCACCCACGCTGAAGCTTTTATCGAAACTCGACTGTTAAACAAAAAAAAGAACGCAACCAATGCGCCGAACGCCAACCATTGCCAACCTAAAGGATCAAAGCCTGTGCTAAACAACAACCCTAACCCTAGGGCAGCACCAGTGATAGTAACCTTCGTGTGACGCTCTATCCAAGCGACAATCTCGCTCACGTTATTCCGCCCTTTCTACACTTAACAGTCGAGCCTGGCGATCATCGCCTAAAAGGATGCGGAAGCGAAATCCCTTCTCTTCGATAATTTCACCTGTATGAGGGACATGTTCAAAACGATCGGTAATTAACCCCCCAATCGTTTCGCAATAGTCATCACTCAAATCTGAATCAAAATATTCATTGAACTGTTCAATCGGAGTAATAGCCTTGACTCGCCAACGACCTTCACCGTCAGTCACGATGTTGCTGAGATTGTCATCGTGATCAAATTCATCGGATATTTCGCCCACAATTTGTTCAAGCACATCTTCGATAGTGATTAATCCAGAGATGCTCCCAAACTCATCGATGACAAGTGCGAGGTGACTTCTTGTTTCTTTAAAGTCTCTCAATAGCACATTGATAGGTTGCGTTTCTGGGATGAAGCGCGCAGGACGTAACAACGTTTTCGGATTCGTTGTTGGATCCATCAAAATCTTGAGCAGGTCTTTAGCATGAAGAATGCCTAAGACGTTATCGATATCGTCCTCTACCGCGGGAATACGTGAATGCCCCGATTCAATCAACTTGGGTAGCCAAACTTCCCTCGGTTCAGACAAATCCACAGCATTCACTTGAGAGCGTGGAACCATTAAATCCCCTGCGCGTGTTTCAGACACCGCTAACGCGCCTTCCATCATGGAAAACGTTTCATCATCAAGCACATTCCTTCGACGTGCTTCAGTCAGCATGGCCAACACAGACTCTCGATCTTGAAGCTCTTCTTCATGAAAAACAGAAGCTAGACGATCGAGAAATGTACGTCCTTTATTCGGACTAGGAGGTTCACTGGTGTTCGACATAATTTTGATTCAACAAGACTTCAATCGTGGACCATACCAATACGATCGCTATACGGATTGGAGAACTTGAGCGAAAGCATCAGTTCGGTTTCTCTCGCTTCCATCACCTCAGCCTCTTCCTGAGTTAAATGATCGTATCCGTGTGCATGTAAGATCGCATGAATTAAGAGATGAGCCAAATGTGCTCGAAACTCTTTATTCTGTTCTTTCGCTTCTCGAACAAGCACAGGCACACAAATCGCCACATCCGCCATGACAGTCGGTTCTAACGCATAGTTAAAGGTTAAAACATTGGTCGCATAATCCTTGTGGCGGTATGTCTTGTTCAGTTCCAAGCCTTCTTCTAAGTCAACGAAACGCACTGTCACAACCGTGTCGCGTTCACATGCTTTTTTCATCCAACGAACCATCACAGAACGGCTCGGAAGTTCAGGAAAAGCCTTGGCATTTTGTAAAGAAACTTGTAATTCACACATGCGCTTCTTCCTTCTTTGTTTTCATTTCCTGCTCTTTAGCAGCTTCTTCATACGCCTCGACAATACGAGCAACCAACGGATGACGAACAACATCCTTAGAAGTAAAGCGGGTAATGGCGATACCGCGGACGCCATCTAAAATTTTAATGGCATGTTTCAATCCGCTTGGCACACCCTTAGGTAAGTCAATCTGAGTAATGTCACCTGTGATCACCGCCTTCGAGCCAAAACCAATACGCGTCAAGAACATTTTCATCTGTTCAGGCGTCGTATTTTGAGCCTCATCGAGAATCACGAACGCATTATTGAGTGTACGACCACGCATATAGGCCAAAGGGGCGACTTCGATAGACTGTCGCTCCATCAAACGTTGGGACTTTTCGAAACCCATCAGATCAAAAAGCGCATCGTACAGTGGACGCAAATACGGATCGACCTTTTGCGTCAAATCGCCTGGTAAAAAGCCTAAACGTTCGCCAGCTTCAACCGCAGGACGAGTCAACACAATGCGTTCTACCGTCCCGCGCTCAAAGGCATCAACTGCAGCAGCAACTGCCAAAAAGGTTTTCCCCGTACCTGCAGGCCCGACCCCGAAACTAATATCATGTCCCATGATGGCTTTGAGATACTGCCTCTGATTAGGCGTACGTCCCTGCAAGTCACGACGACGAGTTTTAAGATCGATAGACGTAACATCGCCCTCAGGACTGGAAATAGCCCCACTACGATATTCGTCGTCGCGACCGACAAAATGCCACTGAATGTCATCAACGTTCAAATCTTCACCAGAACGTTTAACGCGCTGCATCAGCGTTGCTAAAGCCGTCGTCGCGCGTCGAGCCTGTTCCCGATCACCAGTCACCCGAAATACGTCACCACGACGGCTAATGCGAACATTCAGAATGTTTTCAATCTGTCGTAAGTTCTCATCTAGTGGGCCACACAAAGCTGATAACTCTGCATTCCCAGCGTCAGCCGAATAACGAAGGGTTTCCGGAATGATTTCTTTTTCCATTTTTGACGATCTGTCCTTAGGGAAGAAGTTGTCCGCCAAGCGAATGCGGATACACGTCAGTCACTTTAACACGCACCATCGTATCAATGAGGGATTCAGGCCCTTCAAAATTCACAATACGGTTATTGTCAGTGCGAGCCATCAAAAAGCCTTCACCCTTGCGAGCAGGCCCCAGAACGAGTACACGTTGCTCTGTACCTAACATGGTTTGACTAATGCGTGTGGCATTAGCATCGATCACGGACTGCAGACGTTGTAAACGTGCCAACTTGACGTCATAAGGCGTGTCATCAGGCAAACGGGCTGCCGGCGTTCCAGGACGCGGACTATAGACAAAAGAGAAACTCGCATCAAAGCCGACCGCTTCGACCAACTTCATTGTTTCTTCAAAATCTTCTTCCGTTTCTCCAGGGAAACCAACAATAAAGTCAGTCGCAATAGAAATCTCAGGACGCAAAGCACGCAATTTACGCACGATTTCTAAATATTCTGTAGCGGTATAGCCACGCTTCATCGCAGCCAACACACGGTCCGAACCTGCTTGCACAGGCAAATGAACATGGTTCACCAATTTTGGTAAACGCGCATAGGCATCGATAATGCGTTGAGAGAATTCTCGCGGATGGCTTGTCGTATAGCGAATGCGCTCAATGCCTTCAATTTCAGATACATAATCAAGCAACAATGCAAAATCGGCGATATTGCCATCAGGCATAGCACCGCGATAAGCGTTCACATTTTGCCCGAGCAAGGTAATTTCTTTTACCCCCTGATCCGCGAGTTGTGCAACTTCAAGCAATACATCCACCATTGGGCGAGAAATTTCTTCACCACGTGTATAAGGCACCACACAATACGAACAGTACTTGGAGCAACCTTCCATAATCGAGACGAAGGCCGCAGCGCCCTGTGCCTTAGGCATCGGTAGATGATCAAATTTTTCAATTTCAGGGAATGTCACATCCACTTGCGGTCGACCTGTTTTTACACGTTTTTTCAATAACTCTGGCAAACGATGCAAAGTTTGAGGACCAAACACAACGTCAACACAAGGGGCACGGCGAATCACATTTTCGCCTTCCTGGCTGGCAACACAGCCCCCCACAGCAATCAACATCCCTGGTCTACCCTTTTTCACTTCACGGATACGACCTAAATCAGAGAATGTCTTTTCTTGCGCCTTTTCACGAATGGAACACGTATTCACAACAACGAGATCAGCCTCCTCAAGCTCATTCGTACGCTCATATCCCATTTCAGCCTGAAGCAGGTCCGCAATACGACCACTGTCGTAATCATTCATTTGGCAGCCAAAGCTGCGGAGGTAAAGTTTTTTCGCTTGCACGGTTTACACCCGGTGACGATATAAATTGATGAATTAATCATTTCGACTTCAATGAACCCATTGAAATCGAGGCATAAAAGAAAAGCCCCGCACTTCAAACTAGAAGACGGGGCTTTTAAAATCTTGGTGGCGCATCACGGACTCGAACCGCGGACACAAGGATTATGATTCCTCTGCTCTAACCGACTGAGCTAATGCGCCGTTGAGGATTGAAAGTATGCACGATAAAATTTATTCCGTCAACCCTTTATTACATTTTGTTTCATTTGTCTTGCCAAAGTCTCCAAAAGTGATGCGTTGGCCCATGACCATGCCCTACCTCCAGCTCATCTGCGTGCGCAATAGCGCCAGTCAGATAGTCTTTGGCACGACGACACGCCGCTGGCACGTCAACCTCCTGAGGTAAATAAGCAGCGATAGCAGCAGATAAAGTACACCCTGTGCCATGCGTATTTTTTGTATGAATACGAGCCGCCGAATAAGGTACAGAAACTACGCCATTAAAGAGCAGATCGTACGCATCTTCGCCAGACAAATGACCACCTTTCAAGAAAATCCAAGCATCCTTGCGTTTCACGTATTCCCACAGTGCTCGTGCAACTTCAGGGAAGTCTTCTTCGTCAACAGATTCCGTGCGCCCTAAAAGACTCATTGCCTCAGGCAAATTGGGCGTTACCACTGTTGCCAAGGGTAACAGTCGATCTCTCAGCGCTTCAACAGCATCACTTTGCAGCAACCTTCCGCCACCTTTGGCCACCATCACAGGATCCAAAACAACATATTTCGGTTTCCAATGAATCAAGGCATCGGCAACTGTTTCAATCAAAGCTGTTGTTCCCAACATCCCGATTTTTACAGCATCAATACGCACATCAGAAAAAAGCGTATCAATTTGTTCTCTTAGAAAATCTGGCGACACAGGACTGACGCCCGTCACATCCTTCGTATTTTGTGCAGTTAAAGCCGCGACAACACCACAGGCATAAGCACCACAGGCACTGATTGCCTTCACATCAGCCAATACACCTGCACCACCCGATGGGTCAATCCCAGCAATCGTTACGACGTTAGGGATGCCGTTTTTTGCGCTTTCTGCCACAGTACCTCCAATATCGTCATCATGCGTTCGGTTGCCCCTGCATACTGACGAGAAAATTCCAATGCACATTCAGATGCCTGCACTCTCGAGGCAGGCACATCTAGCCATTGTTCAAATTGATCCAGGGCTTGCATCGGCGTCTGAACCTGCACCATTGCTCCCGCAGCCAATCCATCGCGAATTACTTTAGCAAAGTTAAAATCCGACGGGCCCACGACAATCGGGGATCCAGCCAACGCTGGCTCGATCACATTTTGAGAGCCGTGATTCTCAAAAGACCCTCCCATAGCTGTCATATCCGCCAAAGCGCAGTAAAAGCTCATCTCGCCCATACTATCGCCCAAAACAATATCAGCATCTGAAGGAATATCTGCAGGATCCATAATGGCAGAACGACGACAAACATTTAAACCGGCCTCAGTCAAACAACGATAGACCTCATCAAAACGTTGTGGATGCCGTGGCACCAACCAAAATTGCGCGCGCTTTAGTAGATCTCGACGTTCAGCCATTGCTTTCGCAAAGCGCACTTCTTCACCCTGGCGAGTCGAAGCAATTAAGGCGACCGGACGATCCATGGTTGCCTTCCATGCTCTCGCGGCTGCCTCTTGAGATAAATTCGGGCGGAGATCAAATTTCACGCTTCCACAAACCGTAACATTTCGGCCACCCAAGCTTTCAAGACGTTCCTTATCTTCTTCACTTTGCGCCAAAATAGCCGCAAAACTACTAAAAGCAGGACGCATCACATCGATGATGCGCGCAGCCTGAGCGCGTGATTTCTCACTTTCTCTAGCATTCGCCAAAATCATCGGAACACCACAGCGTTGAGCCTCACTCATCAGATTAGGCCAAACTTCGGTTTCCATGATAATCCCGATCGTCGGTACGGTTTGTCTAAAAAACTTCTCGACAGCGTACGGAGCGTCATAAGGCAAATAACACTGATGAATGCGATCGGGCGCCAGCGCAACCAATTTTGCACCAGCCTCACGCCCTGTGGGTGTCATGTGTGTCAACAATACATCACACTCGGGCCAACGTTTTAGCACTGCCTCTAAAAGAGGTTTTGCAGCATTAGTTTCGCCTACGCTGACGGCATGAATCCAGACACGAGGACGCGGCGTCTTTAAAGGAAATGTCGTCCATGCAAAACGTTCATCCCAAAACTGCCTATAGGCAGGCTGACGACGAGAGCGCCACATCAAATAGAGACTTGCTAAGGGTAACGCCACAACACTCACAGCCCGATACATGGTCGGAGTTATCTTCACGCCTGCTCTCCCGTTACTGATTTATAAGCATCCCAAATCTGATCAACCGAAGGACACTCACCGATACCGCCTAAACTTTGGACAGCGCCGTCGCCAATCAACTTCAAAATTTCCGTGGGCGTAGAAACAAAGATCCCTACACTCGGACGCCCTAAAGCTGCGCCCAAATGCGCCAACCCTGTATCCACACCCAATACAGCTTCAGCTTTGGCTAGGCAAGCTGCCGTTTGCGCAAGTCCCTTTCGAGGCGCAACTTCTGCACCAGGAATACCCATCGCAATCCGCTTCACACGTTCATGTTCAACTTCGTTGCCCCAAAAGAGAACACTCCGCAACCCTTCCCCAGCTAAACGACGACCGATCTTGATCCAAGCATCTTCGGGCCATAGTTTTTCATCTCGACTTGTATTAACAGCCAATGCAACATAAGGTCCCGCAGGAACAAGAGATGGCTCAGCAGTCGCCTTCAAAGCAAATAGTGGATGCTCTGAATCGATGCTATAACCCAAGGCCTGAGCGGCGGCCATACGATAGCGTCTAACCGCGCCTAATGAAGCAGGTAAATTCAATTTATAGGCATAGGCAAGGGAAGCCATTTTTTCGCGCACTGTACCCCAGGTATATCCAAAGGCCGGCACGCCCGTCCAGCGAGCCACCATAGCCGAGCGCATTAAACCCTGGATATCCAAGACCACATCGTACTGTTCAGCACGTAAAGCCTCTTTAACCCTTGCCATTTCTTCACGCACAGACGTCGACATCACTGCTTTTCGCCAACGGCGGAAAGCAGTGACATGAACCTTACTCACGCCAGGCGCAAGTGTCGGGATTTCCTTGAAGCTCTCCTCCGCAACCCAGTGAATCTCTGCATCAGGCAAGGCTTGCTTGATATCAGTCACAATAGGAAGCGCATGAATGATATCCCCCATAGAGGAGGTTTTAATCACGAGAATCTTCACTTAAACATCACCTCTTCTGCCACTGCAGTTTTAGGGTCGTCGCCACGTTCAGCACGGCGGCTTAAACGTTTCCCCAACTCAACACCAGGCTGATCGAACGGATTAATACTGAAGAGCGTACCAAGCATCGTGGTCTTGTGCTCATACATAGCCATCAAGGCCCCGACACGTCTTGGCGTTACTGCATCAACAACAATGGCTGTCACAGCATTAAAGCAAGGGTTATCAGGGTCTCGCATAATCAATGCCTCAGCCTGCGCACGCGCATTGGCCAAGAGCACGCGATAGTGTTCGGCATATCGATGTCCTGGCATTTCCGTCCAAATCAAATCAATGCTAGAGCGCCCCGTACCTTCTCTCAACCACTGATAAAAACTATGCTGTGCCTCATTCCCATTAGAACCCCACACAGCTTGCCCAGTACGGCCTGGGATTCGACGCCCATCAGGGGTATGGTTCTTACCAAGCGATTCCATTTCAAGCTGTTGCAACCAAGGCACAATCACACGCAACCGCTCGTCATACGGTAAAACACAGTGAGAACCAATATCCAAACGCGATGCGTTCCAGAACGCCAACATCGCCAATAAGGCGGGTAAATTCTTCTCTAAAGGTGCAGTCAAAGAGTGGCGATCCATTTCAGCCGCACCCTGTAAGAACTCGATAAAGACGTCAGGACCTAAAGCGATGGCTAAAGGCAAGCCGACAGCACCCCAAACAGAAAAGCGTCCCCCGACCCAATCCCAAAACTTGAAAAGATTTTCTTCAGGGACACACATCTGGTTAGCCGCTTCAGCATTGGCAGAAACCACGACCATGTGACGTGCACGATCGGCGCCCACAATACCCGCATCTAGCAACCACTGGTCGACCGCCGCAGCATTGACTAACGTCTCACGTGTTCCAAAGCTCTTAGAAGAAACGACAACCAACGTAGAACGTGGATTGCACGCATCCAAGATTCGCTCTAATAAAACACCATCGACCGTTGATAAAAAATGGAGACGAATGGACGGATTAGATGGACGCAATGCGTGATAAACCGCGTGAGGTCCCATTTCTGAGCCACCAATACCAATATTGATGACATCCGTAATACGATCACCGCGGCAACCCAACCACACCCCTTCTCGGACTTGGGTAGCAAACTCTAACATTCGCTTACGTTCGTGCACCACCTCATCATATTTGGGCACAGTTGGCGTCCAAGCTCGCAATGACGTATGTAATGCAGCACGCTTTTCAGACACATTGACGATGTCACCGCTGACCATACGCTGATGAGCCTCAGCGACACCTCGTGCACGGCAGTGCTCCACCAAGCGGTTAAAATCTTCCCCGGTCAATCGCTGTCGAGCAATATCCAGTCTTAAACCACAAGCAGTGATCGTAGTAGGGACACCCTGACTATCTCGAAGGAAAGGCAGTAATGTCCAATTGGTTTTATCAGTCATAAATTGCTCTACCCATTAAAAAGGTAGTTGTAATGTTGGTTCTACCTGCAAAAGCGCCGTAGCAAAAGTCTGTTTAATGCGTTCCAAAGCCTCTGGCGTATCGCCTTCTAAACGCAAGACAACGACAGGAGTCGTATTCGAAGAACGTGCCAAAGCAAAACCGTCATCCCATTCCACACGAACACCATCAATCGTAATCACCTGAGAAGCATCATCAAACTTCACTTCCTGCTGAAGACGTTCGATGAAACGCTTGTTTTCTCCTTCAGCCATCTTGATTTGCAATTCAGGCGTATTCACAGCGCTTGGCAAACCATCCAAGACGGCCGACGGATCCTTTTCGCGCGACAGAATTTCAAGCAATCGAGCCCCTGCATAAACGCCATCGTCAAATCCTGGCCAACGGCCGTCGTTAAAGAACAAATGCCCTGACATCTCCCCTGCAAAAGGCGCTCCCGTTTCACGCAACTTCGCCTTTACCAAAGAGTGCCCCGTTCTGCTAATTGTCGGAACACCGCCATTGCTTTCAATCCACGGAATCAAGCGACGCGTGCACTTGACGTCGTAGACAATTTGAGCACCTGGATGATGAACCAAAATATCCTTGGCAAACAACATCATTTGTCGATCAGGGAAGATGACGTTACCAGCATTGGTCACAACCCCCAAACGGTCACCGTCGCCATCAAAGGCCAAACCGACCTCTAAGCCAGCAGCACGAACCGTCGCCTTCAAGTCTTCCAGATTTTCAGGTTTAGAAGGATCAGGATGATGATTCGGGAAGTTGCCATCCACATCGGTGTAAAGCTCAGTCACTTCGCAACCCAAAGCCTTAAACAACTTCGTTGCAACGGGACCAGCTACACCATTACCAGCATCAATCGCAATGCGCATCGGACGGGCTAAGCGAACATCAGATAACACATGTTCAAGATAAGCTGGCAAAACATCTTCTTCACGAATCTCACCAGGCTTTTCTGCCACATGCCAATCTTCAAATTCAATACGACGACGTATATCCTGAATCTGATCGGCAAACAAAGTAATACCACCGATCATCATCTTTAAACCGTTATATTCCGGAGGGTTATGAGAGCCTGTGACAGCAACGCCACTACCGTTCTCATAATGGACAGTTGCAAAATACAAGACTGGTGTTGGAACCATCCCGATATTGATCACATCAATACCCGTGGAGACAATGCCTTCCATTAGAGCATTCGCCAAGCGTTCGCCAGACAAACGACCGTCACGTCCAACGCAGAATGAGGTACGCCCTGCTTCACGAGCAAGACTCCCCAACACACGACCAACTTGACGAACTGCTTCTTCAGTCAGCGTTTGATCAACAATGCCACGAATGTCATAAGCCTTAAAAATGGAGGCGTCGGGCGCCATAACTTATCTCCTCAACATGAACCACCAACGACAAACTAACTCTGACGTTTTCGGTGTTTAATTGACTTATTGTAGCTAAACCGCGCAGAGAGCCCAAATTTAGAACACACCTCCTTGCCTTCCTACAAAATTTCATGACATTCAGAAACAGTTTTTCGAATTTGAGGGGCTTTCTCGATGAACTTTCATTAACTGATTTACATAGTCTCTGACGAAAAGGGCTCACACCCATTACAATCGAGGCACAACCTCATCCAACGTAGCCATGAGACTACTTTCAAGTTATATGGACAAATCCCTACTTAAGAAAGCACGCGTACTCGTCACGGGCGATGCCATGTTAGATCGCTATTGGTTTGGCGATGCCGATCGCATTTCCCCCGAAGCCCCCGTCCCCGTCGTTCGCATCAGCCGAACAGAAGAACGACTTGGCGGTGCTGCCAATGTTGCCGTCAATATTGCTAGCGTTGGCGCAAGCTCTTCACTGCTTTGCGTTGTCGGCAATGATGAACCTGGTCATACCCTCGAACGTTTTGCTCACGAACAAGGCATCACGCCTTACTTGCAGTTTGACGACTCCTTAGCGACCACAGTTAAATTACGTGTCGTCGCCCGTCAACAACAGATGCTTCGTTGTGACTTTGAAGCCTTGCCAGCTCAAGAAGTTTTAAATCAGCATTTAGACCGCTTCCGCTCTTTACTGGCTCAACATGACGTACTCGTCTTATCTGATTACGGCAAAGGCGGACTTTCCCATATCGTTCGCATGATCGAAATGGCAAACGATGCTGGCATTCCAGTCCTTGTAGATCCTAAGGGTGACGATTACTCGCGCTATAAAGGTGCCACCATTTTGACTCCCAATCGTTCTGAATTGCGGCAAGTCGTCGGGGCTTGGAACTCCGAAGAAGAGTTGACTACCAAAGCACAAGGTTTACGTGAAGCCCTAGGTCTTCGGTACTTACTATTAACGCGAAGTGAAGAGGGCATGACGCTCTATCACCAAGACGGACAATTGACTGTTCCGACCCAAGCCCGTGAAGTCTACGATGTTTCGGGTGCTGGCGATACTGTGATCGCCATTTTGGCCACCATGCTTGCAACAGGGGCAAATATTGAAGAAGCTGTACGCATAGCCAATCGTGCAGGTGGTATTGTCGTTGGCAAGCTAGGTACTGCCACGGTTTCTTTTGAAGAACTTTTTGAGGATTGATGTCATGAGTATTCTTGTCACAGGCGCAGCTGGCTTTATCGGCTGTAATAACGTTCTTGCGCTTAACGCACGAGGCATCACTGATGTGATTGCTGTCGATAACTTAGAACGTGGTGAAAAGTATCAGAATCTCGCCAAATGCCAAATCTCTGACTACTTTGACAAACGTGACTTCATCGAACGCGTTCGCCGTGGTACGGCTCCGAAACCTGAAGCCATTTTCCACCAAGGTGCTTGCTCCGACACCATGGAACATAATGGTCTCTACATGATGGAGAACAACTACCGCTACACGTTAGATCTCTATCGTTGGGCTCAAGAACTCCAGATTCCATTCATCTATGCCTCCTCCGCCGCTACTTATGGTGCGCATCAAGAATTTATCGAAGATATTCGCTACGAAGGTCCTTTAAATGTCTATGGCTACTCCAAGTACCTTTTTGACCAAGTACTTCGTCGCGAACTGAATTCGCTCAAGGCGCCAGTCATCGGTTTACGTTACTTCAACGTGTACGGCCCCAATGAACAACATAAGGGCCGTATGGCTAGCGTTGCCTTCCATCAATATTTCCAATACCGTCGCACAGGTAAGGTAAAACTATTCGAAGGTTGCCTTGGCTTTGGCAACGGTGAACAGTCTCGTGACTTCGTCTATATCGGTGACGTCTGCAAAGTACTGCTTCACTTCCTCGACAAGCCTGTTTCTGGCATTTACAACTGTGGTACGGGTCGTGCACAGCCATTTAATGATGTCGCATTAACGGTTATTAATACTTTGCGCGAACAAAATGGTCATGCAGCCTTGTCCCTCGATGAAGCCGTTAAATCTGGCGAACTGGAATACATTGCATTCCCTGAAGCGCTCAAAGGAAAATATCAGGCCTTCACCCAAGCCAACCTCGACAATCTCCGCAAGGCTGGTTGCGATGTTGAGTTCCGCACCGTCCAAGAGGGCACGCGCGAATACATGCACAATCTTTTGCAATGCTTCCCAAACGTTGACGAATGAAAAAAGCAGCATTTCTTGACAGAGACGGCGTCATCAACCTTGATCACGCCTATGTCCACGAAATTGAAGCTTTCGAATGGATACCAGGCGTCCTTGAAGCTGCCAAAAGCTTGATTGACGCCGGTTACATTTTGGTCGTCGTGACCAATCAATCAGGCATTGGTCGTGGCTACTATGATGAAGCCACCTTCGAAAAGTTAACCTCTTGGATGAAAGAACAGTTTGCTCAAGCAGATGCGCCGTTATCTGCGGTGTATTTCTGTCCCCATCATCCAGAAAAAGCACTGCCTCAGTATCGAATGAGCTGTACTTGTCGAAAGCCTGAACCAGGCATGTTACTCAAAGCCGCCGCTGATCTAGATATCGACCTCAAGACATCGATCATGTTTGGTGACAAGCCGGGGGACATGACCGCAGGTAAGGCGGCTGGCTGTTGTGAACGCATTCTCTTAGGAACCGACGGCAAGGCCCTGCCATCGCTGTGCACAGATGCCACGCAGGCTTTTTGTAGTCTTGCAGAAGCTGTTCAGTCTGATTGGTTTAAACAACTTCATTAAAAGGAATGTTTCGTGAGTACCCGTTTGCCCGCGCCTGATTTTGAAAACAAGATCTGCCTGCTTTCTGAGTTATCTTCACGCGCAAAGGCGCTTCCTCATCCCGTTGTCATGACGAATGGGGTGTTCGACATTTTGCACAGAGGTCACGTGACGTACCTAGCTCAAGCGCGCAAGCTTGGAAACAGTCTCATTGTAGCCATCAATAGTGATGCCTCTGTTAAAAAGTTGGGTAAAGGCAATGATCGCCCAATCAATACTCAAGCAGATCGCGCTGCTGTACTAGCGGCCTTAGAGTCCGTTTCCCTTGTTGTTGTCTTCGATGAAAAGGTGCCGTTGACTGCGGTGGAATTAGGACACCCTGACATCTATGTCAAAGGGGGAGATTACAGAATTGAAGACCTCCCAGAGGCACAATTAGTGTCTACCTGGGGTGGCAAAGCCGTCACGGTACAGTTTGAACACCAGCGCTCAACCACTGCCTTATTGAAGAAAGTGAGAGGCGCTTAACAAGCAAAAAGAGGGTATGAGAAAGATCCAAGAATCTGACTTTTACCCTCTTTTGTTGTCACGACTTAATTAATTTTGAATCCACGCTTTCTAGCAAAATGAATCGTAGCATCTAGGAAGCCCTGCTTACTGCCACAGTCAAACCTGGTTCCATCAAAACGATGAGCATATGTAGGCACTGCATGCAATGCAGTCGCAATACCATCGGTTAACTGAATTTCTCGGCCAATCCCAGGTTGCACCTTTTCAAGAAAATCAAACATCTCAGGTTCAAAGACATAACGACCAATCACAGCCATGCGGGAAGGTGCCACCTTCGGATCAGGTTTTTCGACAATCCCACGCATCTGTGAAGTCTTTTGACTGGTATCATCCACACTCACAATGCCGTATTTATTCGTAGACTCAGGCGCCACGTCTTGCACTGCGACAACAGAACCGCCTTTTTGAGCTTCACGTACAGCAATTAACTGGCCAATACATGACTTGGGTGCATCTACCAAATCGTCTGCCAACATCACCGCAAACGGTTCATCTCCAACAACAGGCTTAGCACATAGCACAGCATGCCCCAAGCCTAAAGCTTGTGGCTGACGAATATAAATACACTTCACTCCAGTAGGAACAATGTTGCGGACTAAGCCTAAAAGTTCCGCTTTACCTTTTTCCTCAAGTTCTCGTTCCAACTCAGGATAGTAATCAAAGTGATCTTCAATGGCACGCTTATTGCGTCCCGTCACAAAAATCATCTCCGTAATCCCAGCTGCCGCAGCTTCAGCCACAGCATATTGAATCAATGGCATATCGACCACGGGCAACATTTCTTTGGGCATCGCTTTCGTGGCGGGAAGAAATCTCGTTCCTAATCCATTGACTGGAAAAACAACCTTGCGTACTGGCTTCATCGTTTGAATTCTGACTAAAAAAAGTAAAATAAGCACTAAGCCTCCCTCTACCGAAGGAGGTGCGATTAAAAATATGTCGGCAAGACTAGCACGTTAGAGTTTCATATGGCAACGCAATCCTACTATGCCATCGGCGATTTGCAGGGCTGTTTAGAAAGCCTTGAAGGATTACTAGAACAAATTCCAGAGAGCGCACCTTTGATTTTTTTAGGTGACCTCGTTAACCGAGGCCCCGACTCTCTTGCAACACTCAGACGAATAAAGAGTATGGGCGAACGAGCACATTGTCTTTTAGGCAATCACGATCTCCACTTACTCGCAGTCGCCGCCGGAGCAAGCAAGGTTCATAAAAAAGATACTATCGGAGAAATTTTTGATGCACCTGATGCTGACGAGTTGATTGAATGGCTACGCCAGCAATCCATCATGATCGAAATGCCAGAGGCGGTATTTGTCCATGCAGGCATCCACCCTTTGTGGAGCCTCGATAAAGCACGACTCCTTGCCAGAGAAGCTGAGACCATGTTACAGAGCAAAACATGGAAAAAGATGCTGAAGAAAATGTATGGCAACAACGATTGGGATGACTCGCTTGAGGGCCCCGAGCGCTTACAGGCTATTTTGAATTGCTTTACAAGAATGCGTTTCGTAGATCGTCAAACAGGCGCTTTAGACTTCAAGCAAAAAGAGGACATCGGCTCAGCTCCCCAGCACCTCGTTCCTTGGTTTGAATATGAAAGCCGACTCGCCACCGATACAACCATTTGTTTTGGTCACTGGTCTATGCTGGGATTAATCAGACGACCTAACATCATTGCGATTGACACTGGATGCTTGTGGGGTGGCCAACTCACAGCTGTTCGCTTTCCTGATCGAAAAATCCTTCAAGAACCCTGTCCTTGTTGGGCCGACCCCTTCAAATTTAAATAAGCTTCATACTTACAAAGACGCTAAGCGAGCTTTTCTTTCTTCTTCGCGTTGGGCTGTTGCATCGGGAACGCCCAACGCATTAGCCATCTGAGCAGACACCTTGGCGCATACCACCTGACGTGTTTGATCTGCAGACGAAATGGGATCTAGCACCGTGACCTCAACGCCTAAACCTGGTGTAA
This sequence comes from uncultured Sutterella sp., assembly GCA_937943605.1. Classification (GTDB taxonomy): domain Bacteria; phylum Pseudomonadota; class Gammaproteobacteria; order Burkholderiales; family Burkholderiaceae_F; genus Sutterella. The sequence goes on along the minus strand of CALEAW010000062.1, from coordinate 13,934 downwards.
ACAGAATCCTCTTTAAAACCTCAAATAAAGAGATATCTCCAGCATAGGAAATCAACTCTGTAGTTTCTCCGTTCAAGGTATACCGAAGCGTTATGGGTAACACATCAGCTTTGGAGCGAATAGCGGCTTCAAACAAATTAGCGTAAAAAGGTAACAACAAACGACCGCCGCCTGTAGTGCCTTCAGGAAAAAACAGCACGTTTGTCCCCTCCTGAATCGCAGAACTCATCATCTCACCAATCTCAATGACAGCGCGCTTACGGCTTCGATCGATAAAAAGCGTGCCGACTTTACGAGAGATGAATCCAAAAACTGGCCAAGAGGCAATCTCTTTTTTAGCTACAAACCGACAAGGTAGCACCACATTCAAGACAAAAATATCGACAAATGAAATATGGTTAGAACACACCATATAACCGAGTTCATTGGTACTAATGCCACAAACTGCCGCTTCTTCTCTAGGCACCTGACCTCGGACTGAAACCCGAATACCAAAGACTCGCATTAATGCGGATGATAAGCGCTTTACCCAACGACCTCGTGTCTCCCGTTGAAAGAATGGGAATAGCATCAAGACACTTAAAATGGCAACAATCAGTAAACCCACTCCTAGTAGGCGAATACATCCAACCAAATAACGCATCGCGTTTCCTTATGCAACCAAACTCTGCTCTTCAAAGAACTGCTGCAAAATAACGGCAGCAGCCTCGTGATCAATCTTTTCCGTCCCGTGCTCAACCATGACAGATGAAAAACGTTCGTCGACCGTATAAACCTTTTTATGGAATCGTCCACCTAATTGACGCGCAAAACGTTCACAACGAGGCGTCATTTCACTAGGTGTCCCGTCACCATAACGCGGCACTCCCACAACCAAAAAGACAGGATCCCATTCTTCAATTAACTTTTCTATCGACCTCCAACGCTCATCGTTGGTTTTTGCGTGAATAATTGCTAACGGATTTGCGGAGCGCGTGACGGTATTGCCTGAAGCAACACCTGTACGTGCAAGTCCGAAATCAAAACAAAGAACGGTACCTTCTTGCATAGCGCCCTCTAAAAATTGGTGATTATAACAATCTCCCCTTCTTTACTTCGAGCCAAGAGACTTATCAAGCAAGCCTTTGTGATTGAAGACTTTGAGATATCTCATGAATAAGCTAAGATGATGCCACCGTCTTCCCTTATTCATTTTTGTCCATGGAGTTCGTCGAATAATGAACATTCTGCTCACTGGCGGCATGGGTTTTATTGGTTCACATACGGCCGTTGTTCTTCTTGAAGCAGGTCACAACGTTGTTTTGTATGACAACCTTTCCAACTCCGACGCATCTGTTTTAGACCGTCTTGATGCCATTACAGGGCGTCGCCCTTCATTCATTGAAGGCGACATTCGTGATGGTGTAGCCATGCAAAAAGCACTTGCCAATATTGACGTCGTTATACACTTTGCTGGATTAAAAGCCGTTGGAGAATCGGTTCACAAACCAATTGAATACTACGACAACAACGTCAATGGCACACTGGTGTTATTGGATGCCATGATGAAAACAGGTGTTCGTCGCCTCATTTTTAGCTCTTCGTCAACGGTCTATGGTACGCCAGCCACGCTACCATTGACAGAGGACTGTCCAACTGGTGAAGCAACGAATCCTTACGGTCGTTCAAAGCTACATATTGAGCAAATTTTGGCCGATGTATGCCGGGCAGAACCATCTTTTAGTGCCGTATGTCTACGCTATTTCAACCCGATCGGCGCACACCCATCTGGATTGATCGGTGAAGATCCCAACGGCATTCCGAATAACCTACTACCTTATGTAGCACGTGTTGCCCACGGTACTCTTCCCTATTTAAAAGTCTTCGGCAATGACTATCCAACCCCAGACGGGACAGGTGTTCGAGACTTTATCCACGTCATGGATTTAGCTGACGGTCATGCAAAAGCAGTTCCTTATGTCATGAACAATACTGGCTGGATTGCCATTAATCTTGGTTGCGGTCGTGGTTACAGCGTTTTAGAAGTCATTCATGCTTTTGAAAAAGCGAGTGGTCAGAAAGTTCCCTACCAACTTGTTGAGCGCCGTGAAGGAGATATTGCCGCCAATTGGTGCGACCCTAGTAAAGCACAACGTCTTTTAGGTTGGTCAGCAACCCGAACGATTGATGACATGTGCCATGATGCGTGGAACTTCGAGTCCCGCAAAAAATAAATCTGTGCGGTTAAGTTATCCACGCTAGATTTGGCGTCTAGCGTGGATAATGTATCTCTTTGATTTTTAAGGAATAATTTTATTAATTTATTAAGTTATTCAAGTGCGCAATTTCAGCTTAATCACATTTTCCACAGACTTATCCACACCCCTTTTCCAATGAGGTAACAGGGCTAATCTAGATGGAGATCTGGTTGCAAGTCGACAATTGGCAGGACGAATCGCATCAATATCTTGCGTAACAGTTAAACCGACACGAGCTTCATGTAAAGTATTTGCCATTGCTGTCAGCTGCAGGTTGGTGCAATATTTCTCTGCGCTGTACAGTAAATAACGAGCAAATTCTGCACGTGTAACCCACTCTCCAGACTCAACATAATGTACAACTGAGATTGAGTGTTGTTTTTCAAAGCACGGCAAGAATTGCCATGTCCAAGTCGCAAGCGTAGCCGTATGCGTCGGCGTACCTACTTGTGCCGCTGTCACTGTTAAAGCTTTTTTCGCTAGCGCTGCGTTCAAAATTGCAGCGACAAAATCCCGTTCGCCACTATGTAGCCATCCAGCACGAATCACCACACCACTCACGCCGCTTTCTCCTAATCCCTTCTCTCCTTCTAACTTGCTTTGGCCATACACGCCATTAGTTTTAGGATTGGGTTCACTGTCTTCATACCACGGCGTTTCTCCTTCTCCCGAAAAAACATAGTCCGTTGAATAGTGCACTAAGGGAATTTGTCTTTCTGATAGAACTTTTGCAATCCTAGTAGGTGCAACAGCATTGACATCAAAAACTGCTTCTCTTTGCTGTTGCGCACCACTTACATCTGTCCAAGCCGCCGCATTAATCACCACTTGAGGTTCAAACGTTTGAATGAACGTCTCAAAACGCCGTGTGTTTGTGATATCTAACTCTGCACGGGACAACGCTTGGACGAGCACACCTGGCGGCTGTGTCGTCAATAACGCTCTAGCTAATCGACCCTGTCCCCCTAACAACAAAACTTTTTTGTTCATTTCTTATGTCGACAAAACAAACTTTGAAGATAGGGAGCAGTAACACTTTTAGGCGACTTGGCTACCTCTTCGGGCGTTCCCTCAGCCAAAATATAGCCCCCCTCATCCCCTCCTTCAGGCCCAAGATCCACAACATAATCCGCACATTGAATCACGTTCACATTATGTTCAATAAGCAAAACAGTATTACCTGCTTTGATCAAGCGATGGAAGACATCGAGAAGTTGAACAATATCCTGAAAATGGAGACCTGTTGTTGGTTCATCCAGGATATAAAGCGTCCGACCATTTTCTGGTCGTGCTAACTCGGTCGCTAGTTTGATGCGTTGAGCCTCCCCACCAGAAAACGTTGTAGCGCTCTGTCCAAGTCGGATGTACCCCAAGCCAACATCGCTTAGCGCTTGAAGCACTCTGTTAATTTTTGGATATTTCTTAAACAACGGTAGCGCTTGCTCAACTGTCATGTCTAAGACATCGGCAATACTTCTTTCGGCATAGTGCACTTCAAGTGTTTCACGGTTATAGCGCTTCCCATGGCAAACCTCACAAGGAACATACATATCAGGGAGGAACTGCATTTCCATGCAAACAATACCTTCCCCTTGGCACGCCTCACATCGACCACCTTTGACGTTAAAACTAAAACGACCTGCCGTGTACCCTCGTTCGCGAGCCATTTGAGTTTGCGCGAAGATTTCACGGATATACGTAAAAATGCCTGTATACGTCGCGGGATTAGAGCTTGGCCTTCGACCGATCGGAGATTGATCCACCATCACAACCCCATCAAAGACATCAAAGTTCTCTAGATCATCGTACGGGAGCGGCGTTACGCTTCTTGTACGCTTCAAAGCTCTAACCATGGCCGCGTAAAGCGTGTCAATGACCAAAGAAGATTTACCTGATCCGGACACCCCCGTCACGACCGTCAACAGACCAACAGGGACTTTTAACGTCACATTTTTCAGATTGTGTCCCTTTGCACCGTTTAACTCGAGCCAGCCTTGATTAGGTCGATGACGATGTGTAGGTACTGGTATCGATAACGTGCCGTTTAAATACTGTCCCGTGATCGAATCAGGAGTAGCCATCACAGCTTCAGGCCTCCCCGCCGCCATCACATAGCCGCCTAAATCACCTGCTTTTGGCCCCATATCGATGATGTAGTCCGCGGCTCTCATAGTCTCTTCATCGTGTTCAACAACGATAACTGTATTACCGAGATCCTTGAGCGCTCGCAAACTCCCGAGCAATCTTTCATTGTCACGCTGATGCAACCCGATACTCGGTTCATCCAATACATACATCACACCAGAAAGACCTGACCCAATCTGCCCAGCTAAACGCACACGTTGAATCTCACCACCCGATAACGTATCAGTACGGCGATTTAACGACAAATAGCCTAGCCCAACATCGTTTAAAAACATCAGTCGCTTAGTAATTTCACATAGCAATCGTTCTGCCACTGGGCGATGTAACCTATTAAAGGTTAGCGTCTTTAGAGTGTCATAGAGCTGAGAAACATGTAACGCCTCCATGTCGCTATAGTTGTAGCAATCTTCACCATCACCCACATAGACCGACAAAGCTTCTTTTCCAAGGCGCTTTCCTTGACACACAGGACAAACAACTTCCGAGCGATACACCTCCAATCCCTGGCGCATATGATCGGTAGTTGTGTCACTCTCCCACATCTGCGCCAATTCTGTTATCACCCCCGTAAACGGCGGGACTAGGGTACGCGTCTCAGGACTACCATATAGAATCACGTGACGTACATGGCTGGGTATTTCTTTCCATGGTTTCAGCGCCGATAGACGAAACAAATCCAAAACGGCTTTGATACGTTCGAACTTGCCACTATTGCGAGCATCCCATCCTGGAATAGCTCCTCCCTCGATCGATAAGTCTGGATGTTGAATAATCTTGTCGACATCAAAGTCACGAACAACCCCAGTGCCATTGCAATAAGAGCAACAACCCTTAGGATGATTGGCCGAAAAATGGGCTGGCTCTAATTTAGGTAAGGTAAATTCGCATAACGGGCACGCAAAACGTGTGCTGAATACATAGTTATTCTTGCCGTCAATGTCTTCAACAAATACACGTCCTTTGCTCAATTCAGAGGCACTTTGGCAACTCTCGGCCAAACGTTCACGCGCATCAACAGTGATCCTTAAACGATCCACAACGATATCGATATCATGCGGTTTATCATCATCCAAAGAGATCGGCTGGTCTAACACCACCGTCTCTCCATCTATACGAAACCTCGCATAACCCTCCGCAAGAAACTTCTCGAAGAACAAACGAAAATCCCCGATCTTCTCTCTTGCGACCGGAGCGAGTATCATCACTCTCTGTTGCGCGCCGAATTGTAAAAGCTGATCCACGATAAAGGCGATCGACGACATCGTGAGAGGTTTCTTGTGTGTTGGGCAATAAGGCACACCTACTCTTGCAAAGAGCAAACGCATATGATCTGCAATTTGCGTCATCGTTCCCACGGTGGAACGACTGCTACCCGTGGATTTACGCTGATCAATGGCAATTGCTGGAGAAAGCCCTTCAATGCTATCTACATCGGGGCGAGGTCTTAACTCTAAAAACCGTCGTGCGTAAGCTGAAATACTCTCCACATAGAGTCGTTGCCCTTCAGCATACAAAGTATCGAAAGCTAATGAACTTTTCCCACTCCCTGAAAGACCGGTAATCACCGTGAATTGGCCTCTTGGGATAACGATATTTTGATTTTTTAGATTATGTGTGCGAGCACCGCGTACAGTAATGAACTTCATTTTGAAACAATAATCGTTCTCTTAAGGGGAATCACAGGTAATTGTCTATAGACTGTCAGAGCACTTTGCGTAAAGATACCTTTTCACACAAATATAAGCTCATATCATATGCAAACCACCGCTGATGTTACGACACCCTCAGGGAAAATGACTGCTTTAGAAAAGCGCTCTAGCATTTCTTTAGCAGGGGTTTTTGCCTTACGTATGCTCGGACTCTTTTTAATCCTGCCTGTCTTTGCGGTCTATGCCAAACAACTACCCGGCGGTGACAGTAGCTTCCTGGTCGGTTTGACACTGGGTATCTATGGTCTTACACAAAGCATTCTTCAAGTGCCTTTTGGTGCAGCTAGCGATCGTTTTGGTCGTAAACCCGTCATTGTTATCGGGCTGATTTTATTCGTTATAGGTAGCGTAATCGCTGCCCTTGGTACCACCATTTGGACCGTGATGCTCGGACGCGCCATTCAAGGTGCGGGCGCTATCTCAGCAGCCGTGACGGCATTAATTGCTGATCATGTGCGCGAACATGTCATCACTAAAGCTATGGCACTAGTCGGTGCATCGATCGGCCTCATGTTTGCACTTAGCCTGATCATAGCCCCTCCGCTCACCGAACTTTGGGGTGTTCCTGGACTATTTTGGCTCACTGCCATTTTGTCTTGTCTCTCTATCTGGATTGTGCTGCGTGTTGTACCCAATACGACCATCAATCACCCTCATGCTTTGCATGAAAAACAGCAACACCAACCTTGGAAAAAGGTTGCATTCGATCCTCAACTCATGCGCCTCAACTGGGGGATCTTCTGCTTGCACGCCGTTCAAATGGCACTTTTCGTCGTCATTCCCACTCGTCTTGTTCAAATGGGATTACCTGTTTTACATCACTGGTACATCTATTTACCTGCGGTGTTGATTGGGTTTGCAGTCATGATGAAACCCATCATTTGGGCTGAACGGAATCAAAAAACAACTACTTTGCTTCGTATTACCGTCTTGGTGTTGAGTGTTGTGTTCTTCCTTTTTGCTTTTCTCATGCACTCAGTTTGGGAAATTGCTTTTTTAGTTACTCTCTTCTTTATCGGCTTCAATATCCTTGAAGCCACGCTCCCTGGCCTAATCTCTCGTATCGCCCCGCCTAGCGATAAAGGTCTAGCTTTAGGCATCTACAACACAACACAAAGTCTTGGTTTATTCGTTGGTGGTGCCGTTGGAGGTTGGATTGCGCAACATTTTTCCGCAGAAGCCGTGTTCTTTACATCCACATTTGCTATGCTTTTGTGGTTCATGTTCGCGCTTGGGTTAAAGGAACCCAAACTTCGCCAACGACATGAACAAGGTGAAGCAATTCAGGTTTGATAGATAATTTTTTTTAGTAGTTAATTATGGCTTCCATCAATAAGGTAATCATCGTAGGTAATCTTGGCCGCGATCCTGAAACCCGTTATACCGCTGACGGTGGTACGGCAATTACAACGCTGAACGTCGCAACCACGCGCCGCTATCGCAATACCGAACAGCAAACGGTAAGCGAAACGGAATGGCATCGCATTGTATTGTTTGGCCGTCTGGCTGAAGTTGCAAAGGATTACTTGCGCAAAGGAAGTCAAGCTTACGTTGAAGGTCGTCTCAGAACTCGCCGCTATCAGGGCAAAGATGGCATCGAACGTTATGCCACCGAAATCATTGGGGAAACGCTTCAATTGCTAGATCGTCGTCAATCCGATCATCAAGGCATGGACGATGGCTTTGAAAGTGCGCCACGTGCAATGGCTCCGCGTCCTGCTCCGCAACCTTCGGCCGCGCCCGTGTCCACTGCTGCGCCCATTGATCAACTCGACAATGACGATGTTCCGTTCTAATCTTTTACCACGCGTTTAAAGATTTAAGGGGGGTGTTGCAAAGATCAGGACAATCTGATTTTTGCAACACCCCCTTTTTTTACTCGTGCCGAACCGCCTCAATGGGGTCTAATTTCGCTGCACGTCTTGCCGGGAAATAGCCAAAAATTACTCCCGTTAAAGCAGAAACCGTAAACGCTAGCACATTTATTCCAGGGTTAAATAGAAACGGAACCCCCATCATCTCCGCTAACCCCTTAGAGGCTATCACTGCAAAAAGCACACCTAAAATTCCCCCAAGACAACCTAACATCAAGGCCTCGATCAGAAATTGAAGCAACACTTCACGCTCTAAAGCCCCAATTGCCAAACGGATCCCTATTTCTCGAGTTCTTTCAGTCACAGAGACCAGCATAATATTCATGATCCCAATACCACCCACTAGCAAGCTAACAGCAGCCACTGCTGCAAGAAGCGTGGTCATAATTTGTGTTGTAGACGCAACTTTCGCCGCAATTTCTGCCGTATCCAGGATCTGAAAATTATCATCATCACCATCTGACAAACTGCGGCGCTCACGCATAAGACTTTTCACAGCCTCACGCAAACGATCTCGATCGGACTGAGGATTCACTGAAATCAACAATGCTCCGACTCTTGTATTACCAAGAATGCGACGTTGCACTGTCTGAATCGGCATCACCAACAAATCGTCCTGATCTCCACCCATAGCTGCCGTACCCTTGGATTTCATTAAGCCAATCACGCGGCAAGAAAAACCACCTGTCCGGATCGTACGACCGATCACTTCTGAACCTTCCCCAAAAAGCTCTTTCTGAATCGTGCCACCAATCACACAGACCGCTGAGCCAGCGAGCATTTCTCCAGACTCAAAAAGTCTTCCCTCGACAATCTCTCTATTATCAATTTTGAAGTAATTGTTGTCAGTCCCGATGATGCTTGTCTGCCAATTCCGACCGTTAGCCACAATCGTTCTCGACGCTGACGTTTGCGGAGCGACAGCTAACACACCTGCAATCTGTTGTTTAAGTGCGACAGCGTCAGCCATCTTAAAAGAAGGCGCTCCGACCGTTTGACCTGGGCCTAATCTCATACCAGGGCGCAACATCAGTTGGTTATTCCCAAAGGATTCGATTTGCTCTCGTATCGCTTGAGAAGCACCATTACCAACAGTCACCATCGTAATGACCGCCATCACACCAATGACAATCCCGAGCACCGTTAAGATACTTCGTAACGGATTTCTCCAAATCTGACGAATAGCAAGTAAGAAGGCATTTCCAATCATCGAACGACTCCTTGAGGTTGGTCATCAATGATTAGCCCATCTCGAAAGTGCAGGTGTCGTTTGGCATATGTCGCCATATCTGGTTCATGAGTCACAAGAACGACAGTGATGCCATCCTCTGTATTCAATGTCGATAATAGGCTCATAATTTCCCGACTTCGAGCCGTATCCAAACTCCCTGTAGGTTCATCTGCTAAAAGCAATTTAGGATTGGTAACTAGTGCACGAGCAATAGCTACTCGTTGCTGTTGCCCACCAGACAATTCTGCTGGTGTATGGTTTTCCCATGCCGACAACCCAACACGATCTAAAGCTGCCCTTGCTAATTTTTGTCGCTCAGAACTCTTCATCCCTCGGTAAAGCAATGGAAGTTCCACATTTTCCAAGGCTGTCGTTCGTGCCAACAAATTAAAGCCTTGAAAGACAAAACCAAGGTATTTACGACGTAACAAAGCCCTTTGATCTCGTGTCAAAGTTTCGACATGGATGCCGCCAAAAAGATAGGAGCCGCTTGTAGGTCGGTCAAGTGCTCCCATGATATTCATCGCCGTTGATTTCCCTGAACCAGAAGCCCCCATAATCGCGACAAATTCCCCCTCCTGAATCGAAAGATTGACCCCCTTCAAGGCCTCAAAAGCAGCTTCACCAACCCCATAGCGTTTGTGAATATCTCGGAATTCAACTAAAGGCATTCCCATAATCTACCTTCCTTTTTGTTGATCCAAAATCACTTGATCGCCTTCAGTTAAATCACCAGATACAATTTCCGTTTGAAGACCGTCTGTCAATCCAGTGACGACATTCACAAGAACTGGCTTATTATCCTTTAATACATACAACGTTTTTTGCAACTCTCCGTGCTGAGCCAACTCTTTAACTTTTTTAGTTCCCGCCGCATGCGGTGAACGTCTAGGCATCATACCTGGCATCGTTGCTCCCCTCGATTGAGTGGTCAGCTTTGGCTGATAACGGAAGGCTGAATTAGGCACAAGCAACACATCATTTTTATCTGCGGTTGAAATAGTGGCAGAGGCAGTCATACCAGGGCGCAAAAGCATAGCCCCGTTATCAACATTTAAGTACGCTGTATAAGTCACCACGTTTTCAGTCGTTGTTGCGCCATAGGCCACTTTTCTCAATGTTGCAGGGAAACGTTTATTCGGATAAGTGCTCACTGTAAAGAACGCCTTTTGTCCTTCTTTCACAACACCAATATCCGCTTCATCCACCGCAACCTGTAGTTCCAAGGCACGTAAATCTGAGGCTAGCGTCAATAGCTCTACCGCTTGAAGGGTTGCTGCAACGGCATATCCTGGTTCAACACTGCGAGTCAGAATGACTCCGTCAATTGGCGCCTTAATTACTGCCTTAGACAAATCTGTTTCAGCAGTTTTCAACAGTGCCTCAGCATCCGACACATTGGCTTTAGATACCGCAACCGATGCCTTGACAGTTTCAACCGTGGCAGTTTGAGACTCAAGCTCAGTTCTTGAAGGCATCGTCCCTTGGGACAAACGATTTAGTTTTCTCATGCGCTTTAGTTTTAACTCCGCTTCTTTAAGCGAAGCCTGGCTTTGAGCTAGGTTTGCTTTGGCACTTTGTAATGCCGCGCGATATTGCTGCACTTTGGCTAACAAATTACGCGTATCTAAAGTCACTAGAGCCTGACCTTGAGTCACCGAATCATTCACGTCAACATGCACTTCACGCACAATTCCAGACAATTCGGAACCAATTGTGACTGTACGCACTGGGGCTAACGTCCCATCAGCAGACACTGTGACATGAATGCCTCCTTTTTCTACCTGCTCAGTGACGTACTTCACATCATCATGAAACTGAGCCTGTTTCCACCAATACCATCCGCCGAGTGCAACCACTAAGAGTGTAGCCACGCCTAGCCACTTAACATATGTAGGACCTTTTTGATCCTCTAAATTGATGCGATCATTCGACTTCTCGTTCACATTACCCATGATGTTGTTCCTCCTTATCCTTAACCCCCATCACTTCTTGAGGATTCCATGCTCCTCCCAGTGCTCGATATAGAGCAACATGCTGCAGAGAAAGTTCAGCTTCATTACTTTTCACACTTTCTTGAGCTGTCAATAAGCTTCGTTGAGCTTCCAACAACATAGCGTAGTCACCTATGCCTGTTTTGTACTCCATCAAAGCCAATTCGTAAGCGCGTTGTGCGTGTTGGAGTGCTTGTTCTAAATAGACGGCCTGATCCTGAGCTGATTTAATACCGTGTAAGGCATTGTCCGTTTCTTCTAAAGCCCCCACAATCACAGCCAAATATCGAGCTTTTGCTTCATCTAAAACACTTTCCGCTAGCTCTTCTCTCGCTTGTAATCCACCCCAATTTAGAACAGGTAGCGATAGCGCACCTATTAAAGAAGCAATACCACTCCCACTAGCACCTAACGCCCCCACTGTGGCGGCTTGCGTACCAATTGACCCACTTAAAGAAAGTGTTGGGAAAAAGTCTGATTGAGCCTTCTCCAAATTCGCACCTGCACTCAAAAGCATGGCTCTTGCGCTACGAATATCAGGGCGGCGCATTAAAGTTTGCGCAGGAATATCGACACTCAACCCTATAGGAGCACGGGGAATCTCTCCTACACCAACGACTAGCTTATCTAATGGTTGGGCTGTTAAACGAGCCAATGCATTACGGTAATTGGCCTCTTTTGCTTTTAAGTTGCGAAGTTGCGCTTGCGTTGACGCTACTCGCGAAAGCGCATCTTCTAATTCAGACTGAGTGGCCAACCCTGCCATCACGCGCCAACGAACTAAATCTGCGTTTTCTTCGTAATTTTTTAGAGTGCTTCTCGTGATCGACCGTAATACCTGATTAGATCTCAGTCGGATATATGTTTGAGCAGTTTCCAAAGCAACAACTTCTTGTACATCAGATATCGCGATTGCTTTAGCCAAAACATCAAAATACTTAGCATCTTGCTTAGCTTTTTCACCACCAGCCAAATTTAGAGTCCAAATGACATCCAATCCACCAGACCACGATTCATGACTATCCCCATTACTACGACGACGCGAACCTTCGCCAGAGACATTAGCCGTTGGCCACAATGACGCATTGACCTCTTTCAAATTCGCACGCGCAGCTTTCAAAGTCGCAAAGGCTGTTAATACATCAGCATTGGAGTGTTTAGCCTTCTTGATGAGCGACAACAATTCAGAATCGTTCCAAGCTTCCCAGAACTGAGTGACATCTGTAGTGGTCCCACTCATTGACAGATGACTACTCCATGCACGAGGCGACATTTGCTGAATAGGCGTTTCCATATCCAACTTCTGAGTCGTACACCCACATAAAAGACTAACAACAGCCAATGCAATCATTGACCCCTTTCGAGTTTTTTTCATAGGCGCCCTTCACTTTTGTAATCTCGGGATCTCTTCAATCAACAACACGTCATCAAAACTGCTGTTTCTAACTAGCATTCTGCAACATCCCAAGCGGTAATTACCTTACGAATCAGTGAAAACTAATAACAAGAACCATTTGCGTGACAAACTTTTACTCTTTATTTTTGTTAACATGGGCTTTTTCGTTGTTCCATATCACATTGATATTGTTTTATTGCAGTAAACATGTTCAAGCATCCTCGTCCCATTCTGATTGTTGACGACGACATCGAACTCGTCACGCTATTAGTCGATTATTTACAACTAGAAGGCTTTGCACCCGTGCCAGCCTATTGCGGTGTTGAGGCACTCGAACTCATGAATCGACAAGAGTTCGAGCTTGTCGTTCTTGATGTCATGATGCCAGGAATGAGTGGTGTAGAGGTTCTCAAACAAATTCGTGAAACAAGCCAAATCCCTGTTGTGATGCTGACAGCGAAAGGCGACCCTATAGATCGAATTCTTGGTTTAGAGCTTGGCGCGGATGACTATGTTCCCAAACCCTGTCCTCCTAGAGAACTAGCAGCCAGAATCAACGCTATTTTGCGTCGTACGGCCGCGATGCCATCAGCCATCGCGCCTGTCGTTGTCGGACCGCTGACAATCAATCCGAGCCAAAGAATTGCTACGGCCAATGGTATTTCTTTAGAACTGACAGGGACAGAATTGACCCTTCTTGAAGTATTGGCACGTAAAGCAGGGCACCCTGTTCCCAAAGATGAAATCTACCAAAAGGTTTTAGGTAGAGCCATGCAACGCTATGACCGTGCCATCGATGTGCACGTCTCATCGATTCGACACAAACTCATGGCAGTCCTTAATCAACAGGTCGCTATTGAAAGCATTAGAGGCGTAGGTTACCAATTAGTTATACGTAGTCCGCTCTACTAATCTCTACTCCTGCCGAAAGGATATATTTATGATACTTAAACGCTACTTCAATACGCTTTTCGGCAGGCTTTTCACTGGCTTCTGTCTCATTATCATTGTGACTGCCGTAGGCGTCTGGATGGTCTCCTACACAACTCAAATCCAGCGTAATACTGAGCTAGGTATCATTGAGTGGCGTTTTATTGCCAGAAAATCTGTTGATTGTGCATTAGGTATTTATGACTTTGGGGGACGTGAAGCTCTCATTCGTTGGTTAAAAAACCCTGAGCTCAACAATAGTCCCAGCGTCTATCTCGTTAACGCAGATGGTGTTGAGTATTCCGGTCGAGAAGTGCCTCCTAAAGCCATCGAAACCCTCAAAAACGCTCGTAATTCCCCTGTCGTTAACTTCCAGCGATTTTTTACTCTCGACGCTCAGGAGTGAGTTAACGACCTA
>CALEAW010000061.1 GCA_937943605.1 uncultured Sutterella sp. | reverse complement strand
ACTGTCATGAAACTCTTTATCGCAGAAAAACCGTCGGTTGCCAAAGCCATTGCCACTGAACTCGGCGTGGTCTCTCGAGGTAATGGCTTTATTACGTGCAAACAAGACACAGTCGTGACCTGGTGCTTTGGTCACCTCTTAGAACAAGCCGAACCCGACGCGTATTTGCCTGACGATATTCCTAAGACCAAAAAAGGCAAAAAGGTTTGGCGTCTGCAAGACCTTCCGATTTTCCCTAAGACCTGGCAAATGCTCACCAAAGGCGATGCCGGGGCTAAAAAGCAGCTTTCTGCCATTGGCAAGTTACTTAAAACCGCAAGCAGTGTCGTTAATGCTGGTGACCCCGACCGTGAAGGGCAGCTCTTAGTTGATGAAGTGTTAGAGCACTTTCATAACCGTAAGCCCGTCGAACGCTTTTGGGTGTCGGCCGTTGACCCCGCTTCGATTCGTAAGGGGCTTAATAAACTCTTTGATAACCGCAACTACGCAGGGATGCGTGATGCTGCGCGCGGTCGCTCGCGGGCAGACTGGCTTTTAGGCATGAATTTATCTCGCGCCTATACGCTCACGAATAACGATGGCCTTTTAGCCGTAGGACGCGTGCAGACCCCTACCCTATTTATGGTGGCGCGTCGCGACTATGTGGTACGTCATTTCGTACCTGTCCCCTACCTCTCGATTTCGGCTGACTTATTACACGATGCCACACCCTTTACGGCGCGCTGGAAACCCAAGGCTGACCAGAAGGGTCTTGATGAAGAAGGAAAACTTTTGATCGACCTCGAGATCGGTCGTGCGCTCGTTGAAAAACTCAGTCAAGAAACCCACGGTACTGTGACATCAGCCACCACCAAACGTCGCAAAGCCTATCCACCCAAAGCTTACTCATTGGCTGACATTCAGATTGAAGCGAGCAAACGCTTTGGCATGACGGCTGAAGAAACGTTGCGCGTTTGTCAGTCACTCTACGAAACGCATAAGATCACCAGTTATCCGCGTACGGACTGTGGTTATTTGCCAGAATCCCAACATGGCGATGCGCCTGCGGTACTTGCTGCCGTCGCGCAAAACTATCCAGCCTCTGCCGCTGCGTGCGCCAAGGCCGACCCCAAACTCAAAAGTCCGACCTTTAATGACAAAAAGATCACGGCTCACCATGGGATTGTGCCCGTTGCCAATACCGTGAAACCTGGTGCGCTCTCGGCCAATGAAGAAAAACTCTATCGTCTGATTGTTCGTCGCTATATTGCGCAGTTCTTTCCGGTGCACGAATTTGATGCGACCGAAGTCATGATTGAGATTGGTGGCGAAACCTTTGTTGCCAAGGGTAAGGTCGTGCGCGTTGAAGGTTGGAAAGTCCTTTTTGCCAAAGACAAAGCCGCCGTTGAAGCCAAAAAGAAAAAGGCCAAAAAAGAAGGTGACGAAAGCGATGGCGCCGATCAGGATGAGGATGATGCGCAAACCTTGCCGCCCCTCAAAAAGGGCGACACCCCTGAAGTAAAAGCCATCAAGGGTCGAGAAGACAAAACCAAACCTCCATCCTTCTTTACCGAAGGGACGCTCATTGCGGCCATGGAAAATATTTGGCGTGGGTATGACGACCCCAAGGGGCAAGCCATGCTCAAAGAAGCGGGCGGCATTGGCACCCCTGCCACGCGTGCCGCCATCATTGCTGAACTCAAGCGTAAAACCTACCTTGAAACCGAAGGCAAGTTCTTACACTGCACCGAAGTGGGTCGAAATCTTTTAAAGAAAGTCTCGCCTCGCATTCGTAGTGCTGCGATGACCGCACACTTTGAAGAGCGTTTAAAGCTCGTTGAAGCTGGCCAAGCGCCATTAGACGCTTTTGTGAGTGAATACGAAGCCTTTATTGCTGACGAATGTGCCAAAGCAAAGGCAAGGCCTCGCGCGGCCTCCCGTGGTTATGCCTCAAGTGCACCGCGTCGTGAGGGCGTAGCTCAAGCCGATCGCACGGCCTCACCCGCCGCACCCAAGGCCTAACCATTAGGCTTTAAGCCTTGGCGTAATGCAAGAGTCGACCGCTACCGATCTTACGTAAGAGCCCCAACTCCAACATACGACGGATCACGTTACTTGCGGTCGACTGACTAACCCCAAGCGCTTCGTCGACTTCACGACGCGTAATCGTCTCACGGGTATCTAGGAGCGCCAATATTTCGCGCATCTTGATGTCTTCCATTGTCATTGATTCAGGGTGGTGAACTAGCGGCTCTTGCGTCGAAGGCATCGGTAACGACGTCTGCGGTTCAGGTTGACTTACCGGCACATTTACAACGAGAGGCTTCACAAGGGGCTTTTCGACCTGGTTATTTGCCACAGGCTTGGCGTCTGTCTTCGGGGCAGCGTGGTCGTTAGGCAAAATCACCTGAAAAGCGTGGCTCGTGGCTTTAAATTCAGGGCGAACCTGACGGCCCTGATACGCCAAACGAATGCGGTTTAAGCCGACACCAGCGCCAGTAGCCAAACCTAAACGCTCAAACATCTGGGCCACACGCGGATAGCGTGGGCTTGAGAGCCCCAAAAGCATATCGTCTAACTGTGCACCACGCTTGGGACCACCCGGGCTTGTGACCACAATACGGTCTTGGAGCACCCAAATATCGATCGGCGCATCCACCGAATAATCGCGATGCATGAGGGCATTCAAAAAGGCTTCACGTAAGGCTGCGGCCGGCACTGTATCGGCCGCACTCAAAAAGAGGCTCTCGTTAGCTGAAGGTGTGGGCGCAAACTTTTCTAAAAAGTCTGTGACTTGCTGCCACTGACGAATCAAAGACCCGGTGGACACCAAACGCGCTTTCACGTCTTCGGGCGTCACCCCATCAAAGACAGTCAATCGGACAACCGACGTGTTTTGGTCTGAAAAGAGTTGGGCTACACGTGTCGAGCAACCTAACTGATCCACAAAACCCCAATCTCGACGACGGCGTTCGTCATCAGCTAAATGACGACGACGCACGGCCTTCGTCAACTCATCAAAGGTCAACTCATAATTTTCGGCGCGCTGCGCTTCAAAAGAGGGATTACTCTCAGCAATCAAGGCCTTTAAACCGACTTCGCCCAAAGGCACTGTCGCAGCATGGTCACGCACAAAGACCATATCAGGCCACATACCCACTTCAGCGATATAGTAAGGGCGTGACGTCCCACGCATCACGTCGATCACCAACACCATGCGGTGATCAATCTCTTCAAGACGGCATGACACAAAAGGAATGAGTGTGGGCTTGACCTCACCCATTAACACCGCATGGAGTTTAGCTAACCACTCATCCGTCGTCTTTTGATCCAGTGTTGTGCGCCCCACCCCTAATCGAATCTGGCCGCCATCCGTATTCGCAAACGCTGTGATGGTTCGAACCACATCCAAAGTCCAGGTATCAAAAGAAGCGATCTCGCTAGCCATTTCTTCAGTTCCCTCTACTTAGTAATCGTTGGTAATCATTAATAGCAATAACATTACCGTCAAAAGAGACAAACTGCAAGTTTTTGCTCGAACGCACGTCGCTTTTTGGTTTTTTGGGCTAAGCACCAATACAAATTTTAGGTATCGTGTTTGATACTTAAATAAGGTATCGCTTGCAATACCTAATCTAGGTATAAAGTTTGATATCTCATAAAGCCAAACTCTAAAACCGGCATTGACCGCTTCTTTAGGACCCACAGCCATGCCATTCATCGGTCGACAAACTGAAGTCACCACCTTGCAGCGCTTTATTAGCCATCCGACGAGCAATCTCTCTATCGTCTACGGTCGTCGTCGTGTCGGTAAAAGTGCACTCTTAAAGGAAGCCGTGACGCTTTCAGGCGTGCGTTGGCTTTATATGGAATGTAAAAAGACCTCAGAGACCAATAACCTTGCCCAACTGATGGCGCTCGCCTGTGCCAAATTAGACATTCCACCGATCGCGGTTGACACCGTTGAAGGCCTTTTAGATTTCCTTTTTAAATTTTGCCAACACGAACCGATAGTGCTCGTGCTTGATGACTATCCTTTTTTGCGTGACCTTATCCAAGGCGCAGACAGCATTTTGCAAGCGCTTGTTGATCGCTACAAAGGATGTTCGAAACTCAAAATCATGCTTTGTGGCGCTGACATTGAGGCCATGAAAGGGATGCTCGCCTATGAGTGCCCGCTTTACGCGCGCGCCGATATCGTGCTGCATCTAAAGCCAATGAATTATTTCGAGGTCGCCCAGTTTCATCTCCACCGCTCAGACGTAGACAACGTGAGTCTTTACGCTATCTTTGCTGGGATGCCTTACTACAACGCGCTCGTTGACGACCGCTTATCGATCAAAGAGAACGTCATCGAATTGCTCATCAAAGTGGGAGGCCAACTCTCCGAAGAAATCGAGTTAGCGATTGCCACTAGACGATCGAAAATCAACGACATTAATTTGGTGCTAGAGGCTTTAGGACAAGGCCAGAATCGCTTTTCTGACATTGCCAAGTACACCCGCTTAACCAACGCCGCACTCAGTAAGACGTTAAGCCAGCTCATGGCCATGGACATTGTGGTTCGCGACACGCCTATCAATGATTCAGGCAACGCTCGAAAATCCAATTATGTGATCTGCGACAATATGGTGCTCTTTTACTATCGCTACATCTATCGGAATATCTCTAAAGCGCGTGTGATGGACGAGCGCACCTTCTATGATGCATTCATCCATCATGACCTTGAGTCTCAATACGTCCCTCACGTCTTCGAAGCGATAGCCAAACAATTTCTCATCCGAATGAACAAAGCTGGCCGCATCGAGCCACCCTTTTTTAACATTGGTCGCTATGTCTACGATCTACCTAAAGAAAAGCGAAACGGCGAATTTGATGTGGTCACCGAAGATAGCCAAGGTTTTTGCTTTTATGAGTGCAAATACAAAAATCATCCTATCAACAAGGCGGACATAGAAGAAGAAATTGCTCAAGTTAAAGCCTCGCCTCTCTCATCTCACAGATTCGGCTTTATTTCGAAGTCTGGCTTTAAAGACGTCACGCCAACCGAGCACTTACGGCTCTGGACGCTTGAAGACCTCTATCACTATTAATGACGCGTGAGACACAAAAAACGCGGAGTACCCCATCACAGGTCTCCGCGTCTCATTCGTCATCAACGAATTCGATTAGAGCTTCTTCACGAATTCGCTCTTTAACTTCATCGCACCGAAGCCATCGATCTTGCAGTCGATGTTGTGATCACCTTCGCAAAGGCGAATGTTCTTCACCTTGGTACCGATCTTAAGCATCGAAGAAGCACCCTTCACCTTGAGGCTCTTGATGATCGTGACGCTGTCGCCGTCGGCCAAAAGCGTACCGTTCGCGTCCTTCACGATGAGCTGATCGTCTTCCTGAGCCACGGGTTCGGCATTGCTAAATTCGTGGCCGCATTCCGGACAAACAATCATACCGTTATCTTCGTAGGTGTATTCGGACTGGCACTTCGGGCAGGGAGGCAAAGAGGTCATGTCGTTGAGATCCTGTCTGAGGGAAAAAATAAATATAGAAAAGCCGTCCGAAGTTGGTAGGACGGCTTAAAAACTCACGGCATTGTATCAGAGCCTCAGCGTCGCTAAGGCACGAATCGTCGTTTTTTCTTTGGTTAGAGCGTTAAAGGCCTTTTTTAAAGACGCATTACCAGCTACCCCCAAAGAAACTCTTAAAGAGTGACGCTGCGCGATCAAGGTCTAATCGGTCAGGGTGCGTTTCACTTGCCTTACGACGAGCTTCACGCTCAGGCGTCACCGTGCCACCTAGCATCTCCGTCATACGATGGAAAACGTCTGGGTCAATACGGCCTCGGCAAAGGAAAGTTTCAGCCAATTGGTTGTTTTCGCCCATATTGACCAGCTTTTCGCTTGTTTTACGCATCCAGGCTTTAGCGCGCTCCCCTTCGGCGTCACCGCCCATGGTGGCAAAGCAGCCAATCGTCTTACCCTTGATGCGTGGCGCAATGGCGAGCATATCTTCAGGGGCATCGCCACGGTCACACCAGAACCCTAAGAGCACTGGGTTATAAGGGGTCAAATCGTCAGGGACATCCTCGGGCTTGACCATCACGGCACCGGGCAATGCATCACACACCGCATGACCCACAGCCATGGTGTTACCTGTACGAGAACTAATAATGATTAAAGGCTTTGTAGACATGATGTTGACGTCTTTAGGCTTCTTCCGGTTTTTCTTCAACGAGACCTTTACGCCAAGCACAGGTACTCTTACTTTGCTTATCGGCCTTATCGAGGATCTTTTCGTGTTCAATCAACTCTTCGGGTGACGCAGGGATCACATAGAGTTTCTCATTAGGAATCCTAGGCAAAAGACTCGGGTCAATCAAGTCATCTAAGCCAATTTGTTCCTGACCACGAGTCATCGTCACGAAGACTTCGGCCAAAATCTGCGCGTCAAGCAAAGCCCCGTGAAAGACACGCGCCGAATTGTCAATATGCAAAATGGTGCAGAGCGCGTCCAAACTAGCGCGACGCCCCGGGAACAATTCATGGGCGATTTCGAGCGTGTCGGTAATACCGCGCACATAATCTTCGACGCGACCTTTACCTAAGCGCGCAAGCTCCATATTCAAGAACCCAATGTCGAACTTGGCATTATGAATAAGGAGTTCTGCCCCACGAATAAATTCAATGAATTCGTCCGCAATGTCAGCAAACTTCGGACAATTCGCCACCTTTTCGTTGGTAATCCCGTGAATGGCGATCGACTCTTCGGGAATTTCACGTTCTGGGTTGATATAGAGCTGTAAATAGTCTTCCGAGCGGTTCGTGATGTTACGGCCATCTAAGCGCACGCAACCAATTTCAATAATGCGGTCACCAGACTCAGGATCAAGCCCCGTGGTTTCCGTGTCAAGCGCAATCTGCGCAAAACGACGGCGAACGTCATCAGTCATCGTGTATTCCTTTCATAAATTACGTGTGACCTAACTATAGCCGAATGCGCGTCAAATGATGTCCTTCTTCGACATCACTTGCCATAAAACCATAAAAGTCGCTGTCATTTCGCCTTCAAAACTCAACGCTTCACGTAAAATCCCGCTCAACAGCGCCCCTCTACTCGACCTATACTTTGAATCAACCGTCACCCTTCTTACGAGGTCGCCATGCTCACACAAGACGCTTTACTTACGCTACTCCAAGCAAAAGGCATTTCGTACGAAATCACGCATCATCCTGCAGTCTTTAATATGGCCGAAGTTGCGCAAATCAAATTGCCATACCCCGAAGTCAACGCCAAAAATCTTTTTGTGCGTGACCATAAGCGTCGAGACTACTACATGATCACCGTGTTGGGTCATAAGCGCGTTGACCTCAAAGCCTTTCGTCATGCGCACGGACTTCGTGCACTCACCTTTGCAACGCCTGAAGAGCTTCTCGAGATGCTTGGTCTGATTCCAGGCGCCGTCACGCCCTTTGGTCTACTGAACGACCAGAGTGCCAAGGTCCATCTCTATATCGATAGTGATCTCGTAAAACCTAATAGCCTCATTGGTGCGCATCCTAACGACAATCGAGCAACCGTTTGGCTTAAGACCGACGACTTGCTAGCTCTCATTCGCGCGCACGGCAACCCTATTTCAGTCGTTGACATACCTTAAGCGAAACGGCTCACACACTAATGCAACACGGGTTTTCGTCACTCGAAAACGCAATCGACAATCGGTAAAATTAAAGAATTATTCTTTGCTTTCTACTCAAGGTAAGACATGGCACTTCTTAACGACTATCTCAAAGACCTCGCAGAACTTGTCAACCGCGACTGTGGTACCACCAACGTCGCTGGCGTCACTAGCGCCGCCCAAATCATGAAACGTCATTTCGAATCCATTGGTTGGGAAGCGGAACTCGTTGACTTGGGGCCAACGGCGGGCAATGGTCTTCTTTGCAAAAATAAGCCTGGTTCCACCGAATGTGATGTGCTTTTTAATGCCCACTTAGACACCGTCTTCCCGGACGACACGGCCGCAGCACGCCCCTTCAGTATTGATGGCGACATGGCGCATGGCCCAGGGTGCTCAGACTGTAAAAGTGGGGTCTTAGCGATTTACTACGCCTGCCGTGAAGCGCGTAAAGAAGACCTCGATCGTCTTTCGATTTGGTGTGTCTTTAATCCTGACGAAGAATTAGGCTCTCGCGCCTCCCAGGGCTGGCTCAAAGACATGGCCTCTCACGCTAAGGCCGCACTGGTTTTTGAAGCCGCTCGTGCGGGCGGTGAACTTGTGCGTTCTCGTAAGGGTGTCGCAGCCTATCACGTAGTCTTCAAGGGTTTGACTGCACACGCAGGCAACAATCCGCAGGACGGTCGTAACGCCAACGTCGCAGCCATGCGTTTTGCTTTAGCGGCTTGCGAACTCGCTGATGCCCAACGCGGCACAACCGTGAACCCCGGCATCATCAAGGGCGGCATGGGCACCAATATCATTTCGGACCACTGCGAAGTGAACTTTGACCTTCGCTTCTGGAATGACGAAGATGGTCGTGACTTAGCTGAAAAGCTCCTCGCTTTGACGGAACGCACCTGGGTCGATGGCGTCACGCAGACGGCTGAACGCTTGAACTATTCACCCGCCATGCCGCTTTCTGAAGCCACCAAAGCACTCGTTGAAAAGATCAACGACGCCGCCAAAGAAGCGGGATTTGAAGCCCGCTGGGTGGACGCTGGTGGTGGTTCTGACGGCAACCACATGGCTGAAATGGGTCTGCCTGTCGTTGACGGCTGTGGTCCTGCGGGTGGCGGATTCCACTCTGAACGCGAATTCCTTCGTCTTGACACGGTTGAAGAGCGCATTCATATGATTGCGAACTTGTTGAAGCGTCTATAAAGCTCAACGCGATATAAACACAAAAGGCGTGTTGAAGAAGTCATCGTTTGACTTTGACCAACACGCCTTTTCTTATATCGAGCCGATGTATCAACCAAATTCGATTGTCACGCCGCGTTCGTTCGAGGAGCTCGACATTAAACAACGGGAAAACCCTTAGCTCTAAAAGAGGCGATTCTGCGCTTTTAAAACCACATCGTATTACAATCTACCGACCCATTTTTCCCCTTCATAAAGCAAGACCAACAAAATGATGAAGCAGTCTTTATGGGCATTGGCAGCGGCCGCACTTTTTTCTGTGATGGCGGCATTTGTCAAGCTCTGTAGCGATAACCACGGCCCTCTCGAAATGGTTTTCTATCGTTCCCTTTTCGGAGTTCTCATTATTGCCTTTTTCGTTTGGAAAAATCGCAAAACCCTCACATTACGTACCGAACATCTTCGAGGCCATATCACACGCTCGGTGCTAGGCACCCTCTCAATTATGCTTTGGTTTTTCACGCTCGGTCAGATGCATTTCGGCACATGCATGACCCTCATCTACACCACCCCCCTATTCATGGCAGCAAACTTTGTGATTCTCGCCCTCATGCGACACAAACCCGCGCCCTGGGCTTTGGTACTCGCAACCATCGCTGGTTTCTCTGGTGTGACGATGGTCTTGCAACCGAGTTTCAACGAAGGTGAACTGGTTCCTGCCTTGATTTGTTTAGGTGTCTCGCTCCTTGACCTCGCGATCTATTGGCAGATGAAGGAACTCGGCAACCTCAAAGAACCTTCGTGGCGTATCGTCTTTTATTTCACGTGCTTTGGCACCATCATGGGTTTGATTGGCGCCTCGATTTTCGAAGGCGGCTTACATATGCCTAACCAACAAGGTCTCATCGGCATCATCGGTATGGGGATCTGCGCTACGTTAGGTCAAATTTGCACCACGAAGTCCTACGCTTACGGCAATATGTTGCTTTCGTCTTGTCTCGGCTTTTCAGCGATTCCTTTTTCGGTCACGATCAGCTACTTCTGGTTCGGTGAAAGCGTGACGATGGCGACCCTCTTTGGCGCTGCGGTTATTCTTTGCTCAGGCATGATCGCAACCATTGCCACGAAGCGCACCGAAGCCGCTGAAAAAGAAGCGGCCGAAAAAGCTGCGAAGGTTGCCTAAACATCAACCACAAATCAAAAGCCAAAAGGCTACAGCCCGAAAACTGTAGCCTTTTTTCATCTCGGGCTTATAGCCTGTTACGCATCAAAGGGCGCGTGAGTCTTGGGTGTACTCGCCAAAAGCGTGACGACTTCGTTTTTCACATCCGTCACACGTTCAAGTCCCATCAACACATCAGCCAACTTTTGTGTGGTCGCCTCGTCAAAGACCATCCCGACCACACCGAAGAATTTCTTTAAGAGTGCTTCGTCTGTTACCGGGTTTGTCGGAGCACCTAAAGGCATCGGGACATGTTCTTCCCAGCTTTGGCCATTCTTCAAAGTGACACGTACCGTCGGTTCATCGTCATCCTTTTGCGTGTGATCCACGTCGAAGCGAATGCGTGCCATCATGTCGATCACACGTGGATCATCTCGACGTGAGCGAGCAAAACTCGGCAACCCGGCAGACCCAAAGACAAGGTCAGCCGCAACGCTATAAGGAATAGAAAGCTGAGCTGAATTCATCGGGTGACGCGTTGCATGACCGCACATGCCAAAGACGAACGGATTGATGCGCACCAAAATGTCTTCGATATCTTCAGCGCTAAACCCATGTCGCGCACGAAGGTTATCCACGGCATCAATGGCTGCGTGCGTCGAACGGCAAGAAGCATGCGGCTTAATCGAGACACGTGCAAGTTTCCAATTGTCACCAAGCTCTCTTAAATACGCGTCGGGATCGCTCGACGTGGGCGCAAAACTATGGTTAAACCCACCCCACACTTCTTCAAACACTTTGCCTGGCCCCGTAAACCCACGGCGTGCGAGCACAGCACTCATCAAACCGCCGTAGGCTGCGTGCCCGGCATGAAGGCGTTTACTTTGAGCGCCATCATGCACACAACACCAAAGCCCAGAAGAAAAAGAGGAAGCTAGCCCCAGTGCGTTTTGCGTTGCCTCGACATCTAAACCCAAAATACGCGCCGCGGCGGCTGCCGCACCAAATGTGCCACAGGTCCCCGTCGAATGAAATCCAGCGCCATTATGTGGCTCATAGGCGCCACACGCTTCGAGCGGACGACGTGCAATGTCATAACCAATCACGACCGCATCAATAAACTCACGTCCGGTCACTTTTCGCTTAGCCATCTCAACAGCCGCGAGCGCCGCTGGCACAACCACCGCACCCGAATGGTCACAGCCACCCGTATCATCGAGCTCAAAAGCATGAGAGGCCGTACCGTTCACAAGCACAGCATTTAAGGGTGTCATCGTCGAGCCTTGCCCCCAGAGCGTTGCGCAACCTTCACCCTCACCTTCTTCACGTAACGCTGCGGTGAGCCTTTGAGCCTCCACAGAAACGGCACCAGCGACACCGGCACCGATCGAATCCAAAATATGACGCACGGCCTTTTCAACCATTGCTTGCGGAATGGCTTCTGAGGGCGTTTCAACGATAAAGCGTGCTAAGACTGTGCTCTTTAATGCTTGTTCGCTCACGGCGAGGTCCTTCTGAGGTGATTTAAAAAAATGATTGTTTGGTCGATGAGGTTGAATTTTGCTCAGATCAATTGAGTCTCTGAGACTCAAACTGACAGGCGCAGGCAACCGTCGTGAATAGACATCATATACCTTTCAGTAGGCATCGCAATCTTTAAAAAAGTGAAGCCGATCACATCGGATCGGCTTACTCAAACCAAAAGAACGCTTATTTTCGTTCGACCTTTGCCTTCACTAATTCGCTCGTAATAAACGACCACGCGGCTTCATTCAAGGTCGATCGTTTGGGATTCACGCCAAACTTACGCGTATAGAAGAAACCTTCAAGTGCCATGACGGCGACAAAGGCAGGGACGCGCTCTTCGTCAGGCAAAGCATCAATACGATGAAAGAGTCGTTCGTACCATTCATAAACGGGTGCCATCAGTTCTTCGTCATGCACAAACTGAGAGAGGAGCGCGACGCCCACGTCAGCCCAAGCACGGCTATCTTTTTCAAACGACTTAAACCACTCCACAAAACCAGGCACCAAGGTCTCATCGGGTCGCCCTTTAAAGAGGGCTTCGTGCCGACGCTGCTCTTCTTCGAGGTGGTGAGCATAGTCGGCAATGAGTGCAGCATAGAGTTCGCGCTTATTTTTGAAGTGATACATACAAGCGCCTTTACTTAAACCAGCCTCCTTCGCTGCGCGATCCATCGTTAACGCATCAAACCCATCACGGCGAATGACCTCTCTCGCGGCCACAATAATGGATTCACGCGTTCGTCTGGCTTTATCACTTATCATCACACCACGGCTCCAATCGTTCGACTGTCTCTTAAAAAAGAGAGTATTTTAGCGTTTTTAGACGATAAAACGCCCGCGGTCTTTCGGCACGCGAGCGTTTTATTGTTTTTTGGCGGCGAGGGGTCCGCCTTATTGATTAGCGAGCTGACCCTTACTTAGCAGCTTGAGCAGCAGCTTGAGCAGCGGCTTCGCCAGCGATACGACCGAAGACGATGATGTCGGTGTAGGCATTACCGCCCAAGCGGTTCGTACCATGCGTGACACCCGTCACTTCACCCGCAGCCCAAAGACCAGGGATTACCTTGCCTTCAGCCGTCAAGGCCTGAGCCTTTTCGTTAATGCGTACGCCACCCATGGTGTGGTGAGTCGACGGCACGGCCTTAATCACGTAGTACTTGCCCTGGGACATATCCATCAAGCCAGCACGGTGGTTGAAGTCCTTGTCGTTACCCTTACCAGCCATATCGGTCACGCGCTTAACGGTCGACTGGAGCTGATCAAACGGAATCTTCGTGAAGTCAGCGATGCACTTCAGATCGTCACAGGTAGCCATGATGCCCTGCTTCGTGAAGGCTTCGTATTCATTGGCGTGTTCCTTCACCGTGTTGGAGATCTTGCCGATGTTGTCGTTCCAGAGCACCCAGCAATAACGACCCGTCTGATTGAGGATGGCTTCAGAGAGGACGTCACGACGCTGAAGTTCTTCAACGAAGCGCTTACCTTCTTGGTTAAGCATGATGGCGCCGTCAAAGCGAGCGTCAGCGATCAATTCAATCGCGCCAGACAACGGGTCGCAGATCGGATAGGTCTGGATGTAACCCATGTTGACGAGCTGAGCACCTGCGCGTTCAGCCATATAGAGGGCTTCACCCGTAGTACCCGGGGCGTCGGTCGTCTTGAAGCGTTCGTCGATCTTCGGGTTGTACTTCTTGACCATTTCGGAATTAGCACCGAAGCCACCCGTGGCAAGCACCACACCACCCTTGGCATTAAAGGTGTATTCGGCACCGTCCATCGTGGCCTTCACGCCAACCACACGACCGTCCTTATCCTTGATCAGCTCTTCGGCCTTCATGTTCGTGACGACCGGGATGCCGAGTTCGTCAGCCTTGGCCTGGAACTTCGTGATGAATTCCGTACCCGTATGGCCAAACGGAATCAAAGCACGCTTACGGCTATGTCCACCAAAGAAGAAGAGGTTGTCGTCTTCAAAGCGAACGCCCAAATAGTCGCGGCACCACTTGGCAGCGTCAAGCGCCTGATGCGTCATCACGTTGATGACCTTCATGTCACCCTTTTCGTCACCGCCCTTAAAGGTATCTTGGGCGTGGAGTTCAGGGCTATCGTCATTGATATTGAGCTTCGGTTGCACCCAGTTCTTGGCCACATTCATTTCAGCGCCAGAAATCAAGGAGTTGCCACCAACAGTCGGCATCTTTTCAAGAAGCACCACATTAGCGCCTGCAGCCTTCGCCGTAATAGCCGCGGAGAAGCCTGCACCACCAGCACCGATCACAACAACGTCGTAGTTGCTCGTCTTAGGCAGATCGCGAGCCACCTTCTTCAAGGCCTTCTTGTCAGCCTTAGCCAACGTAACACCAGCCTTCTTAGCGGCGTCATTGACGGCATCAACGAAGCCCTTCGTCGAGAACGTCGCACCAGAGATCATATCGAGGTCGGTCGAACTCTGAGCAATCACGTCATCCTTGAATTCAGAGAAAACCTTCGCAGCTAACACGGGGTTTTCAGCAGACTTCACAACCTTGATGTCCTGGATCTTGCCATTATCAAACGTCACGGCGACCGTAATGTCGCCATGCTTACCCACGCCCGTGCCTTCCGTGGTCACCGGCGCAGCAAAAAGAGAAGCGGAAAGCGTACCAGCCACAACCATCGCGGCGGCCGACAGCATTGTTTTCTTGAATTGCATGATGTTTGGTCCTCAATGCATGACAATAAGAGATTGACGTCATGTTACTCCAAAACCGACTCACTGGTCTTTTTTGCCTAGGTAGACTACCCTAGTATTAACCCCATAAAAATCGTCCAGAAGCACACAATTTCTGCTCTTGTACAGGTATTTTTTGGCTTTAGATGGTTTTCCCTATTAGTACTCTTACTAAGAGTTAGCTAACTAACCATCGAGTCGGTTTTTCAGGGACATGTATGCTTTTGATCGTACGAGATCGATTTCGCCCTCACTCAAAAGAGCAACTAGCACACCATGACGTATCCATCAAGGTGAACTTCGTTAAAGACAATCAATACAAATTTGTACTACTCTCACCGTTACAATTTTTTCCTTAAAAATCAAGTTATTTGACGGCAATGCGTGTCCGAGAATAATTTAGCCAGACAAAATGGCCGCAAACTTGCACACAAACGGATACAATTACGGGCTACCATCATTGACCCAATCGCCTTACTTCAGTCAATAACACGATGGCAGACCCCTTTTTTCCAACCAACCCCCTTTTAAAACAAAATGGAAATGGATTTTAATTTCTGGCTACAGTTCGCCGTTGTCATGGCGTGCGTAGCCCTTGGTGGCCGCCTTGGCGGCGTCGGCCTCGGCGCTGCCGGTGGTCTCGGTGTTTCGATTCTCGTTCTTGGCCTTGGCGTTCCTCCGGGATCTCCTCCCGTCTCCGTGCTCCTCATCATCACCGCCGTGATTGCATGTACGTCCGTGCTCCAAGGCTCAGGCGGTCTTGACTTGATGGTGCGCATTGCCGAAAAGATGTTGCGTAAGTATCCTCGCGCCATTACGATCGTCGGTCCCTTTGTGTGCTCCTTCTTTGTGATGTTAGTTGGCACGGCCTATGTGGCTTTCGCCGTGTACCCTGTGGTCGCTGAAGTAGCAGCCTCCGCGAAGGTGCGCCCAGAACGAGCCGTGTCCGCCTCGGTGATCTGTGCGGGTATTGGCGTCATGGCCTCTCCGATGTCTGCTGCCATGGCAGCCATGGTGGGCATCATGAGTGTGCAAGGTGTGTCGTTCGGTCAAATTTTGGCCGTCACGGTGCCAACCTTCCTCTTGTCCATCGTTTGCGCCGCACTCTCCGTTTTCTGGCGTGGCAAAGAACTCGAACAAGATCCTGAATTCCAACGCCGCGTCGCGACGGGCGACTACACGTGGCTTGCCGCTAGTGACCACACGAAGAAATTTACGCCCATGCCCTTTGCTCGCCGCGCTGTTGGCATCTTCTTGTTAGGTATCTTGGTGGCCATTCTCGTTGGCTCCGTCTCTGACCTTCGTCCGTCCTGGACGGTGGGCGACAGCACCAAGCTTTTGCCGGTGCCTAATATCATTCAGATGGTGATGCTTGCTACGGCCTTCTTCATCATCATGCTTTGCCGCGTCCCGAGCGAAAAGTTTGCCTCAGGCTCTGTCTTCCGTTCTGGTTTGATCGGTGTGGTTGGCGTCTTCGGTATCGCCTGGTGTACGGGTACATTCTTCGACCAGCACACCAAGGTGCTTGCTGACGCCTTCGCTGGCATTGCTCAGGAAGCCCCGTTCATCTTCTGTATTGCTGCTTTCTGCGTTTCGACCGTGATTTTCTCTCCGACGGTTTCTACGACCATCATGATGCCGCTTGGCCTCAAGTTTGGTTTACCGCCCGAGTTCCTCGTTGGCACCTGGGCTTGCTGCTATGGTGACTTCGTGATCCCGGGTGGTGCTCAGATTGGCTGCACGGCCTTTGACCGTACGGGTACAACGCGCCTTGGTACGTTTGTGATCAACCATTCCTACTTGCGTCCTGGCCTCGTCTTTGTGGTTTGTGGCACGTTAATCGGTTGGACCATTTCCAAGTTTGTGTTCTAACGAGCGTTTAGCGTTCGAAAGTCCAAACAAAAGCCTCCAGTTTCTCAACAAGACTGGAGGCTTTTTCTTTGAGTAACACCAAGTTAAAACGTCAACATCATGTCATACCATTTAGCTCCGCCATGCTCAGACTTAGAGAGCCCCTTATTCACAAAACCATAGCCCTCATAGTAGTGAATGAGGCGCTCTTTGCAGGTCAAAATTAAACCTTTACGACCTTCAGCTTTCGCCTTTTCGATATAGGCTTTCATGAGGATCGGCGCACTGCCTTGGCCGCGCTCTGAAGGGAGTACACAAAAGCCAAAAATCGACTGCCAATCGCCTTGCGGATCGTGCAAATTGGCATCTTCAAACATCGGATCAGAAATCACGGTGTCGTTTGTTACCATCCCGTCGATCAAGCCTACAGGCTCACCATGACGGCAAAGCAACAAAAAGCACTCAGGAAACACCGACATACGTCGCTCAAAACTCTCGCGAGTCGCCTTTTCTTCTGGCGGAAAAGATTGAGCTTCAATGTCCGTCATCACATCGAGGTCAGACATTTGAGCGGGACGTACGGTATACATAGCGATTCCTTTATGTGTTTTTGAGGATACAAACAATGCGAGAACTCCATTATAGGTGCATCGTGCTATCGTTATAGATGGCGCTCATTTGCCAGCGCCTCGCACAACACCTGTGTTGATCCATTCGCAGGCTAGCTTTTCTTTCGTTGACACGCACTATGCCCTATACCAATCCCGCTGAGTTCCCCCTTGTGGCACGTTTTCTTCGCTACACGCAGTTTGATACACAGTCCAATTTTGAATCAACGACGTCACCGTCGACTGACAAACAAAATGTCCTTGCGAGCGCGTTAATCGAAGAGTTACACGCCTTAGGTGTCACCAATGCTCATTTAGGCGACGGCGGCGTGGTCTACGCACATTTAGACGCGACACCAGGTGCTGAAGCCGCCCCAGCGGTTGGCTTTATTGCGCATATGGATACGTCACCCGATGCACCGGGCGCCGATATCAAACCCCAAATTTTGACGGTCACAGGCGAAGACCTTGTGCTCAATGCCAACGAAGGCATCACTTTTTCAGTGACGCAGTTTCCTGAAATTCTGGATTACGTTGGTCAAGATGTGATCTTTACGGATGGCACAACACTCTTGGGTGCAGACGACAAGGCTGGGATCGCTGCGATTATGACCATGGTCGAGACGCTCGTCAAAAACCCAAGTCTTCCGCACGCCAAGATTGCCATTGCCTTTACGCCTGACGAAGAAATTGGTCGTGGGACTGATCATTTCGATCTTGAGCACTTTGGCGCACAGTATGCCTATACGTTTGATGGCGGCGTCGTGGGCGAACTCGAAACCGAAAACTTTAATGCCGGCACGGCAGTGCTCACGATTCATGGCGTGGGTGTTCATCCGGGCTACGCCAAAGACAAGATGGTCAATGCTGTGAGTTACGCAGCGAAGTTTATTGATGCCCTCCCTCACGACATGACGCCAGAACGTACCGAAGGCTATGAAGGGTTTATTCATCCCAACAGTGTGGCGGGTTCTGTCACGCAAGCCGTCGTACAGATGCTGATTCGTGACCACGATCATGATCTCTACGAAGCCAAGATGGTGCTGATTCGTGACCTCGTGCAATCCTTTACTGACCGCTATCCTGAAGCACGCTTTTCGCTCGCAATTCAAGATAGTTATGAAAACATGAAGCCCTATATCGATCGCACCCCCAAGGTCGTGGATATCGTGCGCGAGGCGTTTAAAGATGCGGGCGTCACACCGATTGAACGCCCCATTCGCGGTGGCACCGATGGCGCGCGTCTCTCGACCATTGGATTACCGTGCCCCAATGTCTTTACAGGCGGCCTGAATTTCCATGGCATTTTTGAGTGTCTCCCGATTCTGTCTCTCATCAAAGCTGCTGACGTTGCGACCGCCATTGCGAAGCGCTCCGCAACGATCACCACGCTCAAATAAGCCACACCACAACACCCAAACATCGCCCTGATGACACCTCGCCATCAGGGCTTTTTTTGTTTATCAGCGCTGACATCGAGCATCATTCTCGCTTTCTGGTTATCAAGCTTGGTATCACACCTCTAGGCTAATTTCCCTATGTTTAATCTCGCACTAGCTTTGAGATTGAATATGTCTATTTGTAACCATTGTTAACAAAATTAAAACACCAAAAAGAAGGTATCACACCACCTTATCATCTGGGTCGATTTCTTGCTTTTCCCCTATAAATCAACGTTTTTGATGCTCAGACTTCATCATCCTATTAGATGAGTACACTTCTTTTTTGTGTCACACACAGCCACCAGATCCGCTTTCACGCTTTGCCACGAGCTTGTATATTCATCACAAGGTGAGTATGATCCGCTTATCGACCTAGTCAGGTCTACTTTTGAAACAAGCAATCCTCATTTCATCCACCTTTTTTAGTCATGAAAATCGGATTCATCGGCGCAGGCAAAGTAGGGACCACCATAGCCAAAGCTTTTGTTGAGCGCGGCCTCACGGTAACTGGCTTTTTTAGCCGAACGCCTGATTCTGCGATATTTTCTGCCCACTTTACGAAGACAAAAGCGTTTGATCGTCTCGCTACACTCGTAACCGAAAGTGACACGATTGTACTCACAGTGCCCGACGATGCGATCAAGCTGGTGATCAAGTCCTTAGAGACCCTACCGCTCAAAGGTAAGACTATTTGTCATACTAGTGGGGTCTATTCTATTGATGAAATCCTTCCCCATCGTGAGCGTTTAGGCGCTTGTGGCATAGGCTTACATCCGCTCTATCCAATTCACGACAAAGTGTCTGTGTGGCACACGATTCATGAAGCCACCTTCACGCTTGAAGGTGATCGTGAACCCGTCACCACTTTGCAACATACCCTCACCAACCTTGGGTTTACTGTGAAGACCATCGAGCCTCAACACAAAGCGGCGTATCACGCAGCAGCTAGCATTGCGTGCAACTTCACCTGTGCTTTGCTCGATCAAAGTCTTCGACTGATGGCGAAAAGTGGTTTTTCTGAACGCGAAGCACTCGATGCGCTTCGTCCGCTCTTAGAAGCCAACCTCGCCCATATACTCGCATCGGGTCCACAAACTGCCCTCACGGGACCCATTGAACGTAACGACATTGGCACTGTAACGAAGCACCTTCACGCCTTAGCGACTGACTTTGAGCGTAATCGCTATGCCGTGATGGGTTTAAGTGTCGTTGACATTGCCAAACGCCGTCATCCAACCACGGACTACTCACAACTCATTGAACTTTTGGAAAGTTTCTTATGACCGACCCCATTACATTGCCGGTGCTTTTGGGCAAAAAGGCACGCGGAGAGAAAATTGCCATGGCCACGTGCTACGACTTCAGCACGGCCAAACTTGTTGATCGATCGGAGATTGACGGGATTCTTGTAGGCGACAGCCTTGGCATGACCATGCTGGGCTACGAAAACACGTTGCCAGTCACCATGGAAGATATGATCACGTTTGGTCGCAGCGTCGTTCGTGGCGCACCCAACACGTTCGTCATGGTCGACATGCCCTTTATGAGCTATCAAGTCTCTGTCGAACAAGCTTTGACAAACGCAGGTCGCCTGATGAAAGAAACAGGTTGCCACTGCGTCAAGCTCGAAGGCGGCCAGTCGGTCGCTGATCGTATTCGTGCGATCGTTGATTGCGGTATCCCAGTTTGCGCCCATATCGGCATGACACCCCAATCCGTGAATGCCTATGGCGGCTTCAAAGTTCAAGGTCGTGGTGAAGCCAATGCAAAGCGCATCTTAGAAGATGCGCTCGCCGTTGAAGAAGCTGGCGCCAATTTGGTGGTGCTCGAATGCATTCCGCCTAAGCTCGCCGGCCTCATTACAAGATCTCTTTCGATTCCGACGATTGGTATTGGCGCAGGGCCCGACTGTGACGGTCAGATTCTTGTCTCTCAAGACCTCCTGGGCATGAACGACGGTTTTGCGCCCAAGATCATGAAGCGTTTTGCCGATGCTGGTACGGTCATCACGGAGGCCTTAAACGCCTACACCACCGAAGTCCGTGAAGCAACCTTTCCGACGGTCGCCAATAGTTTTCCAAAGAGCGACTGCGACGACACATTTTTAAAGCAACTCGAAGACCAGGTTCGAGCTCAAAGGAGTTAATCATGCAAGTTGTTACCACTCAAGCCGCCTTACGCGAACAAGTTCGCGCCTGGCATCGTGAAGGCCTCACCGTAGGTCTCGTTCCAACGATGGGCTACCTTCACGAAGGTCACGCCAGTCTCATTGACCGCGCTCGCGCCGCTTGTGATCGCGTGGTGGCGTCCGTCTTTGTTAATCCCACACAGTTTGGCCCGGGCGAAGACCTTGAAGCCTATCCGCGTGACTTCGAACGTGACTGCCAATTACTCGAAGCGCACGGTTGCGACCTTGTTTTCCATCCCGAAGTCGACGAAATGTACCCAGTTGGCGGTACGGCCACGTATGTCGAACTTTTAAACGACATGCCGAAGCAGCTCTGCGGCGTGACGCGTCCGATTCACTTCCGAGGCGTGTGCACGGTAGTGTCGAAGCTCTTTAATTTGGTTAATCCGGACAAAGCCTTCTTTGGTCAGAAAGACGCACAGCAGCTCTCCATCATCCGCCGCATGGTGCGCGACATGTCCTACGGCATTGAAATCGTTGGTTGCCCGATCGTGCGTGACGAAGATGGCTTAGCCAAATCGTCTCGTAACACCTACTTGAGCGCTGAAGAACGTGAAGCGGCCTTGGTACTTTCGCGTGCCGTTCGTTTAGGCGAAAAGTTAATCGCTGAAGGTGAACGTGATGTGACTCACTTGATCGACGCAATGAAGGCCGAAATCCAAACGACACCGCTCGCTCGTATTGATTATGTGAGCGCTGTGAACTTGGATACGCTCGAAGCGCTTGACCGTCTTGAAGGCACCGTGCTCGTTGCCATGGCAGTCTACATTGGTCGTACGCGCCTGATCGACAACTTTATTGCGGAGTGCTAAACGATGTTGTTAGATATGCTTAAAGGCAAGATCCATCGCGCAACGGTCGTTCAGGCCGAGCTCGACTACGTCGGTTCGATTACGGTTGACGTTGAACTCTTAGAAGCGGCCGGCATCCTTGAGTACGAAAAGGTTCAGATTGTGGACGTCAATAACGGCAACCGCTTTGAGACCTATACGATCGCTGGCGAACGCGGTAGTGGCATGATTTGCCTCAATGGTGCCGCTGCTCGCTGTGTGTCTGTTGGCGACAAAGTCATCATCATGGCTTATGCGCAGATCACGCCCGAAGAAGCCAAAACACATCATCCGCAGGTTGTCTTTGTCGACGACAACAACCATCCGGTTCGCGTGACGACGTACGAAAAGCACGGTCTCTTAAAAGACATGTAAGCCGTCTCAGCGAGCATGCGGCACAATCTGGTAGGAGCTCGTGGATTATTTCCACGAGCGACCTCCCTTCGCCACGTGGCGTACGGTTCTGGTACCACGCTGTTGCGAGCCGTTATCGGAGTTTCTTCCGTCCTCTATGTTCTTCTGTTTGCATCCCTTGTTCCCTATACCTACCTCTGTTGACGACTCTATTCCGCAGAGTTCTCATTCAGAGGCACTCTCGTGTGGAGCGTTCAAGTAGCCTAGAAAGAGATACATACAACTGGAGAAAACTGACTCGCTTCGGTCCGTCCTCGGCTTATGATCTCTGCCAACTCCTTAGGACAAGTTTTGTTCCGAGTTTCAAACTCCGTCCGTATGACCTCCCCGAATAAGAACACAATCTTACGCGTCATTTATCCTATCCAATGCTCCCACCTCCAGACCAAACAGCATAAGATGAGGCATGGCAGGCAACAAGAAACCGCGAAAGAAGCGCACTGCCAAAAGCATTGCCCAAAATCCGCGCGACAGAATGGCCGACAAGAATGCCATCTACACAGCGCTACGCGTGGGCGGTACGATGCTCAAGTGTGTCGTAGAAAAGACCGAAGCCTAGGCAACCATCAACAGAGGACACGCCTGCTTTGCGCAATACTGTACACATCCGACACCCAATCCGAATCTCGATGATCTGCGCAATGCGTTGAAATTGATTTTGCGGAATCTAGATACTTATATCATCACATTTTTATATCTCTTTATGACCTATAACCCACAAAGCGACCTAGCTGTTAGCAAAGGTCGCTTATTTAAAATTCAAGTTAAATTGGGAGGGGAGCGTCAATTATCTTTTTGCTGATTGGTCAGCAGTTTGATCGCATCCGCAACTGTGGCTTTATCGGCCTTCATGGTCTTGAGGAATTCGATCATGCGAACGACGGATTCAATCGGCAAATCCTCAGTACGAGCGATCAACCGACGCTGAGATGCAGTTAAAAGTTTCCCCGCGAGCGTTTCGATTAAGCAATCGCGAATATCGTTCTCAATTTCGTGAAGGTCAATAATGGGATAAATTGGATATGGGTGGAGCCATTCGTCACTGGCTGACAGCCAAATACATGGGCGGCAAGTGTTGGCTTTACCACTTGTAAAGTCATCCAACGAAAGTTGAATGTCTTCGAAAAGACCGATAAAGGGAAGATTACTAAAAAGTCTAGTAATTTTGTTAGCCTCTTCGATTGAGGCATAGTTATCTTCTTGACAAATATGGTAGAGCGGAACCTTCAGCGTGTTCGCTAAATGGAAGGCAAAAAGGCGACCAATCCCCTTGTCCTTGGAACGAACGATGAGATGAAGGCCAACTTCGTTCTTCTCTATCCCGTGCGCGAGCATTGGCTCAATGACGGATTTGAGGCCTGGAAGCTCATAATAATAGGCAAGGTTTTGACTGCACAATGACACGGTTTCAACCATCGTTGAAGCCATTCATCCTTCGATAACGGTAAGGTCGACAGCGTATTTTGTAGCTCGTATCCGGGAAGCGAGAACCAATAGCTAAGATTTGATGGACAGGAGGAGCCGCTAGACGATTTGAATTCAATTAAATTACAGCGACGGAGCTTGCCATCAGGTGCAAAGACCGCGGACACTTCCTCCTCATTTAAATCAAAGGCCACCGCACATAAATGACTATAAAGTGACAGATCAAAATCAGGAATATTCAGCGAGTCGAAAAAATAGGCAAGTATACTGTCGCAGTTGTACCAGACCCAATAGAAACAACGTGCCTCTACGTCAGTTAGGTCATGAACCGATCGGATCATTCGAAGATTATGCTCAGCATCAGGCGTAACACACCATCTACCCTCAACAAACGTTTCTAGGTAGGCACGATCTTCGGTAAGGTGGTTGAGAACGTCACTCTCTTTTATGTTGTTAGCAGATAGGAATTACGCAAGGGAAAGATCACCGTCGTTCAATCCTCAGACGTGAACCCTTGCAAAGCTTCGAGAAGGCGTGATCCAACAGGTTCAGCACCAGAGTCTCGAAGAGAATTCAGAGTCAAAATTCCCCATAAAGATTGATCCGCAACAATGCGGGTTAGCCATAACGCTTGAATTGCCTTTTCGCACGTCGCAGGTTTAGACATGTTGAGTCTATTTGTCATAATGACCTCCATCAATAACGACTGTTTGATGACATTTCGCTATACAAGACAAATATAAATTAGCATACGTCATTCCGTGACGCAGATAGACGATTAAGTAGCGTGGTATCATGTGATACCACAATCAACAAAAAGTTTGTAATCTCAAAAAACAGAAACCGTTATGACAGACAATAAACCGACCATTGACCAAAGCCAAGTGCTTTGGGATGAATTCTTGTTGCGCTTTCCACGCGAAAAGCTGTCCGAGCTTACCTTGCATGAATACACCAAAGCTAACGATCAAACAACTTTCACCTATTGGGTCGGACAGAAGCTTCAGCCGCTCGGGAAGCTTCCCACGAAGGCGGAAAAGTTTGGCATCTACCCTACTAGCAAAGCTAATGAAAGTACGAAAAATGGCATTGTTTATAAAAACGGTTACGCTTGGAAAGAACAGCGCTACGGCAAGACATTGGAAGAAGCTTTCGAATTGGTGAAGACAGCACTGACTCGAGTAGCGCAGGCTGCCTATGAGGGAGACGTACAGACCATCGATACAGAGAAACACTTGTGGCCCATCTTCAAATGGAAAATCGCGTTCCTTTACCAGAATCGAGAGAAGCCTATATTCCCTGCCATCTACAGCGATCGATTACTACAGGCGGCCTCCGGAACCCTCGCCGGTACGCCTCACGTTGAGGCCATGCAAGCCTTGATGGCCGACTATGACGGCATTGAAGATATTCAATCCTTCAGCAAGCGTAAGTTGAAATCGGCCGAGGAAAATGCCGGCAAGTGGTATTACTCGGAATATAAATATCCCATCAGTAAGGCGACATGGCTTGAATTGTGGGACGACACTTCGATCTTCAAGCCTGAGACGCGAACCTTAGTTGCCTGCCTAAAGGCCATTGGCGGAAGTGCGACATGTGCAAGATTAGCTAAAGTCTATGGAAGATCATCAAATTACTACAATACAGCTGGAAGTGCTTTGGGCAAGCGAATCTTAGACCGTCTGAATCTGCCGCCTTATGCAATCGATGACGATGGCTCCATCCCATATTGGCCATTTGCCTTTGAAGGAAGATACGTTGACAAGCATTTGGACGACGACACGCCAGGCGTCTTTCTCTGGAAGTTGCGCGACGAACTCAACGAGGCTTTGGAGGAGATTGATTGCTCTGCGTATGCCAAACCGGCGAATGCTAATTTAAACGAATGCATAGAAGATGCGGCCGAAGACTCGACTAATGATGTCTGTGACGACAAAGATCCGCCGGCCTATACGGAGGAGATGTTTTTAAACGAAGTCTGGATGTCCTCTGAAGACTTGCACCGCCTCAAGGGACTACTAACTCGCAAGAAGAATATCATCCTGCAAGGGCCGCCAGGGGTTGGCAAAACGTTTACCGCGCGCCGCTTAGCGTGGGCCATCATGGGCCAGAATGACGACCGACGCATCAGCATGGTGCAGTTTCATCAGAACTATGCCTATGAAGACTTTGTGATCGGTTACAAGCCTAGCGTCAATGGATTTGAGCTACGAAAAGGTATTTTTTACGAATTCTGCCAAAAGGCCAGTGCGAATCCTGAACACAAATACTTCTTTATCATTGACGAAATAAACCGCGGCAACTTAAGCAAGATTCTCGGCGAACTCATGATGCTCATCGAAGCGGATCACCGTGGCGAAAGTGTGACATTGCCTGGACTTGAAGAACCTTTCCTTGTGCCCGAGAATGTGTTCATTATCGGCATGATGAACACTGCTGACCGCTCTTTGGCCATGATCGATTACGCATTACGTCGCCGCTTTTCCTTCTTCACGATGACACCCTGCTTCAAGGAAAACGAAGAAGATGACATCGAAGGGTTTAAGACCTATGCGACCTCAGTGCGTAATGCGCTAGGCGTTGCAACAGGACAAAAAAGCCGATTTGATGAGTTAGTTGATGTGATGAGAGCCCTCAACACAGCAATTGCTGATGATCCATCTTTAGGAAAGGGATTCCTCATCGGACATAGCTACCTAGGCGGTATCCCACAACCAAAACAAGAAGATTCATCGGAAGCTTTCAACGAGTGGCTATACGGTGTCGTGAACTATGACCTTCTGCCATTGTTGGAAGAGTACTGGTATGACGATGAAGAGACGTTAAAAGACTGGAGCAACAGATTGCAATCCTTGACACTGGACCATTGAAATGATCGCAGATAATGGTATTGTCATACGCAACATTTTCCATATGCTCGCGTATGCCTATCGAGGCCTGAATCAACGTCACTTTGAGAAGGTGGGTACAGAGTCCTTCGAGCATTTAGAAGATTTGATGGCGGCCATTTTAGTCGAAGGCATTACTCGTCAAATCAAGCAGGGACTGCACCGGGACTATGTATTCCAGGACCAGGACATTCAAACGGTACGAGGGAAGATCAATCCTGTAGATTCGATGCGGCATCGCATTAATTGCCGCCAACTCCTAAATTGTCATTTCGATGATTTGATGACCGATACGTTCTTCAATCGCATCTTGAAACAGACGATGAGGATTCTCATCAGGCATCCACGCGTCAAACTGGCGCATAGACAAGAGCTTCGAAAAATCCTACCTATTTTCGATCAGGTCGCTGACATCGATCTGCGTTGCGTTCGTTGGTCCACACTTCAATTGGGGAGGCAGACGCAGTCTTACGAGCTGTTGCTCAACATTTGCAGGATGGTTTATCTTCGCCAGATTCAAACTGAAAATCGTGGGAATCTGAAATTGACTCAGTTCGAGGACTTTGATTTCGCCAGACTATACGAACGTTTTCTCTTGGCATATTTTCGAGTGCACCACCCCCAGCTGCAAGCGGCTGCTCCCCATATTGCGTGGGATTTAGAACCAGGAACTCCTGTTCCCCAACATCTTCCCAAGATGAAGTCGGACATTGTTCTCAGAGGTGAAACACAAGTACTGATTATCGATGCAAAGTTCTACGGGCATACCTTGCAGAGTCATCACCAGAAGTCGACTTACCATTCATCGAATCTTTACCAGATTTTTACCTACGTTCGAAATCTTCAAGCCGCCATGCCAGACGTGCCAGTGTCGGGCATGCTTCTCTACGCCAAAACAAAAGAAGCGATCACACCCGATGCCGACTTTAGAATCAACGGAAATGATTATTCAGTTCGGACATTGGATTTGGATTGCGAATTCATAGAAATTCGTGCGCGCTTGGATAAAATCGCTCAGCAACTCACAGACAGAAAATAAACATTTGCGGCACAGGCATTCACCCACCCATGCCGCAAAAAAACTTTCGATTTGTTGGCGATAAAGTCATCATCATGGCTTATGCGCAGATCACGCCCGAAGAAGCCAAAACACATCATCCGCAGGTTGTCTTTGTCGACGACAACAACCACCCGGTTCGCGTGACGACGTACGAAAAGCACGGTCTCTTAAGAGACATGTGAGCCTTTTGGGCGACCACACGGCACACACCAACGGCCTCGCTGATCAATCGTCACCAGACGGTTGAGCGAGGCCTTTTTGCACTTAAGTGCAGCAGTCGCTTTTGAAACAAACTTGTTTCGTAAACCCACTCGCCACAAGGCCTCTTTTCGGCTACGTCCTCCGTTGACGCATGAGGCGTCACACTGTTTTGTGTCCTCTGACTCATTTTCCTTTGGAGACCATCAACGATGCATATGTTCGAAAACGAAGCCCGTACTTACGCTCAAACGCACTATAAGAAAGACGTCGAATGGCTTTGCACCTGGCGAGACTTCGAAATCTACCGCGAAACCAACCGCGGTCCTGTCTTTGTTCGTTTCGAAAGTGACGAAGAAGCGTTC
Organism: uncultured Sutterella sp.; assembly: GCA_937943605.1. Classification (GTDB taxonomy): domain Bacteria; phylum Pseudomonadota; class Gammaproteobacteria; order Burkholderiales; family Burkholderiaceae_F; genus Sutterella. The sequence continues at coordinate 3,011 of CALEAW010000061.1, read as the reverse complement.
GCACGCGACGAAGAATTTGCCGAAAATCCCGTGCTCATGCTCAAAATTGCACCTAACGGCAACGTGTCTGAACCAACGGACGACGAAATCTTCGAGATTCTCGGCGACCTGCCTAAGCCTGACTGGCTACTCTAAATGGCTTTACCGTTGATCTTGCTTAGAAGCCTCAAACGTGCCATCTACACGTGCTTTGGCTTCACGTAAGATCGCTCGCAAAAAGAAGAGACTCAGCAATGTGGCCGCCACATCCGCCAAGGGTTGTGCGGCCGCTAATCCAGTCAGGCCATAATAATTTGGCAACACCACAATCAAAGGCAAAAAACATAAGCCTTGACGTAAGCTTGACAACAAGCTCGCCACTTTCGCTCGACCTAACACTTGATAGGTCATATTGGCAATCATGCTACCCGGGATAAACGGAAAACACATGAATTGACATTGAAGCGCCAAAGTGCCCACCGCAATCACATCTGGGTCGCCATTAGCAAAGACACTCACAATATCTTTAGCAAACCACCATCCAACGAGGCCCGATAGCGTCATAAAGCATGTACCTACCGTCACGGTTGACAAAAGCGCTGTGCGAACACGCAAATAGTTGCCCGCTCCCCAATTAAAACCTGCAACAGGTTGGTAGCCTTGGCCTAAACCCACCATGATGGCGTTCACAATCATGATGACGCGCCCTACAATGCTCATACCAGCGACAGCAGCATCACCAAAGCCTGCCGCCGTGACATTCAAAACGGAAGCCGCCACGGCCGCTAATCCGTTTCTTAAGAGACTTGGCAAGCCATTTCGCACAATACGCGGCGCAAGTGCCACAAACCGTGCTTTGGTCGGCAACAAAATCTTTAGAAGTCCTTGCCCTCTCACATAGTGACTCACCAAAAGACACGTACTCACCGTCTGCGCAATGACCGCTGCCCACGCTGCGCCCTCAATACCCATACCCAAACCCTGAATAAAGCAAGGCGTGAGCACCAAGTTGAAGAGCCCACCCGTGAGCAAAGCGCGCATCCCAACAATAGCAAGCCCTTCACTACGCAGAAGGTTATTGAACGTAAAGCCAACGCTAATGATCGGAGCACACATTAACAACACTTGAGCGTAAGCCTTGGCATCAGGCATGATCGTAGGTGTTGCACCCAAGATGCGAAGGAGCGGCTCTACAAACACAAGCCCCAAAACCGTGAGCAATGTGCCACCAAAAAGCGAAACGACGATCCCAGTACCCGCAATAAAACCCGCCGCTTCGTCGTCACCAGCACCCAAAAGTCGAGACGTTTGAGAAGCACAGCCTTGCCCCGCCATGATGCCAATTGAAGCCATGATCATGTGGAGTGCAAAGACAATACCTAAAGCCGCAATCGCGGTCGTCCCTAAATCCGACACAAAGTACGCTGCGGTCGTATTGTAGATCGCAGGCGTCAACATGCTGATCATGGTCGGAATGCCAAAGCGCACAACCTGAGGAAAAACGGGCCCTGCGAGGAGTGCCTCCCGAGTCGCTTGCGCCCTGGTTTGAGGGTTGAGAACCGCCATCTTAAGCGCGATCCTCGTCACTTAACGTAAAGCTTGGCATCAAACGGAGTTTATGTAGGTTCAAGCGATGCAAACGATCAATGCGAGCGCGCGTGGCTTCATCGTCACATTCGCCCGTCAAGATGTAATGGTCTAGGGTCGCATAACTAAAGCCCAGACGGTCTTCATCGGTGGAACCTGACAGCCCGTCAGAGGGCGTCTTTGCGATCAAATATTCAGGCAATCCTAATGCACGACCAATGGCCAAAACTTCATGCACCAAAAGGTTCGATAACGGACTAAAGTCCCCGGCGGCATCACCATATTTGGTTGAATAACCCACCCAGTCTTCAGAGCGATTGCACGTATTGACGACACGCCCACCATTAGGCAACATCTGCCCCACGGCATACAAGGTTGTCATACGAATGCGGGCTGGCAAATTAATGACCGTGTCACGCGTCAAATCGTCCGTACCCGACAACCCCAACAAAGCTTCATTACTAGCTAACGTCTTTTTAAGTGCGCTCACCGTCTCGCCAATATTGACTTCTACCGTTTTAATACCTAAATGCGCAGCCAATGCACGCGCATCGTCAATATCAGGCTGAACACCATCGGGCATTAAAACCCCGACCACACGGTCAACCCCTAAAGCGCGCACACAGAGTGCGGCGGCCACCGTCGAATCCTTGCCCCCCGAAAGCCCAATCACGGCAGAACACGTGGGGCCATTTTCTTTAAAGTACTGAGCAATCCATGCAGTAAGGGCTTCGACCGTTTGTTGTGGGTTCTTGAGCATTGTGAGGTTTCCGTGAATGAGGCAAAGGATAGAGACATTGTACGGATTATCCGTCTTTTAATGACATGACACGAACGAAAACGCCCCGAAGACATCATGTCAACGAGGCGTTCTATCAGTTAGTAATCAATCGATCAACGGGTTTGATTACTTACCTTGTGCGGCGTTCATCCCTGCCGTACGGCCAAAGACCATCAAGTCAGCAATGGCGTTACCACCAAGACGGTTGGAGCCATGAATACCACCTGTGGTTTCACCCGCAGCATAAAGACCTGGTATGACCTTACCATTCACATCAAGAACTTGAGCGTCCTTATTAATCTGAAGACCACCCATCGTATGGTGAACAGTCGGCACCTTTTGGCAAGCGTACCAAGGACCTTCCGTCATTTCACGGTCGGCCTTGTTATTCGCCTGGAAGCCTAACGGATCCTTCTTTTCGCCACGAACGACAGCGTTATAGTTGTCGATCGAAGCCTTCAGGTTTTCGACAGGCATCTTGAGCTTGGTTGCGAGCTCTTCAAGTGTATCGGCTGGCACCACACGGCCGAGTTCAATCATGTCGCCCACCTTAGCGCCGTTACGGTCGACCCAATCAAGCGACGGATAACGCAAATGGTTCACGAGCACCCTTAACTTCCCATAAAAGTTGCACTCAAGCACTATGAGGCGCGTAGGAAGGTCA
>CALEAW010000060.1 GCA_937943605.1 uncultured Sutterella sp. | reverse complement strand
GAAAAACCCCCGAAGACCATGTACCGTTAGTATCTAGTCAAGCGGGGGTTTAGGCTATTGAACGATCGTTAGTTCGAGTTAGTTCAACATCGTATTAGGCGGCACTTCTTCATCCAACTTTTGAATGTCGAACGTCAGCGGCTTTTCGTCCACATGCGTCCTAAACGCACGATAGCGCACGTTGGCGATGCCTTCTTCTTCGAAGCACTTTTTAGAGAGCTGAAGAAAGGCCTGGCCATTAGCGACCATAAAGTCGATATAGTCGTATTCAAGCCCTAAAGCCTTCCCAGTATAGTGCGCGACTTCGTCAGGGAAGGTCATTACGAGGAGAGTGGCCAAACGATCGAGTTCGGCTAAACGTGTGGCATCGTTTTCGTTCTTATGCGGAATCATGAGCATCAAGGGCACTAAACCATGGCTGTGGAGCTGATCCGCGTGGGTATTATCGCCTTCTTTAAAGTCCAACCAAAGTTCGGGTGCCATCGTATAAGCCTTATAGACGTCTTGACGTGCAAGGCGACTCGTGAGCTCTGCAGGATCGATCTGGACATAGTGCATGTGTTCGGTTGGCTCATAAACACCGTCGGCATTCTTTTCAACGCCTTCAAGACGAATATCCCAGTCGTGTCCAGCCTGGCTTAGCCCCTGGCGCAGCAACACCATTTCAAACGCGACCGTTTGGTCTTCGTGTGCATTCATCGTGATCTGAATTTGGTTGTTCGCTTCGCTAGGCGCCTTGATAGAGATATCGAGTCCTTCGAAGAACTGACGTAGCATCTTGCTGTACGAGGACGTCTCATTGGCGAGCTTCTCGTGATCAACCGTTTCTTCTAACTCATGAATCGAGTCTTCAAGGGATTCCAAGAATTGGCGCAAGACTTGGCACTTATGATAGAAATTCATGCCGAACTTCGGGCTCGAGACGACCTGCACACAACGGTCACGAAGCTGCTTGAGTTCGTCTGGCGAAAAATAAACTGACGGCGCATCAGGTGCTACGAGGGCCGCTTCAAAGTGATCAATCGCTGGACCCTCATGACTCATCATGTAATCAATGATGCCATGGAGACACTCAAAGTCGACCGTGCCAGCTAACTCGTCTTCTACCGCCTTGAGCGTTGCAACACATTCTTCAACAATCTTACTCGCCGCGAACATCTCTTGCATTGTTGCTCCATCACGATCACGTTGACTCGTGATTAACTTCGCAATCGAAAGCATCAAACGAGCGCGCTTTGTCAAAGACGCAGCTGGCATATTAATGAGCAACAAACGTACGTCATCGATCTGACCTTGCTTATAAAGGTCTTCAACCACGTCAAAGACTTCATCGTCAGTGACATCGACATTGGGTTCACCGAACCAGTCAAAGACTTCGATGCGTGGCATCTGTTTAGAGAGCTCCATTAATTCTTTGCTCGGTATGGTTTGTGGCGCGGCACCTACGTAGGCCATCCCGACAGATTCTTCAATCGTTGGATAGAGGCTAAAGTCAATCAACGTATTGTTGCTCGCAGCACAGTAGGCTTCAAGGCACGCACGAATCAAGGTCGAGGTTTCGTTCAAATCCCAAGCCAAGACGTCCAAATAAACGCGTACCTGACCGTGGGCATACCCCGTCACGGCGCACGTATGGGTGACTTGAGATAAGTCGCTGACGATGCGTTGAAGTATGGCTTGGTCTGCGAGTGGCCCCGCTTGGGTTCTAAAAGCAAAGTAAGCAGGCTGTGCACCGTAGTTTTCGAGATGCTGAGCGGCCTGAAGGTTCTTTTTCATGCGCTGCACCATCAACCACGGCTGGTTGGTCTTTAAATAGACGACATCTCGCTTACGCGGGGTCGACGCGTCAGCTTCCACCTTTACCGGATAGCGCGTTTCGAATTCTGTGTCGAGCAAATCCTTGAAAGTAAAGGTCTCCCAATTAGGCACTTCAGTTTTTACCCGCTTGATAATGTCCTCGACCGTCAACTTCGTCGCTGATTCGGGAATTTCTTCAACGATTTTGGTAATGCTAAAACAATGGGTAAAGGCGGCTTCGCCCGTTTGCTGCATGATATTTGCCATAAGGCTTCGAACAAGCGGGACAAGGGGAAGCATCGGCATCGTCTTTTGGGTTTCAGACGTCACCAAGAGTTCTCGAATGCCATGGTCGTCTGAGATCCCAAACTTCAAAATTGGCGACACGCCATCGGCACCAGGTGGAAGTCGCAACGGTTGATTGCGATATCTAAAGCCTTCGTCGATTGACCAGTTGGCCAAAATGTCACTCGGCGCTAATGCTGCAAACAAACGAATAACCGGCACTGTGTGACGGAAACCCTGGTTTGAGATCACCAAGTAGGGTTTACCGTCGTGCTTTTCAATAATGATAAAGAGCCCTTCGTCAACGATTTTAGTGAAAGCGCCACTTGCCAACATATTGGCGCGAGTGAGATCGTTATTTTCGATATATTCACGAATCTCAGCTTCGAGCCCTGCAAAGGTTTCCCAACAGACCCGAATTTTATCGGTGATCTTTTGATGGCGCGGGAGAACCAAGGTGTTCTTTGTGTACTCAAAGAGTTGGGTGACAGCGGCCGCCTGGCGATCCTGTAAGACGTCAGGATTGAACTCTTGCAAAATGCCATAAGCGGCGATGGGCTGCGCCATGCGAAGGCGCAATGCGGCCACCATAAAGTTGCGCACCGTCGTGTCGGCCCACATGTTGTCGAGTTCACCAAAGAGTTGGAGCGTCTTTTGAAGGTGTTCGGTGCCAGGAAGATTAATGTTCGCAGCAATTTTTTCGTACCAGATCTGAGGCGACATTTCATCGCGAGCTAATGTTTCAATCAGGTCGAGGATCCCTTGGTCATCTTTTTGTTCTTTAAGGGTTTTAATTTTTTGCAATACCGACGCATCGGACATGTTGATTCCTTTAAAAGGTCTTCGTGCTTATGCGCACGATCTGTGCGAGTGTGTCCGATATCCTACCAAAGGCCAATGTCGTCCGTATGGCTCAATTTGCGAATCACTCAAAAAAGTTTTAGAGATTGCAAATGCGTGTTGTTGAACTAAGACTCTAGGGTGGGATGTTAACGAGGTTTTTTTCGGGGTTGTGTCAATTTGAAAGTAAGTGTGTATAATAAATAAGTTTAACTTGCGTTTTTGTTCTATCCAACCAATCTTGAACGCAAAAGTTGTTGAGACAAAAAGAGGTGTTTTATGGGTTATTTCCCGCAGTGGAAGCTCAAAGAGCAAGGCGTAGTCGCGCCTGATGAGTGTTTGCCGGCAGGACAAACCGTCGCGATGGGTATTCAGCACGTTGTGGCCATGTTTGGCTCAACGGTGTTAGCGCCGATTTTGATGGGTTTTGACCCGAATATGGCTGTATTGATGAGTGGCATTGGGACACTCATTTTTTTTGCTATCGTGGGTGGCCGTGTACCTAGTTACTTAGGCTCGTCCTTCGCATTTATTGGCGTCGTGATTGCTGCGACTGGCTATGTGGCGGGGTCGGGCGCTAATGCCAATATTGGTGTCGCCCTTGGTGGCATCGTTATTTGCGGTTTGGTCTATGCGCTCGTTGGTCTTATTGTCATGATGACGGGCGTTCAGTGGATCGAAAAACTCATGCCGCCTGTTGTGACAGGTGCAGTGGTGGCTGTCATTGGTCTCAACCTCGCGCCTACGGCTGTTCGTTCTGTAGGGCCCACGGACTTTGATGGCTGGATGGCTGTAGTCACCTTTATGTGTGTTGGTGGTGTCGCTGTTTGGACGCGTGGCTTTATCCAGAAACTTTTGATTTTAGTGGGTCTTGTGATTGCCTACGTCATATATGCGGTGCTCGCTAATGGCTTTGGCATGGGTAAGCCTATCGACTTTTCGATCATTTCTAATGCCGCTTGGTTTGGTGTCCCGACTTTCCATACCCCCGTCTTTGAACTGAACGCCATTGCCTTGATCGTACCGGTTGTGATCATCTTGGTCGCTGAAAACCTCGGCCACGTCAAGGCCGTCACCGCCATGACTGGTCGCAATCTTGACCCGTACATGGGTCGAGCCTTCTTAGGTGACGGTATTGCCACGATGGTTTCGGGTTCCTGTGGCGGTACGGGTGTGACGACCTACGGTGAAAATATCGGTGTGATGGCTGCAACGCGCGTTTATTCGACGCTTCTTTTCCCGGTCGCTGCCATTTTCGCCATCATCTTAGGCTTCTCGCCCAAGTTTGGCGCTTTGATTCAAACGATTCCACAGCCTGTCCTCGGTGGCACCTCCATCGTGGTCTTCGGTTTGATCGCTGTGGCCGGTGCCCGTGTTTGGGTTGTCAACAAGGTGGACTTTGGTAATAGCCGTAACCTTATGGTCGCTGCTGTGACCCTCATCTTAGGTGGTGGTGACTTTACGCTCAACCTTGGCTTCTTTAGCCTTGGCGGCATTGGGACTGCGACCTTTGGTGCCATCATCTTGAATGCCATCATGGCCATGGGTGAAAAGCCCGCTGAAGGTAAGGGCGAACCGATCGAACTTGAAAAGTAAGCGCACTTTTTTCGATTAGGCTTACACAATAAGCCCTCAAGGAACCGCTGCCAGGATCTCTGGTGGCGGTTTTTTGATTGTTATTTGCCAAAAGATGGGCCGATACGTAAAGACACAGCATGAATAAAGAGGCCAACTTGTACCAGGTCATCGCTTAAAGACGAAGCCACATTTTGCGAAATCGTCAGGTAAACTTCTTACCTTTGATTTTTCACACTAGTTGTCATTAATAATCTGAAGTTGTCCAAATGTCGCAAGTTGCTCTTAAAAACTATCTCAATACGTTCGATCGTGCGCAGCTCACACAACTCGTGCTTGAGGTGCTAGAAAAAAGCAAAATCACAGTTGGCCCTCTTGCGGCGAATACTACGCCCATTGAAAGACTTCAACAATACGCTGACCTTATTGCCCCTAAAGCAGCCCCGAAGCACGGGATTGGTAATCTGAGTCTTCGCGCTTGTAAAAAGGCTGTGAAGGATACAAAAGAAGCAAAACCTGCAGCAAAGACCATCCCTGAGCTTGTCGAATCGCTCTCGCAAGCGCAGCTCCTTCAGGTACTTCTTAAACTCTATGACGACGAACCTGTCGCGAAAGCCTACCTCGATCCGATGGTAGAAACCGATTCAGACGTTCGCTTAAAAGAGTTCGTTGCCATCATCGAAAATGAATTCTTCCCTGAGGTCGGCAATGCAACTTGTAGTTTCGTCGTGTGCCGTAAAGCTATTGGTGACTATAAGAAACTCAATCCGTCGCCAGAAAGCATGGCGGAACTATTAGTCACTTTAGTTGAGAATATGTGTCGCTATACCGATTACAAAATTGCTAGCCGTAAAAACTACAAAATCTCTCTTGAAAGTAACTATGCAGCAGCGATGCTTCACCTCGTGAAGCACAACCTCGTGTCGCAGTATCAAGACCGTATGGTGAAGTCGGCCTTACTTTGTACGAGCTTCGGACCATGGGTTATTAATGCCCTGTTAGGGTACTTTGAGCGTCATGGGATTGAGATCGACCTGACGGTGGATTCAACTAATTAGTCGAGACCCACACGAATATGATTAAGCAAGGTTGATTCTAAGTCGTTGAATATGTCCTCTCTAAGTCGGGTGGAGAAACGAGCGATGTTAGAACCGATCTAGGCTTAGAAAAGCTTCTTTAATTAAAAGAGCAGGGCGGCCTACAATCAATAGACCGCCCTCGGATCAAACGTTCTTTGTGAATATTACTTCGTGAACATTACTGGCACCATGGCGACAAATCGCTTATGGTCAGCGTAACCACGCAAGTAAGTGTCGGTTAAACAACCAGCAACGGCATGCTTCGCGACATCAGCCGTCTTAAATGTAAAGGCGATGCTATCCTTCGTTTCTTTAACCTTGACTGGCGTCACTGGTTCAAGTGTTGAAGCCTTAGCGCCCGTAATCCCGAGACTCCAATAAAGCGTTGACTTATCCCAGGTCTTAAAGGGCATGTCAGCGGTCTTGGCCATCGTTAACGTGATCGTTCCGTCCTTATCAGAGACACTCACCTCCTGACGGTCAGCCGTTGCCTTCACTGTATTGATGCTTGCCAAGAGATCCTTGTAGATCTTGTCGGCCTTGGCTGCGGAAGCTACCGTAAAGTCAGCCAAAATCTTACGAGCTTCGTCACGCGGTAAGTCCTTCACGCGTTCGCGCACCTTAACGACTTCAGCATCAAATGCCTTTTCAACGTCAGCTTGCACAGGCAACACGCCGCCCAACAATCCGCGGTTAAAGTTGACGAGTTCGCCCAAGACGGCATAAGTGAAGTAGCTCTTATTCCAGTCTAGCGACAGATATTCAGGCTTCATCTTGAAGTGAACATTGCGAGCTTCTTCAAGTGTTGTCCATTGATAACCTTCTGGAATCTTGCCTGCCGTCGGGAACCATGGAATATAAGGGCCAGTTTCTTGGTAGCTCGAACAACGCCACAAGGTATTTAAGTGCGGCTTTTCGCCCAATTCCATCACCCACGATTCACGGGTTTGAGAGCGCGAAATATCGTCAGCACTCACGTGGAAGGCATCAGCTCGGCCGTCTCCGCGTTCAGCGTAGGTCTTCGGTGCTGTTAAGCGCATCAAATGACGGATTTCGTCAACACCGACCTTAAACTTCGGCGATTGAAGTTCTGGGAAGTGCAACCAATCGCTATAGTGAATACCCGTCAGATATTCCCACCCCGTCTGTAGACGCAAGGCGTTCGTAGAGCGTAAGCGGCTTGTTTCATCAGGCTGATAGGCACGCGAGAAATCAAAGTCGCTATAGTCACCGGCTTTGGCAGGCTTATAGCGCCCCATCTTAATCGCATATTCAATGAGGTCAGGTGATGCGATGACGTTTTCTTTGTCGTTCAAGTCAACATCACGAATGGCGAGGTAGTTCGAAATTAACATGACCTTGTCGTCAGGGATGCGCTTTGCGACATAATGACGACCTTTCACCACATTGATAATCCAAGCTTCGTCTTTATCGGCAACCGTATAGTTACGGGCTGCGCCGAAGTAGCCATACTTTTCGATGATTTCGCCAGCGATCTTAACGGCTTCGCGGGCATTATGAGCGCGTTCTGCGATCGTACGACGGAAGAGGAAACCAATGCCACCATCCTTTAACTTGGCATCTGCGTCAGAAAGTTCGTTGCCGTCAAAAGAGCTACCGCCACCGTTCGAGCAAATAATCAAACCTGCGCCATTCGTAAAACCCTGGTCAAAGGATGAACCGCTCATGTCCATCATGTTGGACCAATAGGTGTCGAGCGTTTCAGGTACATTAGGCACTACAGCACGACCTGGTTCTGCTACCAACGGGTCAGCGCCTTCAGCGTGCTTTTGCGCTGGATAGAAGAATTCTTGGTGCAATACACGACCGCCTGCGTCTTCTGTGTGACCAACCATGACACGGCCAGTTTCAGAAACATTCTTACCAACGATCAACGTTGTACAGGCCAAAGAGCCCATAGAAAGGGACGCTAAAGCAAGGCCGGTCGAAACCGCGAGAAGCGTTTGTTTTAGGTGCATGACGATCTCCTTTTTCATTCATGCGGATCAAGGTCACAATAAGTCTAGGCGTTACCTTTAAGAAACGATAGAGGAGTGATCGTAAACGTGAAGCCTAACCCTAAGCCTTCAATTAAAACCCTTAAGGGTTTTAATATTAACTGTCATCATCATTCGACTTAGTGCATTGAAACGCTTCTCCTACAAGAAGATAATCAGAGGAAATTGAATGCTAAAGAAGGCTCGTTTCAGGGTAACCCCGAGCATAAATCCAGAGCCGCGATCGTTTACCAGGATTGACTTTTAAGTCTCATATAATTGACAAAGTGGCACGGTAAATAACCTTGCAAAGATGCTAATTAGATTCGGGCTAAATGAAAAAAGGCCGTTAACCTACGTCAACAGCCTTGTATTTTTTGGATCAACTCATCCTTATTCGTGCTTCGCCATCTGCGCCTGCTTACGACGATCACGCTTACGATTAGGCTTACGAATGTTCGGATTTGGTTTATCGGCGTTGTCTTCTTCTATATCTGCGCCAGCCAAGGCAGCATCCACATAGGGATTCACGATCTTCTTATTAAAGTTGAAGATAATCGCGACCACAGCCAGGGATTCACCGACTAAGCCAAGGTAGTAAAGAATGCTCGTATCAACTGGATGGCCATAGAAGGCATTCAAGAATTCTTCAAAGCCGCCACCCATCTGAAGGGCGTGCCCGAAGAGGAACAACAAACCAATCAAATAAAAGCCCACAGCGACGCGGCTCAACGTACGTTGAATCGAATATTGGTAACCTGCCAGACGGCGGATCAACAAAAAGGCAAAGGGCAAAATAAACGGAAAGGCGGCCGTCAAAATTTCAAAGATAGTCATGAGGTCAAATACTTTGGTTGTGTGAGGCATTTGTCTGATGTCGTATTCAACGAATCTAGAAACGCCCTTATTGGTCGAAGCCAAATAATACCTGTTTCTTTGACTGATTGCGTAATCCGGGCAATTGCCTAGATCTCTGAAGTCTTTAATTAGCTTGACTTAGCGAATCCTCATATTTGGCTGACGTTTTGTAAAGCCGGCCTAAGTTTCTTTACAACTGTGTAAAGAAGCTCTCTCTCGTGTAAAGGAATCAGACATACCGAGGGCATTGCATTACCGTTACAAAAAAAGCTTCATTTCGATTGAAGGAGAACGCAATGAGACGATTGATTCCGAGCCTGATTGTGATCACGGTTGGCACATGGCTCTTTGGTTTATGGTACGAACCGCCCGCTACGAATGCCCGTGCTTGGACGCACGAGATTTATTTTTTAAATGGTGTGTTGGCGTGGACGTTTATGGCCTTTTGTTTGGTCACGGCCGCAAGACCTGCTTGGCTTGAACGTGTCACAAAAACGCCGCTTGACCAACTCTATGTCAATCATCGCGTCTTAGGGTGGTGGGCGTTGGGTTTGAGCTTCTTTCACTACTACACCAAACCGATCGTTATACCGATTATTCGTCTCTTTGAACTTTCAAATCCACCGAAAATCCCAGTAGCAGAGAATCCAGACCTATGGGACATCTTCTGGAAGGGCCTTCGACCCGTTGCCAATGCTTCCGCTGAATGGCTGACGTGGATCATGCTTGCCATTTGTCTTTTAGCGCTTATCCGTGCGCTTGGCTACAGCCGATGGCTACACATCCATAAACTCCTTTCGATCGTCTTTTTGGGATTAACGCTTCATTGTGTGCGCCTGATGGAAGCGTCAGACTTCATGACGCCCTTTGGTTGGTGGAATCTTCTTGTGACGGTCGTGGGTTGTTGGGCAGCTTTACGTTTACTCTTTAACCACGGCGGGATTGAGAATAGGGTAGAAGGGATGATCGTGCACACCGAGACCACCGGTAACGTCACACGCTGGACCATTCAAACAGAATTAGCCAAACGCATTGAACCAGGCCAATTCGTGTTTGTGACCTTGAATGATGAACGTCACCCGTTCTCGGTTGCCCAAACAACCGACAAAACCATCACACTCATGATCAAACATTTAGGTGACTTCACAAGCACCATTGTGCCTAAGGTCACGCAAGGCACTACAATCACTCTAGAAGGTCCGTACGGGGCTTTTAGACCTGTATTTGATGGATCTCGCCAAACATGGGTAGCAACTGGTATCGGCATTGCACCCTTTGTAGCCTGGCTTCAAGCGGCTAAAGACATCAAGCCCAAAGGTGTGACGCTACATTGGTTTATCAAGGATGCCAGTACAGAGAGTCAATTGGCAGAAGTTCAAAGGCTCTGCGAAGAGTCAGGCATCACTTTGAAACTCCATGAAAGTCACATCAACCGTGCGACAGTGGATGATATCCTCGCTGATCGACCCGAGCGGCTCGCCGTTTGCAGTAATGTACAGCTCGCAAAAGCACTACGTAAAGCCTGGGATGGTAAAGAAGACCACTTTCAGACGGAGTCATTTAACTGGCGGCATGCGAGTTAACTCAAGGCTTTAAATGCCAAAGGCCTACCAAATCGGTAGGCCTCCGAACGTTTAGGCAATCAAGTCAATCATTTGCGAGCGCGCTTTTTGCCCTTGCGCCCAGCTTTAACAGCATGGGTAGGGGCAACCGGCGCTTCAACAGCAGGTACGTCCTCGACCTTGACCTCAGGTTCGGCTTCAACCTTTTCTTCGGATTCAACATCTGCCTTCACGTCGGCGCAGCAAACGGCTTCTTCAACGGGCTCTTCAGCCTGAGCTTGAGCACAGCAACAACCGCACTCAGACTTTTGGCCATCTTCCTTTTCACATGCCTTGCAGTCTTCGCAAGAGGCTTTGCAGCAATCCTTGTTGCCGTCGCATTCGCAAGTACCGCATTCGCATTCACAGGTGCATTCGCCGTCAACACACTTGTCGCAATCGGCACAAGGTTCTTCATCTTCGAGAGCATCAACAAGACCCAAGAGCGCCTTGGCTTCATCGCCCGTCAAATGAACGCTGCACTGATCACCATAGGCATAGTCATCCATGCCCTGAACGACTTGCATGGCAGCTTCAAGAATCGCATTAGCAGCAAAGGCCTTCACGGAGCAACCCGTGAGTTCAGCCGCTTCTTCAATTAAGTGGTAAGAGATGAGCGGGAATTTGACCTTAATCTTCTTCTCGTTATCAGACATGGAAATACCTCAAACTTTGTCAATGGATTGTGGGGCAGTGGAAGAAAGACAATAGGTCATTCTCCATTTACATCTCCATCATACTCGTAAATCGGCCCCATCACACGGCAATGTCATTAGGGGTTACAAGAAATTAAGAAAAATGTTACGTTCACAAAATTTAATTATGAACGTGCGTTCATTCGATAGTAGATTAGGCATAATAAAGGGTTGTTGATAGATTATGAGTGGACCAAGGAGCATTCATGCGTAAAACGATTCAACTCGGTTTATTGAGCGGTGTCTTTATGACGCTCCTTTTAACGGGCTGTGCTGTCGGTAATAATGCGGTTCGTGACCTTTCCACCGAACGCTTAGCGCGTACCATCATTGAAAACCAAACCACCAAATCTGACGTGCTTTTACGCTTAGGCGAACCCGACTACATGACATCCGAGTCGGACGGCACACAAGTCCTTCATTACAGCTGGACGCGTGGTCGACCGTCAGCAAAGAATTTCATTCCGTTTAACCCGGTCGCTGAATATCCGATGACGCAAAAGACCTTGCGTGTGTGGTGCGATGCGAGCGGCATCGTTCGTCGTCAAGATTTCAGTGGGATTTTCTACATTCACCGTATGCCTCTGGTTGGCGCAGATTCAACGCATAGTATTCGTCCTTTGACGAAAGAAGAACTCAACGATTTAGCAGATATTGAAGGTTAATGATGCGACGTCGTACGTTTTTATTGTCTTCTCTTACGCTTGCAGTCACCCTCTCGGGGTGTAGTGGGCCCGTTTTAAAAAGCATGACAACGTTACCAGCCACGGCCTTTACGCCCGCTGAATTTGAACGTGTCTATTCAACTGCCGGCAACATTCGAGATATTGCTGCGGTTTACGGTCAGCCTACACGTCTCATGAATGACCCTGTGCGTCACCCAAACCAAAAGGGCTATGTATGGGAGTACATCACATCGCGTCCAAGCTTTTATTCGAACCCTGCTGAACGTGATAGCCTAACACCCACCATGAAAAAAGAAATTCATGTGTGGCGTAATGCCGAAGGGCAACTGACAGGGCACGAAATCGTGGGCACCTTCTATGTGCAAGAAAAGCGCAAGTGGCTACCGATGATGATTCGTAATTTGCGTCCCTTAACCCAAGACGAAATCTTGCAATTACGTGTGCCTGTTGGTCCCGGCGAACGCGCCGTTGAAGTCGATCAATGGTATCGAGCTAGAGGCGAATAGGGCAGTCACCATTAGCTTTGGCATAAGTCCACCAAATAAGAACGGGTGTTTGAAGTCAATTCAAGCACCCGTTTCGTTAGTCGTTAGAATGACAGTAGGCCATTAAGGCATTACATAGACCTGTCAGTGATCACATCAAAGAGCGGGTTCGGTTTGACGATGCGTGTGGAGAATTTGCCACAAGTATGAGCGCGACAGGCTATCTAACATCGGATACCCCGACGAAGCGCCGTTTGTTCGTATATAAGCTTGTAATTTAGTGATCGTCCAACGAGGGCCTTTAACGCCCAAGAGTTCTGGCGAAATTTTTGCGATCGAGCGGATCCAATCATGGGCTTCAGGCGGGATGACGCTCGGTACTCCTACACGGCGGCAATCATAGACGGCACCCTTGATGCCGCGTTCACGATAGCGCTTAGCGATCGTATAAACAGTGGTCTTTGAAACATTGAAATGTCGTTCGATTTCAGTGCCTTTAAAACCTTGATCAAGTGCGAGCAAAATTTGTGCACGACGCTTTTGATGTTCAAGCATGTCAGGGTTCACCAAAAAATTGGATAGCTCACGACGGTGCTCGGCCTTTAGGCTGAGAAGTGGCTCGGTGCGAGGCATGATGTGTGGGGTTTATCGTTTTATCTAAATAAAGCCTCGTCAGCGTAGCACGGTTAGGTTTCGGGGACGGGGCGCCTGAGTCAAAGGATATATCCTTTGAATCCCCTCTCTGAGAGTGGAGACGAGCTACTATAGCAAAACCCACAGCCAATCAGAACCCCCATTTTAATGGGCATTAAAACGACATAAGCGCTCGTTGAACCACTTTAATCTCTTAGAGAGATCAATTCTCTTTTTGCTTAGGCACCATCACGCCTAAATAAAACCGAGTATTTTGTGTAACGACTTGTAAGGCAGAGGTTTTAGACTTCAGGCTGAATAAAAGCATGGCCTGTCAACATCACCGCATAGCGGCTGTGAGGTTCTGAGATTATGCCCTGATGAATTTTGAGTTCAGCCAATCGCAAAGCATCGAGGACAATTGATTAGCTTTCATCGCATCGAATAGACCGCGAGAAAAGCTCGACCAATCAATGGGTCATGTCCATAAAACGAAAGGCCTCCCGTGGAGGAGGCCAGTCAGAATCGTCAGACTTTGTTTTGTCTTAAACGATTAATCGAGCACATTCAAAATAATGCGCGGCGTTGGGTACTTGTAACGAAGACCTTCATCGGCATTTTGGTTGGTTGAAGTTGGTATCGTTCGTACATATTGACGGCGCATTTGAACTTCAGGTTGGGCTTCTAAGGCGTCAGCCTTCTCAAGCTCCTCGGCTTGAAGGGCAATTTCGTCAACCAGAGTATTGACGTCGAAGTCAGCGGGCGCAAAGATCAACTCATGAATGCCCCCAGCTAAGCGCATACGTAAGACGTCCAACGTATGATTTTCATCACACAAACGTTCGCATTCAACGTCGCTACAATAAAGCGCAGCTAAGACAAGTCCAGCTAAATCAAGGTCGGCATCCTGGTCTTCGACACAAGCCATTAAATCTTCAACAGCTTGCGCGACAGCATTTGGATTCATCTCCATCATGTTCGACACGATGTCTTGGGCGGCCAGCGTCCAATCAGAGTCCGTTCGCACCACCATCATGAGACTTAACAAACCTAAGATACGGTCCGCTGACAAATTGGCCGACTCATAGGTATGAAGTTCATGGTCCCAAAGCAGCACCCCACATGTTTCGAGCAACTCAAGTAACGCGACCGTTTCGGGATCCTTTTCTTCATTGATCGTGTAGGGGCTATTCAATTGATTCAAGGCAACCAAACCCTTTACGACCAAACGGTCAATCACAGGACCATCGGTCAAAATAAAGGGCATGTAGCGAGAAGGACCTAAGGCATTATTGTTGACCCAACTTTCAACCATGGGCTTTACATACAAGTTACGATGTAAGCAACGCATGTCTAATTCGTACATCAGAAGGTCTGGCGTCAATCCCTTTTGGATCGCCAACTGCTGTAAACGACGGCCAAAGAAGATCCCTAAAGCACCTTCGTCCATGCCGACCAGCATATCGCCTTCGACTGTATTGTTGAGGTTCGTTATACGGTCGTCATCACTAAAGAGGCTGTCGAGTAACCCCGTATAGGTAGCAATCAACAAGAATCTTGGTTGTGCCTGCAAAATACGGATGAGCGCCGAGCGAAGCAATAAACGAACGTCCTGTACGCGGTTGGGGCCTTCAGCCATCGCCATCAAAAGCGGATAGTCAAAGTCCGTAATCACCAAGGCATCGCAACTTCTCAGGGCATCAATCCACTGGTGCGTCAAGCTTTCAATTTCACCCGACTCAACGACTTGCATGAGGCTACCCGTATGGAGCGTCATGTCGGCAATACGCGCAGCTAATTCAGGCTCCTGAGTAAAGCGTTCAGGATTTGCGCGGACAACGTAATTGCCACCATCAAGCATCAAAGCGGTGAGGGGATTAAAGATCCGAGCACGCGGATCGAGCGTATGAGCCGTCAACTCGTTGGATTCGTTAGAACCGTTCTTACGGTCCTTTGGCGGAATATATTGAAATTCTGTATAAGCCATGACGATCTACTTAAATGTGTCTGAGCTTCAAAGCCTAGCAGAAACCCACGTCTTTTGCCTAATCCGTCCGTCTATTGTGCGCGTTTTATTTGTGGTTGACGCGTGGAATGTGGCCGCTTAGCAAAAGGTTAATAGTATTTTGAAGGCCGTAAGATCGTGTGTCAGTGTGAAGTTAGAGGTCGAATAAAAGAAAAGTGCTTTGCTCGAGCGTGCGATTTAGGAGCCTGTTGAACGAAAAACCCCGTCGATTTTTGGTCGACGGGGTGTCTTTGGGGTTTTGCTTAACTTATTGTTTTAGCAAGCCTTCGTGCAGCAGCACTTCGTGGTCGGCACGGCAGCCTTCCAAACGAGGCCAACGACGTAACCCACAACAGCAAACGGGATCCAAGCGAGGCCGTAGCTAGCGAGCGGCACATAAGCCTTAATCATTTCGCTCACGGCACCGAGGTTGACGCCGGCCGTTTCAAGACCGCTTACAGTAGCCATCACGAAGGTGAAAGCCGTGGTCCAAGCGTACACGCACTGACGACCGCCAAAGAGCTTGTCCGTAAAGAGAAGGACGATCAAGATGACGCAGAGCGGATAGACAAACATCAAGACCGGGATCGTGGAGACGATGATGGTCTTAAGACCGAACATACCGATCAAGAAGCTCACGACCGTGAAGAGCAAGCAATACTGCTTGTAGGTCAGACGACCAACGAGTCGCATGAAGTAAGCCGAGCAGCACGTGATAAGACCGATAGAAGTCGTCAAGCAAGCGAGCAACACGATGACAGAGAGAAGCACCGCACCGAGGTTACCAAAGAGTGCCATGGCAGACTTCGCAAGCACCGGAGCGCCGGTCTCCTGCATGCCGATTAAGACAACACTTTCAGCACCGATCTTCGCGATGAAGAAGTAGATCACAGCCAAGAGCGACACAGCGATGATGCCAGACTTATAGACCTGGGAGGCGATTTCGCTCGTGGTCTTCGCACCACCTTCTTTGACGAAGTTCGTCACGAGCGTGGCAAAGACGAAAGCAGCGATCGCGTCGAGCGTGTTGTAGCCATCAAGCACACCCTGAACCGTAGCGGTCAAACCATCGGCATAAGCAGCCTGAGCAACCTGAACGTCGCCAAGCGGCGTAACGATCGACTTAGCGATCAAAGCAACGAGCGTCAGAACAAGGGCTGGCGTAAGGAGCTTACCCACACGATCGACCAACTTCTGTGGCGAAGCGGCTAGCCAATAAGACACCACGAAGAAGAGAACCAAGAAGACCCAAAGGCCAGTTTCAGCAATGCCGTCGCTCAAGAAAGGACGAATGCCAATTTCATACGCCACCGTGCCCGTACGCGGAATAGCGAAACACGGACCGATGGACATGTAAACCACGACCGTATAGAAAAGGCCATAAAGAGGATGAGCACGACCAGCAGCTTCTTGCAAGTCATTGCAACCAGCATAGGCCATGGCCATAATCGCTAACAAAGGAAGGCCTACACCCGTAATGCAGAACCCAATAAAGGCCCACCAGTAGTTTTCGCCGGCGGCCTGACCCATTGAGGCCGGAAAGATAAGGTTACCTGCGCCGAAAAGGATTGCAAAGAGCATCAGGCCGATTGCAACGTAGCGCTTATTGTCTGTTGTGTCCATAAGTATGTACCGGTTTTTATTGGTTGAGTCCGTAGACCTGTCTAGGTATTCGGAATTCGGG
>CALEAW010000059.1 GCA_937943605.1 uncultured Sutterella sp. | reverse complement strand
ATACATCTTACAAATTAAAGATGTATATGAAATACTCACGCAAAATTCAGGCTAGTAGGTGAAACACCATTCTAAAAATCCTGACCGCTAAAGACGGCTAGAAAGCTGTAAAAACCCGTACCCTAGCGCTCTACTAAACTTTGCAATCATCGAAAGCCCCTATTAGCTCGCTTTGAGGCGTGAATGTGTCTTAAACATTCCAAGCTGTCTAACCACTAAACCCTTTCAAATCGACGCCTCTCAAAAGCTCACCAGTAAACAAATCGAATGGATTCTAATGCCTAAGAGCACTTATCGAATGGTTTATAATGAAATCGAATGGATTCTAATGTCCTTGTAATGGAAACCAATGTCTTTCAAATGAAATCGGACGAATAATCGTATGAACCTCAATCTCAATGAAAAAGACATCATCTTCGATCAAGAGATAGTGGCGCTACTCATGGAAATCGAAGAATTTAAAGGCGGGTGGAAGGCGTACGGTAATCTCGCTCCAGAACGCCTCACTGAACTTCAACGTATCGCAACAATCGAAAGCATCGGTTCGTCGACACGCATCGAAGGTGCAAAACTTTCTGATGCAGAAGTTTTTCGTATTATGACTAATCTCTCGTCTCAGTCGTTCACAACGAGAGATGAACAGGAAGTTGCTGGGTATGCGCTCCTCATGAATGAAATCTACGCATCATGGGAGGAGATGCCGCTCACCGAAAACATTATCAAACAAATGCACGCTATGCTGATGCGATTTAGCGATAAGGATACGCGCCACCGAGGCACATACAAAACCGTCGAAAACAATGTTGCTGCATTCGACGCTCGCGGCCAACAAATCGGCGTGATATTTGAGACAGCAAGCGCGTTCGAGACACCGCGTTGCATGGAACAATTGGTAACCTGGACAAACCTCCAACTGACCAACAAAACCCTTCCGCCGATTATCGTGATCGGCATGTTCATCGTTGCCTTCCTTGCCATCCATCCTTTTACTGATGGAAACGGACGCTTATCGCGTGCATTGACAATGCTCCTGCTTCTTCGAGCTGGCTATGTCTATGCGCCATATAGCTCGCTTGAAAGCATCATCGAAGCATCAAAAGATAGCTACTACATCCCGCTCCGAGCCACCCAAAAAACGCTTCAAAATGAAAAACCAAACTGGACCATTTGGCTTTCCTTCTTTCTGAAGTCGTTGGTCAAACAGGTTCGACACCTCAAACGCAAAGTAGAAAACGAACATCTCCTTCGGACAATGCCAGAAATCTCAATGCGAATGATCGAATTGATTCGCGAACATGGCTCAATGAGCATTGCTGAAGCAGAAGAAATACTTAAAGTTAACAAATTCACGCTGAGAGACCATATCAAGCGTCTCGTAGAAGATGGGCATCTTCTTCGCGTTGGCAAAGGACGTGCGACCAAATATGCATTGAAACTTTAGTCGTTGGTAAACACGTTAGCTCACAGCGAGGAACCCCCTGAACGGCTTCTCAATAGCTTGACATTTCCCAAAGCACTATAAGAAGAAAGCGGCAGACACCTTCCGCAACTACCGCTTTCTTTCGCGCGTCAATAGTCAATATAAACTTACGCCAACTCATCCACTACAACATCACGCATCACATAGAGGCGATCGTTTTCACGCACCTTTTCGGGCACCTTAAAGGTGGTATCCGCCCCCTTGTCAGCACGATCCGCTGACTTTTCGTCGTCTCGTAAACCCTCTAGGGTGAGATAAACCGCGCCGGTCGTGGGTCCCGTCACCAAAAGCTTATCGCCATTTTGAATGGGTTCACCCTGAATCAAGAAGCGACCAATGCCCGCCTTCGGGTAGTAACCCAAACACTTGCCAGAATAGATCTTCTTTTGCGTAGCTTGTGAACCTGCGCCATTGGTGCGTTCAAGGATGGTCTTACCCTGATACCAACCATCCCAGAAGCCACGATTAAAGACGGTCGCCAAACGATCGTCCCAACTCGTACTCAGTTCATCCGTCCAACGACCTTCGATAATGGCATCCAAGGCTTCGCTATAGCATTCGACCGCTGTACGCACATATTCTGGTCCGCGTGCACGACCTTCGATCTTAAAGACGGTGACACCCGCTTTGACCATCAAATTCAAGAAGCTAATCGTCTTGAGGTCTTTGGGTGACATAAAGTAGCCATCGTCCACACCCAATTCCGTGCCACGATCTTTGTCGTACGCAATATAAGAGCGTCGGCAATTCTGAAGACATTCACCACGATTGGCACTCTTACCACGCGTATGTAAACTCAACCAGCACTTACCGCTCACGGCCATGCATAGCGCCCCGTGGCAGAACATTTCAATACGAACAGGCTTACCTGATGGACCACAAATCCCTTCACGGTCAATGGCATCACGAATATCAGCCACCTGACGTAACGTCAATTCACGCGCCAACACCACAACGTCGGCAAACTGCGCATAAAAACGCAAAGCTTCGACATTGGCGATATTAAGCTGCGTCGAAAGGTGTACTTCAACACCCATTTCACGGCAACACTGCATGACAGCCACGTCAGACGCAATGACAGCAGAAATCTTGGCCTCACGGGCAGCCGCAATGATGGTACGCATTGCTTCGAGGTCATTGTCATAAATGATCGTATTGACAGTGAGATAACTCTTCACGCCACGCTCATGACAATAGGCGGCAATCTCTTTCAGGTCATCGATCGTAAAGCTACTTGCTGAATGCGCACGCATATTGAGCGCACCAATCCCGAAATAAATACTATTGGCGCCAGCAGCCACGGCCGCGGCCAAAGATTCACGAGAGCCCGCCGGGGCCATAATTTCAAAATCGGTGCGTTGCATGAATAAGAATTCCTAGCTTGAAAATCAGGTCAAATTTGAAGATCCTTGATTGTAGCGAACTCAATGCAACAACGAGCTTGTTAACAGCCAGGCATTCTGAGACTTGAAGCCCCACTTTGATGAGACCAGTCCC